>JAIBAI010000054.1 GCA_019695235.1 Bacteroidia bacterium | reverse complement strand
GGCGACTCAATAACCATCGGACGTAATGTATATTCGGCATTCAAAAGGTTATTCACTACAAAACCTAACCTGATTGATTGGTTTAGCTTAAAATGTACCCGCAAATCGGCAACCCATACCCCTTTGTTGTGTGTGGCTCTGAAGTCTGTAACACCAGGCGAAGGAAGCCCCAGCAAAGGTAAAATCTGATCTAAATCAAGAAAAATCTTGTCAATGTTCTGCATATAACTGTTATACCGAACACTAATACCAAAACTAAACCATTTGCGACTTAACTCTACGTCTGCCCGTACCAAATGACGAAATCGGTACTTTAAAATGTTCTGACTCGAATCAGAACCAGACTTGTTGTAGGTCAATGCAGTTTGGCCGTCTGTTGTTTTTACAGGATATGGTGCATGCGGTTGCAATGTAACCGGCATGGCATACGTATACCCGGCAAGACTTTGAATCTCCCATTTCCCTATCTTACCCTGGCCGGCAAATGTTACCTCTGCACCACTTACACGCGTTTTCCCAATATTGATCGAAGAAAATCCCAAACCAAACAGTGGGTCTTGCAAGGTGCCGAATAACCCGAAGTTGAATTCAATATTGTTATTAAACTGCTGCACAAAACCTGTCAGGTCAATAAACCCTTTGAACTTACCAATTACAACCACCTGCTTGATACCCATCTCGGCATTCCATGATGACTCCGATTTAAGAGAATCGTTCGGATAGATTCTAATCGGCCCTACCTGTGTGCGAATATATTTCTCAGCCATCGTCGGAAACCTGAACCCTTGTCCGAAAGAGGCTTTTAGAAAACTTGCACGACCTAATTTCAGGTTGGCTCCCGCCCGAAAAACCGGCTTGGCCTCATGCTCACGCCTTACTTGGTCACCCTTATTTAATCGGGGTTGCGTAATGCTGAAATACTCTATACGCCCTCCTACACTCAGGTTAAGAATTTCAAAAAAGGTTTTATCAAGCTGAATGTATGCAGCCAAATTGTGCGCATTACTGTAGGCAATCTGTGAAGTACCCGGAGCGAGATTGCCTTTGTAAAGTGCTGAATTACCGTACGTTAGCGATGAAACAAGCCCGCTTGTAAAATGTAATAAATCACGTTCTGCTCCTCCAAAGTGCTTTTGCAACTGATACTCATTGTAAATCAAATGACTTTTATTCCCCTGATTATTGTCGTTGTTGTTGTCAAGATAATAATATCGGTTGCGTAAATGATGCTTCCAGCCATTGCTTCCGGTATAACTCAGCCAAGGGTCAATGTAAGCAGTACCTTGCTGGGTAAGTGTGATTGCCCCGGGAAATGAACGGTACATACCACTATCTGCATTAAACCAAATAAGTGTTTGCGTAAACCGTGAAATCATCGCATTGCCATTCAAGCCATACATCAGGCCTTTAACTTTATCGCTTTGGTGGCGTAAACTAAAATTAAGCCTTGCCCGGTTCTCAAACTCACCCCTTTGCTCGGCAAAACGATTCAAGGTTGTGTCGCCCTGATTAACCGGCACAGAACCTTTATATCCATTGTCATTGAAGAAATTCCCACCAATCACGACATCTGTTTTTCCCACTTTCCGGCTATGAAAAAAGCTTATACCTGTATAGGCCGGATTGTTTTTTCCCCAATAAATAGCATCCTTATTTCTTGGATTATTATAAATCCCCGAATATACATTCACCTTCGTTTGTGGAGTGTCGCGTGGGTAGGCCGTCCGGATATGAATCACGCCACTTAGTGCGGCTGAACCATACAAAACAGAAGCTGCTCCCTTGACTACCTCTACCTGCTCAATATTCTCAACCGGCAAAAACCCCCAGCTTGGCCGCCCCGCATCGCCCGAAAGCAAAGGCATATCGTCAACCATTACCAAAACCCTCGAACCTGCCCCAAAGCTAAAACCACTGCCACTGCGAATCTGAGGCTCATTATTTACAATTGATACACCCGGTATTTGTTGAATTGCATCCTTCATCACCGTTGTGTTTTTATTCTCAATAATGTTGGGTTTTAGAACATCTACTGTCATGGTAATCCGCTCTAATTCCTGCTCGTAACGTGAGGCACTCATTACAAAAGTGCCTAACTGAACAGCTTTCTCCTTCAACTTGAAATCAATCTTTAATTCCTCTCCTGCCAGAACATTCAATATTTTACTATATGCAGTCTCGTAGCCCATTACACGCGCACTTAACTTTACCTGCCCCGGCTGAACTTCAAGCCGGAAACTGCCATCTACCTGCGATTGGGCACCAACACCTGACGAACCTTCCAATACAACCAAGACCCCCGGCATTGCCTGCCCGGTCTTTGCATCACTTACTTGCCCACTGATAATCACTGACTGACCAAATAACACAGTTCCGGTGAAGAAAAAAATCACCCCTATAAATATTGACCTTGATTTCATCCTAAAAAAAGAATACCTTGGCATGTTTAAATATTATCTGATAAAAAAAGAGCACCGCTCTTTGTATTGCGAATTAAGTACATTCTTTATTATTTATTAAATCAATTTATGGAAAATGAACAGGAAATTACAGACTACCTGGCTTTAAGCCTTATCCCCGGAATAGGCCCTCGAACTTCACGGAAAATTATCGAACAAACAGGCTCACCTACTGATTTCCTCGACCAGCCCGAACAAATCAGGCTCCCCGGTATAAAACCCGAGAATATCAGCAGAAGTGCCATCAATGCTTTTCGTGAAAGTGCTGCTAAAGAAATGAAATTTATTAAGCAGGAGGGTATAACCGCACTCAAACCCAATGACCCCCAATACCCCACAAGACTCAAAGCGTGTGAAGATGCACCTTTGGTAATGTTCACACAGGGCACAATGGACCTGAATGCGCGTAGAATGGTTGCTGTTGTTGGCACACGAAAAGCCACCGAATATGGTCACAGAGTTACCGAAGAACTTATCACCGAAATGGCACGAAATGGGTGCAGCCTCATCAGCGGCCTGGCATACGGCATTGACACTATCGCACACCGTACCGCACTCAATCTCGGTATTCAAAACCTCGGAGTACTTGCCCACGGCCTCGACCGACTCTATCCGGGTGTCAACAAAGATTTAGCACGCAAAATGAAAGCCCGTGGTGGGCTGATTACTGACTTCCCAAGCGGTACAAACCCCGATAGAGAAAATTTTCCGGCAAGAAACCGCATTGTTGCCGGATTGGCCGATGCTGTCGTAGTAGTAGAAGCAGCTATTTCAGGCGGAGCATTAATTACCGCAAACATCGCGTCATCATATAACCGTGACGTATTCGCAATCCCGGGCCGCTGGGGCGAACCATTCTCCGAAGGTTGTAATCGCCTTATCAGCCACAACAAGGCATCTATACTCACAAATGCCAGCGACCTGGCCTGGTATATGGGCTGGGAAGAAACCAACAATACCAACCTACACGTGCAAACCAGCCTCTTCCCCGAAATAAACGCAGAACAAAAAATCCTGCTAACAGTGTTGCGGCAACATGAAAATTGTACAATTGATAACATCGCCCTACAGGCTAATATGCCCGTAAGCAAAACTTCTTCAATGCTCCTCGAATTAGAATTTATCGGCCTTGTCCGCACCCTCCCGGGTAAATTATACCAGGTCGTGCCATGAGATATTTCTCAGCTTATACTAACGTAAACGCAATACCTGTCCGGCTTTGGGCTCCTCATCAGCCCCCAGCTTGTTCATCTTGCGTATCCTTTGAATGCGTACAGCATACATCTGCGAAATGTCACGCAGGGTCTCACCCTGACGTACCGAATGACTTGACACTTCCGCTTTCCGGCGCTTGGGCTGTAAGTATAATTCTGTTCCGGCCTTTAAGGGGGTACTTCGCGACAAATCATTGTAACTATACAATTCCCAAGACATTAAAGAAAATTCATGAATGATTTTCTCATACGTGTCGCCCTCCTTCGTTATCATGTATTTCACTCGATTCCGCAACTTTACATCATGCTTATCGCGCACCCCTGTTGTAAAATCTTCCAAATCAGGCCGCTGATCCTGGCCCCTTTCTTCTTTTTTTACCGGCTTTGCTTCCTCCACAAGGCGCGAATCTCCAGGTGCTGTATCCAACTCATAAAGACGATAATCTTCGATTGCCTTGATAAGCAATTGGGCATACTGCGGATTGGTTGCATAGCCAGCCTTCTTCAAACCATGTGCCCAGGCTTTGTAATCTCTCGGATCTAACTCAAACAGCCCTGCATAACGCGCATTGTTCTTCAAAAATCGCGAATGATCCTCGTAAGAGTCAAATACAGTAGCGTATTTCCTGAAACACTCCCCCTTGGCATCATCATCATAAGTGTACGTCTCTCCAGCCCAGTCTTTCTTACACTTTATGCCAAAATGATTCCTTGCCTGTAACGAAAGCTCACTTGTTCCTGCCGCTGATTCAAGAATACCCTGACCCATTTTGATAGACGCCGGAATGCCATAACGCTCCATCTCCCTGATTGCAATGTCTTTATATTGCGAAATATAATTTTGTACATCCTTTTGCGCTTGTGCCGATAGCGTAATACTAAATAACAGCAATAAAACTGTAGAAACCCTTACCATACTGCAAAAGTATAACGCCCATCACCCTGAAAACTTATTCTAAACGCCGATTTATTCACGCTGGATAGTGAATAGCCAATACCCGTTTTTCAAGCCCTCTTTTTTGCTAATTTAGCCGCCTTAAATTTTAAAAGACGTACCATGAAGCTGTCGCAGTTTAAATTCAAATTGCCTCCGGAGTTAATCGCTGAAAGACCCACTCAGAACAGAGATGAATCCAGATTAATGGTGCTCGACCGGAAGACCAGAACCATTGAACACAAAATGTTCAAAGATATCCTCGATTATACCGAAGATGGTGACACCTTCATTATCAACAATACCCGCGTTTTTCCTGCCCGGATGTATGGTAATAAAGAAAAAACAGGCGCAAAAATAGAAGTATTCCTCCTGCGCGAACTGAACGCTGAAAGCCGCCTTTGGGACGTGCTCGTTGACCCTGCTCGAAAAATCCGCATCGGCAATAAACTCTATTTCGGCGAAGATGACTCACTGGTAGCTGAGGTTATTGACAATACCACCTCCAGAGGGCGTACCCTGCGCTTCCTTTTCGACGGCCCGCACGAAGAATTTAAAAAAGTGCTGTATTCAATGGGCGAAACCCCTATCCCAAAATACATCAACCGTACCCCAGACGCTGAAGATGATATCCGGTTTCAAACGGTTTATGCTAAAAACGAAGGAGCTGTTGTGGCACCCACCGCCGGACTCCACTTTAGCCGTGAACTGATGAAACGAATGGAACTCAAAGGAGTCAATTTTGCTGAAATAACACTCCACGTTGGCTTAGGAAGCTTCCGAATGGTCGAGGTAGAAGACCTTAGCAAACACAAAGTTGACAGCGAAGAAATGTATATCTCCGAAGAAGCGGTGGCTTTGGTTAATAAAAGCAAAAGTGAAAAACACAGGGTTTTCTCAGTAGGTACTACAACCATGAGAGCTATCGAATCATCCGTTTCTACCGAAGGCTTTCTGAAACCTTATGCCGGATGGACCAATAAATTCATTTATCCACCCTACGATTTCAGAGTGGCAAATGCATTGGTAACCAATTTTCACATGCCTATGAGTACCCTCCTGATTATGGTGTCAGCCTTTGCAGGGCATGAGTTTCTTATGGATGCCTATAAAGAAGCTATCAAAGAAAAATACCGCTTCTTTAACTATGGCGATGCAATGTTGATTCTTTAAAATTGAAATACCATGTTGTAATCGTTGCCGGAGGTAGCGGCAGCCGAATGATGCAGGAATTACCAAAACAATTCCTGACAATAGGCGAAAAACCAATGTTGTTGATTACACTCGAACGATTTGCACAGGCATTGCCGGAAGCAGATTTTACAGTCGTTCTCCCACATGAACATATTGGGCTTTGGCAAAATTTGGTAAAACATTTCAATTGCGCCATTGAGCACCAGATGATTGCCGGAGGTGCAACACGCTTCGAATCAGTGAAAAGAGGCCTTGCCCTGATCTCAGGAGGAATTACTGCCATACACGACGGAGTGAGGCCATTCCCATCCGATGAACTGATTAAACGTTGCTTTAGGCACGCTACACAACACGAATCCGCGATTCCGGCAATACCACTCACCGATACCATCCGAAAGGTGCATGAGGGTGTAAGTACACTCGTTGACAGGCAATACCTCAGAAGTGTACAAACACCACAATGCTTTGATACCGAAAAGATTAAAGCGGCATACATGCAGGTCAGCGACACCGGCTTTACTGACTGTGCCTCAGTATGGGAAGCTGCTGGATTGAGGCCGCAACTCGTTGAGGGTGAGCGCGAAAACATCAAAATAACAGTGCCGGCCGACTTGCCTTTCGCTTCCTGGCTTTTTGAACAACAAAACCAAAGAAAACTTTAAGTTTCAAAGGGCTTTTTTCACGCTTGTTGACTTATTTTAGCCCCGAATGAAAAAAAAAACGATCTGGATCGTCATTGCACTGCTGCTCGGCCTTTGCATTATTAGCCTCATTTTCTGGCTCCGGTCATTTATTCCGGATTATTCCGGAAACATTCAACTGCCCGGAATAAAATCAGATACTGAAGTATATTTCGATGATTTTGGCGTACCTCATATCTACGCCAAATCTGAAGAAGATGCATATTTTGCCCTGGGCTACCTTGTTGCCCGCGACCGTATGTTCCAGATGGAACTGTATCGCCGCCTGGCCGCTGGCCGTTTGGCTGAGGTGCTGGGCAGAGAACTGGTAAATGCTGACAAACTCTTTCGTACCCTCAACCTGAATGAACATGCCAAATGGTCGGCCAGAGAATTCATGGCGAATGCCCCTAAACAGATAGTGCAAAGTGCAAATGCATACCTGAAAGGCGTAAATGCTTTTATGAACCAGGGGCCGCTACCCATCGAATTCACAATCCTCGGTATTCAAAAAGAACCTTTTACCCTGCAAGATGTTTTTCTTATTACCGGATTCATGGCGTTTGGCTTTGCTGAAGGATTCCAAACCGACCCTATGGTCGAAATGATGTACCGTAATGTGGGTTATGAGTACATGAAAGATATTGAGAAATTACCCGAAAAACAGCCTTATCCCTCATCTGTGGTTGAGCCTGCTCTCCAATTTAGTCAACATATACAGGCTGTGCTCAATCGCTTCCCTGTTGGCCCTTGGATTGGCTCAAACAGTTGGGTGCTCGCACCTGCTAAAACAAAAAAGAAAAAAACAATCCTCTGTAACGATACCCACATGGCTTATGCCCAGCCGGCTGTCTGGTATGAGGCGCACCTTGAATACCCCGGTTTCAAACATTATGGAAATTACCTTGCCGGTCTCCCTTTTGCCCTTGCAGGGCATTCCGAGCATTGTGCTATTGGCCTAACCATGCTCGAAAATGATGATACCGACTATTACGTTGAAAAAATAAAAGGCGACTCAGTTATCACGAATGGAACCTGGCAAAAACTGAAAAAGCGAACTGAAAAAATTATAGTAAAAGATTCACTTTCTTTCGAAATGCAGGTTGTTGAAACACAACGTGGCCCAATTATTAATAAGGTTACCAACCCCTTCCCGCAGATGCTCGAAGGTGTTTCGGTCTGGTGGAACTACCTTAAATTCCCTTCAAAAGCGCTCCAGGCAACCTATGCCCTCAACCATGCACAAAATATGCAACAGGCTAAAGATGCGGCTGCACTTATCCACGCTCCCGGTCTTAATATTGTCTATGGCGACCAATCAGGAAATATCGCATGGTGGGCTGCTGCTAAATTGCTGAAACGACCTGATGGGGTTTATCCACGTCGCTTCCTCAATGGCGAAACAGGTAAAGATGAACCTTTGGGCTACTTCGAGTTCAGTGAAAACCCTCATATCGAAAATCCCCCCTCAGGATTCATTTGCTCTGCTAACCAACAACCAGACTCCACAGGGCCGTTTAACCGATATTCCGGCTATTATGTACCCAATGACAGATATGACCGGATCAATGATTTGCTTCAACGTAAAAATGATTTTACAGCTGAAGACATGAAAAAAATCATGACCGACGATACCAGCAAAGTCAATATGAAAATGGGAAAATGGCTGCGGACCGTACTGGGAACCATAGAGCTGGATGCCATCCGCTCCGAAGCAGCTAACCGCATCTCAAGCTGGGGCGGTGAACATAAAAAACAAACCGTAGGAGCCATCGTTTACTACAAATGGATTTACCATATCCTCCGGCTTGCAATGAGTGATAATATCGGCATGCCTCTGTTCGAAAGCTACATGAATACGCATTTCATGAAAAATACTTATCCGGAGTTTATCTATCGCCTGAACTCCCCCTGGTGGGACAATAAATTCAGCCGTAGAATTGATTCAAGAAGCGACATTGTGCGCGAAGCCTGGAACGTTACAATGGACGAATTGATTTCACAATTAGGAAAAGACCTCTCAAAATGGAACTGGGAAAGGGTACACCAACTTGAACACAAACACCCGCTGGGGCAACGCTTCCCGCTGAGTACACTCTTAAACGTTGGGCCTGATTTTGTACCTGGTGGAAACGAAACAATTAACAACACGGGTTTTAAGCTAAACCCCCACGGGTTTTACAATGTAACTTTCGGCCCCTCCATGAGAAGAATCATTGATTTCGATAACACTGAGAAAACCATGAGCGTGCTGCCTACCGGTCAATCTGGCTATTTCCTGGCACCACATTATGCCGACCAGGCCAACCTATTTAATAACAACGGCTTCCGCTTCCAATGGATGAACAAAAACGAAATCCTGCGTCAGGCTGATAAGGAACCTTTGATACTAAGCCCTTTAACAAATTAGCACAAAATTTGTTACAATAACTCCCAAACGCACATTATGAGAAATAGCTTTTTTGTATCCCTTGTCGCAACAATCGTTCTGTTGTTGCCTCAAACCTACGCGCAAGACAACAATAAAACCACCATGACAGCTACCAAAAAAGCTGATAGGGTGAGTACGTTTAGGACTGTATCAGCTACTTTAGCCGACCTTACAACAACTATTGAGTATAGTGCACCTGCGGTAAAAGGACGAACCATCTGGGGCGAACTGGTGCCCTACGGTAAAGTGTGGAGAACAGGAGCCAATGAAGCAACAACCATCGAATTCAACCGCGATGTATTTATTAATGGCGTCAGAGTCCGCGCAGGTAAATATGCCCTGTTTTCAATACCTGATGCAGATAAATGGGTGTTTATTCTCAATACAGTTCCCGACCAGTGGGGTGCTTTTAAGTACGATGAATCAAAAGATGCCCTGAGATTTTCGGTAACACCACAAAATGCCCCTGCTTTCTCTGAGCGACTTACCTTTGAAACAAAAGCCATAGAGGCTGACAAGGCAATCCTGGTATCACTGATTTGGGAAAATAAAATGCTTTCCTGGGAGGTGAAATAAGCGTATGCCCGATATCCTGGTCAAGGTAAAACCCGGCTGCCGCACCGAAGAACTGAAAATAATCTCAGATCATGAATGGCATGTGAAAATTCGCGCCAAACCCGTTGATGGCGAGGCAAACCGCTACCTGATTAAGTTCCTGTCGGAGAAACTGGGTATCCCAAAATCGAAAATAAACATCATCAAAGGCGAAACAGCACGCACAAAAATCATTGCATTGAGCCATGACCTTAAATTGCCTTAGTTAAGCCTGCCTCTGAACCTTATCATTTGGCAAACAACCGGTAAATGTCATTCCCATTGGCAAACAACAGTAAGCCAAGCAACAAAAACATACCAAGCATCTGCGCATACTCCATCACCTTCTCTGATGGCTTCCGGCCCGTTATCATCTCTCCTAACAAGAAAAGTATATGCCCCCCGTCAAGCGCCGGAATAGGTAAAATATTCATAAAGGCCAGAATGATAGAAAGAACACCGGTGAAACTCCAGAAATTCCGCCAGTCCCAGCCTTCATCAAATTGCTTGGCCATAGAAATAAAACCACCTACTTTCTTAGCACCCGCTTCAGTAAATACCAATTTGAACTGCTTTACATAGTTCGAAAGAATATCCATGCCTTCCTGCATCCCAGCAGGAAACGCTTCAAAAAAACCATACTTGAGCGTCTCCGTCTTAAAGCCTAATTCATGCAGGTTTTGAGGTATAAACCCAATCTTTCCGGCTTCATTTACCTTGGGATGCAGTACAAGTGTATCACTCCCCCGTAAAATCTGCACAGCAGCCTCCTGATTCCTGTATTTCATCAACTCACGCCCCAAATCAGTAAAATAAATTGCCTGAACCCCATTTACACTAAGCAACCTGTCGCCACTCTTTAGCCCTGCCTTTGATGCAGCCCCGCTATCAGGTACCTCTCCGGCAACTACCGGAAACCCTACATCAAACAGAAACGGTGCATCTTTAGCAATAACCTTTTCGGCAAGTTCCTGATCAACCGTAATTTCAACTGTTTCTGCTCCCCGCTTTACTTTTACAATGGCAGGGGTGTTTAATAATGCAGCCGTATGCGCCTTTTGAATACTAAGCGGTACTTCGCCGTTTACACTTACGATCTTGTCACCATTACGAAACCCGGCAGAAACACCAAGGCTATCAGTCATTATGCCATATTCTGAGTTCTCTATGGGAAGATATTCCTTACCCCAGACAAACAATACCATCGTGAAAATAAGCATACCCAAAATCAGGTTTACCGTAACACCCCCTGCCATGATGATAAGGCGCTGCCAGGCCGGTTTTGAACGAAACTCCCAGGGCTGCGGCTCCTGCTGTAACTGCTCCTTGTCCATTGACTCATCAAGCATCCCTGCAATCTTCACATAGCCCCCCAATGGAAGCCAGCCAATACCATACTCGGTATCACCCTTTTTTACCTTAAATAGTGAAAACCAGGGGTCGAAAAACAAATAAAATTTCTCAACACGCGTCTTGAAAAGCCGGGCCGGAATAAAATGCCCTAACTCATGAAGAATAACCAAAATGGATAAACTGAGAATCAGCTGGGCACCCAGCATAAAATAATCCATGCGTCTTTTTATGAATTTGCAAAAGTAATTAAAACAATCCAACAGGAACCCCCGATTCTATTGTCGGCCTTTTTGGTAACTTCGCCCCGCGTGAAAAAAATCCTGATTACCGGTGGAGCCGGCTTTATTGGTAGATACTTTGTCAACCTGCTGCAAGATGCCGACCTGCGGATTCTCGACCTGAAAAAACCTGACTTTGATACCCGGGCCACTTTCATCCAGGGAGATGTCAGAAATATCAAAGATGTGCAGAAAGCAATGGCAGGCGTAGATACCGTCATTCACCTGGCCGCCATGCACCACGATTTTGGCATTGCTGATGATGCTTACTTCGACACAAACGTCAATGGAGCAAAAATTATCGCTGATGAGGCGCACCTGCAAGGTGTTTGCCGGATAATAAATTTCTCGTCAGTAGCAGTGTATGGCAATGCCGGAAACCCAGGCCCTACAACGGAAGAAACAAGCCCAAACCCCCAAAATGCCTACGGAAAATCAAAATGGGAAGCTGAACAGATCTTTGAAAAATGGGCAACCCGCCAGACTGGCAGAAAGCTTGTTACAGTACGCTCTACCGTTGTTTTTGGCCCCTTTAACCTCGCAAATGTTCTTAGCCTGATCCGAATTATTCATCAGGGCCTTTACATACAAATTGGCCCCGGAAACAACATTAAATCACTCGCATACGTCGAAAATATTGTCGAAGCGGCGCTTTTTGCCCTCGAAAACGCTTGTGACAGTATTTGCCTGATGAATTACGCTGATGAACCACACCTTACCAGTAGCCAGATTGCCCAAATGCAGGCAAAAATGCTGGCGAAAAACATCAGATTTTCCTTGCCTTTACCGCTTGGCATACTCCTTGCCCGCCCCTTCGATTTAGCCATTTTCCTCAGTGGAAAAAATTTAAGTATCTCCTCAAAAAGAGTGAAAAAACTGCAAACGCAAACCTGGCATTCCGCAGTTAAAATCAAACAAATGGGCTTTGTCCCCCGTGTAAGTATCCAGGAAGGCATGCAGAAAATGATTCAATGGTACCTAAAAAGCCAGCCTGAGAAAAACAGTAAATAGGCACAATTGCTTTATTTGATTGATTTAATCTATTATTTAGAGATTTCGGCTAATTTCGCCGGAAATCTTTCCGGTGCTTTCATTCTTTAGCGCATTTCTGATTTGCCTTACACTGACCCCCTTCCTTATCAGGTATGCGGCACATCGAAAATGGTTCGACGTACCTGATACCCGGAAAATTCACGAAGATGAAATACCCAGGCTTGGAGGGGTCGCCATTGCCGGTGCATTCTACATAAGCACCTTTTTAACCGCACCTCCTGAAGTGTTGTTTAATTACCGCTTCTTCCTTGCTGGTTTACTGATGCTGTTTTTTGTTGGGGTATGGGACGACCTGCAGCCTATAAAACCATGGGTGAAACTTGCCGGAGAATTTATCCCCGTACTGCTGCTGAGCATTACCTTCCAGTTAGAACTCACAGATGTACATCCGGCACTAACAAAAGGGGCATTGCCAACAATCCTGCTTACTTCTGTTCTTGCTTTCTGGATGGTCAATGCCTACAATCTTATTGATGGAATCAACGGGCTGGCTGGCTCCATCGGCCTGATTGCCTTCTCTGCCGCCGCATGGCTTGTGCCCGAAGCATCACCATTAAGCCTTTCAATGGCTGGTGCCCTACTTGCATTTCTGTTCTTTAATGTCAGAAACCCGCAAATTTTTATGGGCGACTCCGGCTCCCTCCTGATTGGATACTGCATGGTATTCTTAATGACGCTTGAACCACGCAACGAATGGAACATGCCCTCCTGGTTGCTGCTCTTATCGCTTAATGCAGTACCCCTCTTCGATATGGCAAGGGTATTTGTTGTTCGTATTGCAAGAAACCACCCGCCTTTTCAAGCCGACAGAAACCACCTGCATCATCTGCTACTCGAAACCGGACTCACTCACATCGGTGCAACAGCTTTGCTTTCCCTTCTTTCAATTACCACAGCTCTTGGCGCTTACCTCTGCTTGCTAACAGATGCAGGGGCTGCGGCAATCATCCTCGCCTGCACCCTGATACCACTGGCCTTCACAATCATCCTTTGGAACAAAGTCAGAAAAATCCGAAAGAAATTAACACCAAAGCATTCAGCTTATGACAAGGATTGAACCTTTGATGAACCTTACGAAAATTGTTGCAATGCTACTGCTGTTCACACATCCGGCATTTAACCAGGAGTACAACCTGGTACTCGACCGCTTCCAGTATGAGCTTGTTGAAAAACAATTGAATACTCCGGGCCTGAATATACACACTGCATTCCGCCCTCTAAGGATAAACGACATCCGGCGTGTAGTACTCCCCGATACAGCAGCAGGCATCCATGAGCCTCAATTCAAATTCGCACGCTCCTGGGCAGGGAAACGCATATTTAACGAACACCTGCTGTATGTTGATTCGGCCAGTTTTCAGTTGTATCTCGACCCCCTTTTTAACTTTGAATTCGGCAAAGACCAACTCACCAAAAACAACACCTACACCAACTCACGTGGCCTGCAGGTCTTTGGCAACATCGGCAAACAGTTCTCATTTTATACCTGCGTTTGGGAAAACCAAGCACGCTTTGTAAATTATGTCGACAGCTTCGTCACCAAACAAAACGTGGTACCTGCACAAGGCCGGGTAAAACCTTTCGGAACCGGCGGCTACGATTACGCATGGGTGGCCGGATACATCTCGTACAGCCCTTCCCGGTTTTTTAATTTCCAGGCCGGAAACGACAGGCAGTTTATCGGTGATGGCTACCGCTCATTGCTGCTTTCTGACAATGCATTCAATTTCCCCTACCTGAAAATCACTACCACCCTCTGGAAACTGAGATATACCAACCTATTTACTGCTTTTCAGAACGTCGGCTCCGCATCCAACAGCGGCTTAGGCGCCTACCAAAAGAAATATGCAAGCTTTCATCATCTGAGCCTCAATCTGGGCAAAAGATTCAACCTGGGTCTCTTTGAAGGTATTGTCTGGCAATCAGTTGATACCACAGGCCAACGACGGCACTTTGACGTCAATTACCTCAATCCCGTAATATTCTTCCGCCCCCTTGAATTCTCCCTCGGCTCTCCCGATAATGCATTGATCGGCATGAACTTCAAATGGATTTTCCTGAAAAATAATATCCTGTATGGTCAGCTCCTGCTGGATGAATTTTCACTGCATGAACTTAAAGCCCGAAGTGGCTGGTGGGGAAATAAGTACGGTTTTCAATTGGGAATAAAGGTCTTCAATGTCTTTTATTTGCCGGGACTGTCTGTGCAATCTGAATTCAATTGGGTACGCCCCTATACCTATGGCCACTCGGCTGCAACTCAAACATATACCCACTTTGCACAGCCTCTGGCACATCCGCTTGGGGCAAATTTCAGAGAATCAGTTAACTTTATCCGCTACCGTTACCGCCGTTTCTCGGTAGAAGCAAAACTATTGTTAGCCCAATATGGTGCTGATACCCTCAATACACAGGGTAAAATGAGCAACGTTGGCCAAAATATATTCCTGGCTACATCTGAAGCTTTTAACCAGCCTTCATCAGTACCACATATCTACGGAAATAACATGCTTCAGGGGCTCAAAAATACCATCGTATTTACCGACCTTTCTATTGCATGGCTTATAAACCGGAAAACAAACATGCGTGTTGAATTAGGCATTTCACGAAGAATGCAATCAAATGAACGGGGAAGCAAAAATACCAACTGGGTTTTTGTCGCACTCAAAACCGCGCTCCCGAACAGGTACTACGACTTCTAATGCCGTTGGTATGTGACATTGTCTTTCAATGGCACAAGTCCACTATAACATCGCATGAGATTGAATACCGTTAGTACATCTTGTTCGCAATACGCACGAATCTTCCGGATATCCTGCGATTTCCACCATAAATCAGCAATCTTGCTCCCATCGGTTTCCTGCTTTGGTGAAGGCAAGCCAAAAAGATGACTCAGCGTTTCAAGGGATGTGTAATGTTTGTAATCACCAAACTTCCACAACTCAAGGGTATCTAAGTGCATAATTTCCCATGGCTTTTTACCGGCCAGGTCTAATAGTTCCGGAAGAACTATCCTGTTGACCAACATGCGCCGGGCGATGTATGGAAAATCAAACTCCTTGCCATTATGAGCACAAAGCAAACTCCGCTTATTGGCGTTCTTCCGTAAATAGTTTACAAATTGCTCCAA
>JAIBAI010000053.1 GCA_019695235.1 Bacteroidia bacterium | reverse complement strand
ACGACTTTTCCGTATAATTGTTAAAAACTTTGTTAATTTCTTGTTTATCACGAAAATAGCAATTACTTTCACACTCCAATTGAACCAACAGGCCTATGACACATTCTACTCTCAAGGCTTCAATCATAGCAATAATGATGCTGCCGGCAGCCATAAATGCCGGAGCACAAGAAAATTGTATCCTCGATAAACCCGGGCTGCTCTTCAAAAAAAATGAAAGAAAAGCCCAAATGCCTGTTAAATCAAGGTATTTCTTCGAAACTTCTCCTCAGACCGGCCGTGAATACCTGCGCCAGCAAGACCTTTTCGACCCAAAAGGTCGTATCAAATCTTCAGGCATCTTTTCTGATGATGGTAATAAGGCCGGTGATATACGATATACCTTCGATGCCGCCGGGGTTCTACAGAAAAAAGAATTGAAATTCATCGGAAAAAACGAAAAGGAAATCACCTTTCTGAACCCCCAGGGCAAACCAGTAAAAATTGAAAAACGTACAAAAGGCGATACCCTCCTCTCAACAACAGCATTCACTTACGATGATGCCGGAAATCTTAAAGAAGAAAAACTTTTCATTGGCGAAAAATTGATTTCCGCAAATATCAACGAAAACGTATACAACAAACAGGGCAAACCCCTCCAGTTATACAGCTACAAAACAGACAGCCTCGGAAATAAATTGCCCGGTGCTACACCCTTTACTGAAAACGAATACGACGACAAAGGAATGATTCTTCAGTCAACTGTTTACAGAGACAAAGAAAAACGCAAAATGCTCAACTGGGTGTATTACAAATACCAGCTTGACAATGATTACAAAGTGATTAAACAATCCGGCTACAACGAAGAACAAACTGAAATTTCTAAGGTAGAACTGACATATACTGATAGCTCTATCACTGAAACATCTTATGCAATTTGCAAGTGCCCTGAGAAAACAATGGTAATAACCGGCGCACGCCAAATGGTTTTCAACGCATACGGTGAACTTATACGCGAAAGGGTTTACGATGCCTCAGGAAAAGAGATACAATTGTCTTCTTTTAGGTATGATGACTTCGGTAACAAGGTGGATTCAATCGTTGAAAACGCTGCCGAACCGGGTAAAATTAACCGAAACAAACAAATCCTGGAAGTCTATACCGACCAGGCAAAGATCGCTAAATAATCCGGGTGATTATGCCTCGGCAAGTGGCATGTTTACTGCAACAACTCCACTGATTTCCGGCACAGCATGACGCACCGCCTCAGCAACACCTGCCTGCAGGGTCATCATACTCATACTGCACGAACTACAGGCTCCGTGAAGCCGAACCTTCAGCATAAAGTCTTCGCCAATGTCTTCAACGGTTATATCCCCACCATCCTGCTCTAAATAAGGCCTGATGGTGTCTATCGCCTGCTCAACTCTTTCTATCAATTTGGCTTTCTCTGAACTGTCCATGGTATCTAATGAGCAAATGTAGGAAAATCAAACCAAACTTGCTTCGGTTTTTGAAGTCGCATTGATAATGGCTACCTGTTGGGCCATGCTGCCCGCAAGCTCATCAAAAATACCAGATACAACTGTTCCCTCCTGTAAACCCGCCGGATGTCCATTGTCGCCGGCTTCACGTATGCTCTGAACCAGTGGTAGCTGACCCAGTAAGGTGATGCCTAAGCGCTCGGCCATCGCTTTGCCTCCATCACGCCCGAAAATATAATAACGGTTCTCAGGAAGCTCCTCAGGTACAAAATACGACATGTTCTCCACCAGCCCAATTACAGGTACATTGATGTTCGGTATCCTGAACATCGAAACGGCTTTCTCGGCATCCGAAAGCGCTACAGCCTGTGGGGTAGTTACTACTACCGCTCCTGTGAGCGGAATATTGCTCACAAGCGTCAGATGAATATCGCCAGTTCCTGGAGGTAAGTCAACCAATAGATAATCAAGCTCCCCCCAGTCGGCATCTGTAAATAACTGCGTTAATGCCCTCGATGCCATTGGCCCGCGCCATACTATCGCCTGCGAGGTCTCTGCAAAAAAGCCTATTGACAATAACTTTACTCCGTAGCTCTCTATGGGTACCATCACCTGCTTGCCATCTACCATCCGCCCCATTGGCTTCTCATTCAATACATCAAACATCAACGGTACTGACGGACCGTAAATATCAGCATCTACCAGACCCACCCTGGCGCCCTTACGCGCCAAGGCAACCGCCAGATTCGATGCAACAGTTGACTTGCCAACTCCTCCCTTGCCCGATGCAATGGCAATGATGTTGCGCACATTCGGCAACAATAACCTTTCTCCGCCTCGCTTACTCGATACTTCTGCTGTCATGTTGATTTCAACTTCCGCCTCCTTGTCAACATAATGCACAATCGCATTCACGCATGCCTGATGAATCATCTCTTTCAACGGACAGGCAGGGGTGGTCAATACAACCGTAAATGAAACTTTCTTACCCTCTATCTTGATGTCTCTGATCATATTCAGACTCACCAAATCTTTCTTTAAATCGGGCTCTATCACTTGGCTCAGGGCGTCAAGTACCTGCGCTTGGTTTATCATAATCAAAAATTTTCGCTGCAAAGATAAGTTAACGAAGTACTTGATGCAATTGTTCACCGATACCAGACAGTGAACCATACAAGTCTGAATTACGCAATGCCGGATAACCTGTGTCAACCCAGCCCGAAAGCCCCGCAAAATAAATCACTACCGAACAAATCAATAACATCTTAGCAAGGCCAAAAACACCTCCGGCTAATTTGTTAACTATGCCGAGCATCATTATGTTTAATGCGCCCGACAAAGCTTTCCCGCCAATATAAGCCAGAAAATAAATCAACACAAACACCAATACAAAACCCAGATGCTTTACCCAGCGGCCCTCTAAGCCGGCCTCAGTCCGCAGCCAACCTGCCGCTTGCTCTGAACCATGAATGGCCAGCCAGATTCCCGCAAAAATACCCGCAATAAGTGCAAGCTGCAGTACCAAACCCTTACGAAAGCCCGAAATAAAACCCCAAATCAGGAAACCAATGATGATGTAATCTGTAATAACCAATGCTTCTGCGTATTTTCAACCCGTGAATTATCCGGCAATTTTAACCATAATTTTACTTTCCTGCCTTTCCTGTCACTCAGTAAAGCCAACAACGCCTGTGTATCAGCCACAAGCACGCACTTTTACACCAACTGCTTCTTCTATTGCTATCCCGGTAGAAATTAAACTTGACCTGCTCCGTGACCAAATCAACAGAAAGTTCTCAGGCCTGCTGTATAACGACGAAAGTTATACCCAGCCTACAAAAGACGACCTCAAACTAAAGGTCTATATCAACCGCAAAATTACTATCAATGCTACAGGAAATCAACTGCGTTTTACCATACCCTTGTCAATTCATGCTGCCGCCAGATGGTCGGCTTGCACCATCTGCCCCGAACTGGAAGGAAAAACTTCATTTGAACTCGATGCCTTTATGACTTCCTCCGTTGCTATTGGAAACAATTATGATTTCGCTCTAAGTTCAAAAGCAGGTGATTTTGTTTGGACCACTGCACCTTTTGTGCAAATAGGCCCGCTGAAAATACCAATCGCACGTTTGTTAGAAGATATTCTTCGTAAACAATTACAAAAGGTTGCAACAGAAATTGATCAAAGTGTAAATAAAAGTATTGACCTGCGTGCCATGATGCAAACCTTGTGGAACACGACTTCTGAACCATTCCTTCTGGATGATTCAACACAAACATGGTTGACAATAAAACCCCAAAATGTCCTTCTTTCACCGATTCAGGGAAATAACGAACGTATCCGCATGAACATAGGTGTAAGGGCATTGATAGAAACAGTAACCGGTAGCAAACCTCCTGCTGTGAAGCCTGGCCAATTACCTCAAATTGCTACAGGTATTCCTAATGATGAGCGCTTCCATATCCATATTTATTCAGGTATTGGTTTCGACAAAACAACCGAGATAGCAAGCCGGATGAATGGTTATGAATTTAGTGAAGGAAAACGAAAAGTACGCATTGAAAATATCAATATTTATGGAGTAGGGGAGAAGGCTTACATCAAACTATTACTCGCTGGTGCTGTCAGGGGTGAGGTGTACCTTTCCGGAATTCCACGATACAATAGCCTCAGTGATGAGCTGTATTTTGATGCGCTCGACTTCGACATCAATACCCGGAATGTTTTAATGAAATCAGCATCCTGGCTATTAAAAGGCGCGATTCAAAATAAACTGAAACAGACACTCCGCTTCTCTTTCAGCTCAGAAATAAATCAATTACGCAAAACCATCCGTGAAAGTTTGAATACAATTTCCTATAAAGATTTACTTACCATTAATGGCACACTCGAAAACTTTGTGATTAGTGATATCCTGATAAAAGAAGACAAATTTGTCCTTATATTCGAAGCAACGGGCCAAGCAAAAATCAACATCCACTAAATCATCCTACCAAAAATCATCCCTACCAAAAAGCCCCGTAGGGGCGACCCTTTGGTACCCTCCCCCAATTCCCCTACGGCACCCTATTCATCACCTTATTCTGATGCTGAATACTTTCAAGGTGAATAGCTTCTAAATACTTAGTAATAAACTCAGTGCTTAGCCCGTGTTTTTTCCCCTGCTGGAGCGCCTTTCCTAAAATTTCATTCCAACGGTTTGTTTGCAAAATAGTGATATTGTTATCCTTTTTAAATTGACCAATGTTCTCCGAAACAGCCATGCGACGGCCAAGCAGCAGGAGCAATTCATCATCAATCTGATTAATCTGTTCACGTAAATTCGCAAGCGCATTTTGAAATTCTTCTTTATCAGAATTCTCAAATCGCCAAACGATCTTTGACAACAAATCTTCAAGTTGCGATGGGGTAATTTGTTGCTTGTTGTCGCTCCATGCTTCATCAGGATTGACATGACTTTCAATGATTAATCCATCATAGTCAAGGTCAACCGCTTTTTGTATAACGCCCGGAATAGTATCACGCTTTCCGCATATATGTGACGGGTCGCAAATAATCATCATTTCCGGATGGCGGCGTTTCATTTCAATAGCTAAGTGCCACATCGGAGCATTGCGGTACTCGGTATTCCCGTACGAAGAAAACCCGCGGTGAATCAGGCCAATCGTACGAATACCTGCTTTGGCTATACGCTCCACAGCACCAGTCCATAGCTCTAAATCCGGATTAATTGGATTCTTAATCAATACCGGAATATCCACACCTCGTAATGCATCCGCAATTTCCTGAACGCTAAACGGATTTACCGTTGTACGTGCACCAACCCATAAGACGTCAATATCGAAATGAAGGGCATCCTGCACCTGGCGGCCGGTAGCAACCTCTACAGCTGACGGCAGACCGGTGTACTTTTTCACCTGCTGTAACCAGGGTAAACCCTTGGTGCCAATACCTTCAAAACTACCAGGCCGGGTTCGGGGTTTCCAAATCCCTGCCCGTAAAATATCTACACGTCCGGTAGCAGCCAACTCTGACGCTGTTGTTAATACCTGCTCCTCTGTTTCCGCACTACACGGACCCGAAATAATTAGTGGCCGCTTCTTGAGTAATTCGTGTACGTCTTGCATCTTAATTGATTTATATTGTTTGTCCTTTTTTGTAAACCCCAAAAACACGTAATTCTTTGGTCATGTGGGGCAATGATTGCATTACATCCATGTACTGATCAGTATGAGTAAACTCAAGATCAGCATGAAATCCATACTCCCAGTCAGTGCCGGGAACAGGTACTGACTGTAATTTTGAAAGGTTGATGCCTGAGGCTGCGAGGCGTATCAGAATAGCAGCCAGACTGCCCTTATGGTGTTCGGCATGAAAATATATTGACGCTTTATTGGCACCTTCAGGCATGCCCTCCAAATCTTTGTCTAACACTAGAAAGCGTGTGAAATTTTTCTGCATCGAATGAATATTTGAAGCCAGAATTTCCAAGCCAAACAGCTGAGCAGCCAAATCACTTGCAATAGCAGCAATGTGTTTAGCTTTGTGTTGGTGAATTGAATGAGCGCTGTATGCAGTGTCCTGTGACTCAACTAATTTCCATTGAGGAAACTGCTCTAAAAAATCAGCACATTGTAATAAAGCCATTGGGTGTGATTGCACCTCCTGAATATCCGCAAGTGTTACACCAGGGTTTACAAGCAAATTATGCCTTATACTCAGGTAGATCTCACCGGATATTTGCAAATTGCTTTTCTGCATCAGGGTATAATTATTCAGAATACTTCCGGCAATTGAATTCTCAATAGCCATCACCCCGGTACCACCTCTTTGTCCGTCTTCTGCTGTCTTTACTAACTCCTTGAATGAGCTGCATGGTACCGTTTGAATACTTCTGCCAAAATAATACCGCGCCGCTTGATGGTGAAAACTACCTTCATGCCCTTGAATCGCAACCTTTTTTTCCATAGACTAAAAAAATCCCGGCTTTTGACCGGGATTTAATATGATAAACAGCTCATATACAACATATCCCAGCCGGATTCATTGGCAAAACCAACAGAAATAACCTGAATATAGGCAGATAAAAAGCATGCGGTAAATATATAAATTTTAATGCCCCTATCGCTTAAGCAATTGCATTTCTAAATCAGCAAACACCAAACCCTTGAAAAAGCCTATCCTAAATAGGCCGAATACATCCAAACTAATTTCTCTTGAGCAGATATATAATCACTCATCAGAGCGTTCGTGCCTTCATCGTGCGCTTCACCTGACTGAACTAAAAGCTCCCTTTGTTTCGCCAAAATAATGCCAAATGCATCTAAAATATGTGCAATGGCCACCTTGCCATTGTGGCAATTGCGTATTGACTTAATCTTCGAAAGAGCCTGAAACTCTTCAAATGAATGAACCGGAGTATGCCCTAAGGTTAAAATACGCTCGGCGATTTCATCAATCTTTACCTGAAGATCTGAATACAACTCTTCAAATTTCAAATGCAATTCAAAAAAATTCTCCCCCTTGATGTTCCAGTGAAACCCACGCGTGTTCTGGTAAAACATTTGATAATTCGCCAAGAGCGTATTCAGTGAGCCAGAAAGCGCTTTGCAATCTTGTGCATTCAATCCGATGTTACCTGAAGCCGGTAACTTGCCCTTCCCTGATTTTTTTTCATTCTTCGACATAATCTCAAAACCGTTTATTAGTTGATACCCCCAAATATAACAAAAAACCTGCCTATCCTCCCCTACCAAAAAGCCCCGTAGGGGCGACCCAATGGTAATATCAATCCTCCTACCAAAAAGCCCCGTAGGGGCGACCCTTTGGTACCCCCAAATCATCCCTACCAAAAAGCCCCGTAGGGGCGACCCAATGGTAATATCAATCCCCCTACCAAAAAGCCCCGTAGGGGCGACCCTTTGGTACCCCCAAATCATCCCTACCAAAAAGCCCCGTAGGGGCGACCCAATGGTAATATCAATCCCCCTACCAAAAAGCCCCGTAGGGGCGACCCAATGGTAATATCAATCCCCCTACCAAAAAGCCCCGTAGGGGCGACCCTTTGGTACTACCTCACCGTAAGCTGCTCAATCCTCTTTTGGTAATCAACCCCCTCAAATATCCGGTGAACATAAATACCCGGAAGATGTATCTGGTCAGGCTCTAACTCCCCGGCAGGCACCAAATGCTCAACTTCTGCAATGGTAATTTTGCCAGCCATTGCTACAAGTGGATTGAAGTTCCTGGAGGTCTTTCTGAATATTAAATTCCCATGAGTATCACCTTTCCATGCCTTGACTATTGAGAAATCAATCTCGAAAGCATATTCAAGTAAATAATCTTTCTCTTTGAACCTTCGTACTTCCTTGCCTTCAGCAACCTCTGTGCCTACACCTGCCGGAGTGAAAATCGCCGGCATCCCATACCCAGCCGCCATTAACCGCGTGGCCAATGTACCCTGCGGAATCAAATCTACCGCCAGCTCACCACTTAATAATTGACGCTCAAACTCAGCATTCTCGCCAACATAGCTGGCAATCATCTTTCTTACCTGCCGCGTTTGAAGCATCAAACCAATACCAAAATCATCTACCCCGGCATTATTCGATATACATGTTAAACCATGTATGCCACTGCCCACCAATGCTGTAATGCAGTTCTCCGGTATCCCGCAAAGCCCGAAACCTCCAATACCGAGGACCATATTGTCCTTTATTCCCTCAATCGCTTCCTGTGCGTTTTTTACAACCTTATTCATAGCTCATTGATCAAAGTTTTCAATTTCATTCTTTTGCAAATTCTCCTGCTGATACTTGCTGCAGTCAATCTCTACACTCAGATGTGCCGGACGTTTAAAGTCACCTCTGCCCACTTCATCACGCAATTTCTTGTCGGCATATACCTTTTTCATAAATATACCCCAGATGGGCAAGGCGGTATTTGCACCCTGACCCAATGCCGTTGACCTGAAATGCGCTGCCCGGTCTTCACATCCCACCCATACACCACTCACCAAATCAGGCGTAAGACCCATAAACCAACCGTCAGAGTTGTTCTGCGTTGTGCCTGTCTTGCCGGCAATCGGATTGGTTAAACCATACCGCCCTCTTAGCCTTGCTGCAGTACCACCTTCTACAACCCCTTTCATCAACTCAACCACTAAATAGGCTGTTTGTTCATCCAGAGCCTCCACAATGCGTGGCCTGAAATCTTCTAATACATTCCCGTTCTTATCTTCTATCCGCATAAGCCAGGTGGGCTCAACATAAACACCCTGATTGGCAAATGCGCTCATGGCACCTACCATCTCATATACCGAAATGTCAGGTGTCCCTAAGCAAATTGAAGGTACAGGGTCAATCGGACTGCTAATACCCATCCGGCGAACCATTTTAATCACCGGCTGAACACCAAACTGCTTGATTAAAAACGCCGAAACCCGGTTTATCGAATGGGCAAGTGCCGACTTTAACGGTACCATTGAACCTTCATAGTCTTTACTTGAATTATCCGGACACCAGGGCCCTGATGGCGTAGGAATACATATCGGAAGGTTCGGAACCTGCGTACAGGGCGACCAGCCTTCCTGCATGGCTACGGCATATACAAACGACTTAAATGTAGAACCAACCTGACGTTTACCCCTGTAAACATGGTCGTATTGGAAATAACGCTGATTGATACCGCCTACCCAGGTCCGTACATATCCGGTCTGTGGCTCTACCGACATCATCCCCGTTTGTAAAATGTACTTATGGTACCTGATTGAATCCCAGGGGCTCATGTTTACCGTACTGTCGCCATTCCAGGTGAAAATCTTCATAGATGTTTTCTTCCGGAAAGCCTGCTCGATTTCTTTCTCACTCAAACCATCCTCTTTCATCCGGCGGTACCGCTCGCTACGTTGCATAGCCTGAGTCATGATTTGCTGAATCTTACTGTCAGGAATACCGGTAAATGGCGCCTGTTTATGCCCTTTCCAATGAGCAAAAAATTCCTTTTGCAAGCCTTTAAGGTGTTCTTGAACAGCCTCTTCTGCGTAGCGTTGCATGCGGGCGTTGATGGTGGTGTATATCTTTAGCCCATCTTTGTACAAATTGTAAGTACCGCCATCAGGCTTTTTATGCGTTTTACACCATTCACTTAGCTGCTCCCTTAAAAATTCCCTGAAATAGGTAGCAATTCCAGCTGTATGACTCTCAGCCTGAAAACGAGATAAATCTATGGGCAAAGCCTTTAATGAGTCGTATGCAGCAGGCTGCATATCACCAAAGCGAACCATCTGGTTCAGAACTACATTGCGCCGGAGTACGGCGCGCTCATAATTCCGGCGGGGGTTGTAGTATGACGGCCCTTTTAAAAGGCCCACCAGCATGGCAGCTTCTTCAGCTTTGAGCTCTTTGGGCTCGCAATTAAAAAAAACTTTCGAAGCACTCTTGATACCGTATGCTTGATTGCCAAAATCAACCGTATTGAAGTATAGTGCAATAATCTCCTGCTTGGTAAAATTGCGCTCTAACTTAATGGCAATAATCCATTCTTTGATTTTTCTGAAAATCACCTGAAACGTATTCAGTGATTCACGTGGAAACATGTTTTTTGCCAATTGCTGGGTGATGGTACTTCCCCCGCCTGAACCACTATCACCCCCTAAAATGGTTCGTACAAGTACCCTGAACAAGGCTTGTAAATCTATGCCTGAATGACTGTAAAAACGAGCGTCTTCCGTTGAGATCAAGGCTTCTACCAGATGTGGAGGCAATTCTTCGTAACGAATATTGCTCCGATTCTCAACGTAAAACTTCCCTATTACCTCCTGATCCGATGAGATAATCTCAGACGCCAGATTTGAACGGGGGTTTGCAAGGTCTTCAATGGTGGGTAATTTGCCAAATAAACCCGCCATCGTTAAAAGTACCACCAACAATACTAGCAATACCGGGCCGGTAAAGAATAGCCAAATCCAGCGTATGTATTTCTTCGCCTGTACGTTTTGTTTGCCTTTCCGACCTTTTTGTACTGCCATCAGCGGCAAATTTAACAAATTGCCCGGCTATTGACCTGCTTCATTCTGAAGACTTGATACCGAGCCAATCCCAATTACTTCTGCAATGGTAAATGCCAGATAATAAACGGCATACATTAAAATAAAGTGTACCGCCTTGTCAGGAAATGAAAAGGATACAAGCACTAACACCATCAAATGTACAAACATCTTTAGTGCCTGACCGCCCATAAACGCATTGATAAACTGTTGGGGCCGACCGGCAAGCGCACGCAGAAAAAAGTAGTGAAGTGTCTGACCCAACAAGAAAAACAACAGAACCGGGCCAAATACAAAAATGCCGGGTAATTTAAGTGTGCCCGTTTTCAATAACGCTGTCGAAGCTCCGATGCAAAACAGGCTTATTACCGCCATGCGAAAAGTAAATCGTAGAAATCCTGCAGGTAGTTTCATTTTTTAGGTACAGCAGTAAATAAACGGTATAATGCAATACTAAACGACCCAATTGCTCCCAATGTCGTTAACCAGGGGAGGGTATCCCAATGTTGATCCGCTTTGTGCCCCAGCCAGGTGCCAATTAAGATGATAGCGCCCATTTGAAGCACCAGGCCGCTATACAAAGCATAGGTCTCAAGCCATTTTCTCGGCGACGGGTCTTTGCTTTTCGGAGTTGCTGCCATGTTTATTGAAATCTTTCACAATTCCTCCCATGCTGCAAGCTCCCGTAAAGTTGGCTCCGGGTTCTATCGAAAGCTTATTGGTGCTGATATCACCGCTTAGCTTCGCCGTTGCCTTTAACGACAACAACTCAGCCACCGTAACCTTGGCTTTCACACTTCCTGATATATCCGCATTCTGGCAATTTACCTCTCCTTCTATCACCCCCGATGCACCAATAACAACCTTCCCCTTCGCTTGCAACGACCCGTTCAAAACACCATCTACCCGAATATTCCCGTCACACACAATATCCCCGTTAATCGTCGTTCCCGCAAGAATCTGATTCGTGCCGCCCGGCTCCCCGCTGAACGTGTTTTTGCTCTCTTTACTGTTGAACATTTGATAAAAATTTAGGCATTCAAAGATAAAAAGAATATCCATTTCAACCCCAAAAAAAACACCCCTACCAAAAAGCCCCCAAATCCCCCCTACCACCAAGCCCCGTAGGGGCGACCCAATGGTACCCCAATATCATTTTTCCAAAAAGCCCCGTAGGGGCGACCCTTTGGTACCCCAAAATCATTTTTCCAAAAAGCCCCGTAGGGGCGACCCTTTGGTACCCCAAAATCATCTTTTCCAAAAAGCCCCGTAGGGGCGACCCAATGGTACCCCAATATCATTTTTCCACCAAGCCCCGTAGGGGCGACCCTTTGGTAAAAATGCTATATTTGACCTATTATTATCACTTATATCATAATGCAATTAATCTTTATTACTATTAAAATTAGAAATCATGGCAAACACTTATTCCCAATTAAACATTCATTGTGTATTTACAGTGAAGAACAGAGCGAAAGTGATAACCAAAGACTTTCGCGACAGCCTGCACAGCTATATTGCAGCAATGCTTAAAAACGACGGTGTATTTCCGCTTGCTGTTGGAGGCTGGCTCGATCACGTGCATTTATTTTTTGAAATGCCCGTTACCCTGTGCGTTTCCGACCAGATGCGCCTTGTAAAAGCAAGTTCAGCAAAATGGATCAATGAAAATAAATTGGTAAAAGGCAAATTTCGCTGGCAGGAAGGCTATGGTGCATTTTCTTATGCACGTTCTCAGCGCGACACTGTAATTCGTTATATCCTCCGGCAAGAGCAACATCATCAAAAGAAAACCTTCAAAGACGAATACCTCGAACTGCTTAACGAGTACCAAATCGCATTCAATCAGCTTTACGTATTCGACAAAGCCCTCCCCGACGACATTTAGCCCCCCCAAATCCCCCCTACCAAAAAGCCCCGTAGGGGCGACCCTTTGGCCCCCAAAATCATCTTTTCCAAAAAGCCCCGTAGGGGCGACCCTTTGGCCCCCAAAATCATCTTTTCCAAAAAGCCCCGTAGGGGCGACCCTTTGGTACCCCAATATCATTTTTCCACCAAGCCCCGTAGGGGCGACCCTTTGGTACCCAATATCATTTTTCCACCAAGCCCCGTAGGGGCGACCCTTTGGTACCCAATATCATTTTTCCAAAAAGCCCCGTAGGGGCGACCCTTTGGTACCCAATATCATTTTTCCAAAAAGCCCCGTAGGGGCGACCCTTTGGTACCCCCTTCCTATGCAATATCCTTCTCCACCTTCAAATGATCGATAATAAATAGCTGCCTATCCGGCGTATTCTTACCCATATAAAACTCCAGCAGCTGCGAAAGATTCTCATTCCGGCCAAAAATCACAGGCTCAAGCCGAATGTCGCGCCCGATAAAATGCTTGAACTCATCCGGAGAAATCTCTCCAAGCCCTTTAAAGCGCGTAATCTCAGGGTTTTTCCCTAAGTTCTCTATCGCATTTTTACGCTCATCTTCTGAATAGCAGTATACCGTTTCTTTCTTATTACGTACCCTGAACAAGGGTGTTTGCAGAATATATACGTGGCCGTTTTTAACCAAATCCGGAAAAAATTGCAGAAAAAACGTAATCATCAATAAGCGAATATGCATCCCATCCACATCCGCATCCGTAGCAATTACTATGTTATTGTAACGCAGGTCTTCCATGCTCTCTTCAATGTTTAATGCGCTTTGAAGCAGGTTGAATTCCTCGTTCTCGTATACAATCTTTTTAGTTAGGCCATAACAATTTAAGGGTTTACCCTTTAAACTAAATACCGCCTGGGTGTTTACATCACGGCTTTTTGTAATACTGCCTGAGGCCGAATCGCCCTCTGTGATAAATAAAGTTGTGTTCAAGCGATCGGCATGATTGCTGTTGTAATGAACCCGACAGTCACGTAGCTTCCGGTTATGCAAACTTACCTTCTTGGCCCTTTCTCTTGCTAATTTGCGGATGCCGCTCAGGTCTTTACGTTCCCGCTCACTCTGCACAATCTTTTGCAGTAAAACCTCTGCTGTCTCCGGATGTTTGTGCAGGAAATTGTCGAGCTCTCGTTTAAGAAAATCGAGTACAAATGTCCGGATGGCAGGACCATCAGGTGCTAAATTCTGAGAGCCCAGCTTTGTCTTTGTCTGACTCTCAAACACAGGCTCTACAACCTTGATGCTGATGGCAGCAATAATACTTTGCCGGATATCATTGGCCTCGTAGTCTTTTTTGTAAAACTCACGCAATACCTTAACAACCGATTCGCGCAAAGCTCCCTGATGCGTGCCGCCCTGGGTAGTGTGCTGTCCGTTTACGAATGAATAGTACTCTTCACTGTATTGTTGCCCGTGGGTGAGGGCTATCTCAATGTCTTCGCCTTTAAGATGAATTACCGGATACAGACTTTCGCCGCTGATATTTTGCTGAAGCAGGTCAAACAGGCCTCGTTCCGACTTATATACCTGTCCGTTGTACCATATACTAAGGCCCGTATTCAGGTAGGCATAATTCCAGAGCATTTTTTCAACATACTCATGGATGTATTTATAGTTACCAAAGATTTCCTCATCCGGTTTAAACCAGATTGTGGTGCCGCGCGAGTCTTTGGTATCTGTAAGTTTCTCATCTAATGTAAGCACTCCCCGTTCAAACGAAGCCTCCTTTGCTTTGGCATCACGGATACTTTGTACTTTAAAATACGACGACAATGCATTCACCGCCTTGGTACCAACCCCGTTCAAGCCTACCGATTTCTTAAAAGCAGCTGAATCGTATTTAGCACCGGTATTGATTTTTGAAACCACATCAACCACCTTCCCCAGCGGAATGCCCCGGCCATAATCACGCACCATCACCATCCGGTCTTTGATTGAAATCTCAATCTTTTTCCCAAAGCCCATCACAAACTCATCAATACAATTGTCAATTGCTTCTTTAAGAAGAACGTAAATCCCATCATCAAGCGATGAACCATCCCCCAGCTTGCCGATATACATCCCCGGCCTTAAGCGTATGTGTTCTTTCCAGTCTAAGGAGCGGATTGAATCTTCCGAATAATTAACTTCCATGCCACAAAGATAAAGCTTTAAAGCCCACTAGAAAGCTTCCGCACCAAGCCTTCTATTTCCGCTGTTTTGAGCTGCTAAATCCTCATTTTACATCACCTTGAAAAACCGATTCAGGCTTGCCGAAGCAAATTTTCCGGCCTTGTGGAAATCAGCCGGGTACCCACACAGGTTTTGGAGCGAACCGACCCACGATAAGCATCGGGGGGCGGGGATGGCCGGAACTGTTTAAACTGCCTTTGGCGACATCCTTTCTTGTCTTGATACAAGAAAGGATGCAAAGAAAATCAAGCCGAAGCAAAGGCAATTGCAGGCATGCAACATACTGCTAAAGCCAGCTTTAAAATTATGCCTGCACCGCGGCTCGCAAGAGCGCCAGTATCCCTCAGGGCCAAGCCTTCGCCCTTGCGCCCGCTATTGCTGCAGCTTCGCCCCGGAGTGTCTTAACAAAGTGCAGCATCTTCACCTTACAGTTTCTTAGTCCCAAAGGGCTTTTGTTTTCAAACCCCGAAGCGGCTCTTATCGAAAGTAAATCAGTTTAGGCTTGCCGAAGCATCAGCAATAGCCGCAGATGCAACGAATGGTAAGCCAGAGGGCTATGGGGGTTGCATCAGTCGGCGGTACAGGCTTTAGCAGGGTTTCTAAGTAAGGGTATGCAACAAAGCCTGTAATTGCCTTTTGCTTCGGATTGATCTTTTGCTTCTTTTCCATCAAGGGAAAAGAAGGGCGTGCCTGCCGCAGGCAGAAAGCTTCAGCGCCAGCCCTCGCTCTTGTGTCCGCTATTGCTGCAGCTTCGACGAGCTGTTTCTTCGCCAAAGAGCTTGTATTTATTGAAAGCAATCAGAAGCAAATCACCCGGCCTGTGAAAATAAGCCGGGACTTTTGTTTTCAAATTCTGCAGCTGCTCTAATCGAAAATAAACCAGTTTAGGCTTGCCGAAGCATCAGCAATAGCCGCAGATGCAACGAATGGTAAGCCAGAGGGCTATGGGGGTTGCATCAGTCGGCGGTACAGGCTTTAGCAGGGTTTCTAAGTAAGGGTATGCAACA
>JAIBAI010000052.1 GCA_019695235.1 Bacteroidia bacterium | reverse complement strand
ATGATTGGTACTACTCAGCTTTAACCAAACGCCTGAACTCATGTGTATTCACACCGTTAACTAATAAAGTATAAACTCCGGGCAAAAGCATACCGGTGTCAATCAAAAGCAAGCTTTCTTCTGAAACTGTGATTTTTTTAGCATACACAAGCTGTCCGAGCATATTGTATAAGCTAACATTTAGTTGCCCTTTATGATTACCTGCTTGTAACTGAAGCTGTCTTTTAAATGGATTTGGAAACACCTGAATAGTAGATTGTTGAACTCTGCTTAGCCCGGTAGTATTGATTAGTACTTCTGAGCTCAGGGTATCATTACCACAGTTATTAGCTACAATATGCACCACCTGATATGTGCCGTTACCATCAAAGGTAAACGAAGCTGTTTGCCCGTTTGCGGTATGGCCAGCACCGAAGTCCCAGAAATAATCATTTGCCGCAGTGGCACTGCTTGTAAATGCAAATGTAAAGCCTTCTGTTTGCTGCATGTCAAAACTAGCTATCGGTTGAGGGTAAATTTGCAAGGCTGTTGATGAATAGGCTGTTCCGCCATCACCAGTTACTGAGACTGGTCCTGAAAGTGCACCGGATGGCACAAGTGCCTGTATTGTAATCGAATCACGCAGGGTAAAAGCTGTGGAAAACACATTTTCGCTAAAGACAACTGCTGATACATCCGTTAAATATGTTCCGCTAATGACGATACTATCCCCTTCACATACTGTTCTAGGGTTAATGTCTTTTATGGTAGAATTTGGGCCAAAACAGTTGGTATTGGTGCGTTTCGCCTGGTTGGATGCAAAGTCAGGGCTTCCGGAAAACGGTGACAGCTCAGCGGCAGGTGTACATTCGGCAGTGATGGCAGCAGCGTGAATATTTCCTGTTTCAATGCCACCACTAAAAGCTGAAATAAGTGAGGATACAGTACAGGTACCGTTCAATTTGGCTGCAAAGTCAGGCCCTGTAGCAGGACTTCCGCCAAAAGCGTTGATTTGTCCGGTAATCAGGCAGGTAGCATTTGTTTTTTCTGCCTGCCATACGCCATAATCTGCTCCTCCCAGAAATGGTGTTTGCGCATGCAGACATAAAGGGAACAGCAAAAAGGATAAGTTTATCCTTTTTAGCCACGCGGATTTCTGCATATAAAAGCTCAGTTTGCTTTTCAAGACTTCCTAATTTTTAATATTGCCTTACTCCTCTTCCACCAATATAATGCTGCCGGTTATTGTTTCCTGCATCAGTAACTGAACGTGCGTGTAGGTAATACCGACTTGAGACCCGCAACTCTCCAGCACCATTGATATAGCCTCCTCCCCTTAAAATTGATTGTCTGTAATCTAAAGGAGCCCCCCATGTATTTTGGTTGCCATCTCCATTGGCATCGAGTGTTCCATCACCAAGCACACCTGAAAACTGTGCGACAAGCTCGGTTGGGGCGTAAGATGGGTTGCCATCGTTGTGCGTACGGCCAATACTAAAGCACTGCTCTGCAACGTTTCCACTCATTTCCATTATGCCATAGTAAGTTGCGCCTGCCTGTTCACGGCTGGTGCCTGTTCCGGCGGCAAAGCCTACTCTGTAAGGGCCGGATTCATTTTCATTCCGGTCATAAACCGCCAAACCGTTTCCGGAGGTGGCTGACATTTCGTTGGGCATACCCGGATTGAGAATACGCGAAGGGTCATCGCTGTGGTTCCATGCCCTTATCAGGTTTTGACTACCCCATGCGTACATACCAGCGATAAAAGGTCCGGCTGAAACAGGCCCCCGGCAGGCTTTTTCAAACTCAAGCTCGGTCATGGGGCGTAAGGCTGACCAGTCGAGATAAGCCAATAAATCGTTCCAACTCAGGTAGTTACAGGCGATATTTGCACCATCGTTTGTTTCATCAAATTCGTTGTCATTATCTCTGTTCATCCCGTAAACAGCGGGGCTTAGGGGGTTACCAGTGGCAGGGGTTTTAATCTGAATATAGTTTCTACGCACCCAGGGAAAACTTAAGGTATGCAGCGCATAGGTTTTTGCCGGAGCTCCCGGAGCAACAGAAGTACGTACTGCCTGCTGACTTGCCGGGAGCAGGTTCAGGAAGTGCACATACTGTTTTTGGGTTATTTCATATTTCATGCAGTAAAATGCAGCAAAGCCTTTGGGGAAGCCGGCAATGATGGCCGGATGGGTATTTCCGTTAGCCCAATTAAGGTCATTGTTAAATGCAAGTGCGTTGGCATCAAGAGCACCTTCATTGTTTATTTGCTGCGGGTTATTTGTACCACTTGTGCCGAAAGTTTTTGTAGAAATACCATCTCCGGCAATAAAGCTTCCCTCCGTTACATATACCATTTCAACTCCGTTTACATCAAAATTGATACTGGTAGTTGCTGAAAAAGCTGTGGCAAATTTCAAGGTAACGGTGGATGTGTTTATATTTCCGCCTCCAACGGCGCTTCGCCGGATAAACACTCCTTTTCCGTCTGTTACGGCATCTACCTGCAATACACCTCCCCCAACGCTATGGTCGCTGTTAATTGCTGAAAGATTCAGGTGTTCCCAGGCTTTTGTGTCTGAATTACAATCCTGTGTTTTGATAAAGACCCATACTGCATCCCTGCCCAGGTTCTGAATATTCCAACTGTTTTCCCATGATATTTCGAATGAGATTGTTGTGTTGGTATTTGAAATATTTGCAATCTGAAGGTTACTCCCCTGTAGGTTAGTTTGAAGAAAAACGAAAAGAACCCAGAAGGAAATCGAGAAAAGATGTTTCATTGTACTTGAGTGATAGAAAAATTTAATGATAATGAAAAAATGTGAAGCAGGCACCTTCGCCGAAACAGGTATCTTCAAATATTTCAGGGTTGTCTGACACCTCTTCCCCCAGTACGTGCATTTCTCAAATTATTCTCTGCGCCAGCTCCGGTAATCGCACTTCTGTTTGAAAGTTGGCAATTTGAGCCAGCCTGATTCCAGTTTCCGCCCCGCACAATAGAACGCCATGCGCTATTTGAATTGCCCCCCCAGTTTAGCGCATTTGCATTCCCCAATGCGTCAAGCTCACCATCGCCCAAAACGCCGGAAAATATTGGCGCTGCACCATTTCCAAAGCCATTGCTATGACCAATATGAAGGCATTGTTCCCATACATTCCCTGACAGTTCCATGATACCATAATAGGAGGCTCCTGATTGCTCTCTATTGCTTATTGAAGTTGCAGCAAACCCGGTTCGTAGTGGCCCGTGGCTATTGTTAGCAGAATTAAATGCACATAATCCATTTCCACTTGTTGTTGAAACCTCATTATCAAGACCTGCGTTATTCAATGCTCCTGCATCAGCCTGAAGGATATTGGTTGTATTCCAGCAATATGCAGCAAGAACGGGTGTGCCGGCTGAGGATGGCCCTCTTGCAGCCTTTTCATATTCGAGTTCAGTCATTGGCCTTAGGGCAGCCCAATCAAGAAGCGCTAAAAAGTCATACCAGCTTAGGTAGTTGCATGCAATATTCGCACCATCAGTAGCCTCATTAAATGTGCCGTTATTGTTCAGATCGAGACCATATACGGCAGGTCGCAAAGGAGAGTTGGATGCAGGCACTTCAATGCGAATCGCATTCCTTTTGGGGCTTGCTGCCGGTGCCAGTGCCAGGGTGCCGGCTGAAGCGGTAACGGCTACTGCCGTACGGTTTCCCTGGTGTGTTGCAGGCAGAGTATTTAAAAACCGCATGTATAATTCCTGAGAAATTTCATATTTCATACAATAGAATGCAGCATAGCCCTTCGGAAATGCAGCCGGAATTGCATCATGATTTGTTGGGGCACCCTGGCTGGTGTTTGCAAGTGTGTTTGTGCTTATTGCATTTTCACTGGTGATTAAATAGGGGCTTGAAGCGCCTGAGGAGCCCATTGCATTTTGCGACAAGGGTGGTGAAGCAGTGCTGCCATCACCAACATAAAAACTATTTTGTGGTACATAAACCATTTCAATACCAATCACTTCAAAGTTCAAATCGGTGATACTTGAGAATGCACTAGAAAAAGTGAGTGTACAAGAGGCAAGCCCTGTATTTCCTGCACCAGTGCTGGTTCTGCGAATAAACACCCCCATTCCATCACTCACCGCATCAACCTGCAACACTCCGCCAGTGATTGAATGGTCTGCATTATTTGTACTGAGCGTCAGGTGACTCCAGCGTTTGGTTTCGGTTGCGCAATCCTGAAATTTAATAATCACCCACACAGCATCCCAATTATTTGGAGCCGACGAAACGTTCCAACTGTTTTCCCAGGAAATATCAAATGACAAGTCAGAGGTACTCGCCTGCATATTCGAAAGCTGTAGATTGTTAGCTCCTAAAGGCAAGGTCAGCAACATGCTTAAAACAAGGCACAATTTTAGAGTATGAGGTACGCTTTTCATTTTAAGAAGTGCTTATTGCAATATGTAGAGCTGCGATTTCCCTCTACCTTTAAAAGGTACACTCCACGTGCAAAGCCCTGGTTATATAATACAAAGTCGTTAGTGCCTCTGGATATTTCAAAATCACCTGCGCTGAGCAATCTCCCTGAAACATCGTAAAGTGAAATCCTTGTTTTTTCACTCCATCCGGTTTGTATTCTAATCCGGATATCCCCATGACCGTCAACATAAGAAAACACAGCATTTGATGCGTTGAAATTCACAGCAACAATTTGTGAATGTTGCTCTGAACCATCAAGGTCGGTTTGACGCAAACGGTAATATGAAAGACCTTCTAAAGGATAGTGGTCAATATCATTGTACACCTTAATTGTAGAGCTATTTCCGGCCGCAGGTTGTGTTAAAATATCTACAAATTGTTTGGCATCACTGCTGCGTTCAACTGTGAAATAATGGCTGTTTATTTCAGAAGCGGTAGTCCAGTCGAGCAATACCTGCCTATTACCCGCAGTGGCATTAAACGAAAGCAATTCAACCGGTAATGGAGATTGTAGCCAGTCGCTAAGGGTCCAGAAAGAGAATGCCGGTATATGGTCTTGTTGAACCCAGTTTGCAAGTGGATTATTTGTCAGTTGAGCAAGTGGCAGAAACTGCCCCTGCCAGGTTAGTCCTTCGTCTTCAGAACGCCAGGGGACGAGATCTGGTTTGGTATGGTTTCCACTTACCAATTCAGCATTTAAGTAATGGATACGCATATTCACATCAAGATTGGAGTTCAGGCTAGGCTCAATCCGGTAATAGCGATCAATCCCGGTTTTGTTTGTTTCTAAAGAATAAGAAAAATGACCGCGGTTAAGGACTGTTTGACCGGGTACGTTCAATGGGCCGGTTGTGAGATCAATCCCAAGCCCTGCGATATTTGGATATAATGTTGAATAGGAAGAAAGCCTTATTTTGCTTTTTATCTCACCCGGATGGCCTGTAACCCTGCTTGAATCTGACTCACCTACCAGCGTGCCTGTTGAGTCTAAATCAATATCAAAGCCATTTAAATTAATGAGCCCTTTGTTAAGTTGAATTTCTTCTGCCACCTTAATATGCTGAAGTAGATTGATTGATTTGCTGGCATTAATTTTCCCAACCCTCAAATATGAGAAGTAAGTCTGAGTACTTCCTCCGATCGTTTGGTTGTTTGTTCCGGCAAAAAGAACAGTCCCTGCACCCAAAGAAGCAAGGCCATCATTTGTGAAATCACCGTGAACTTCGAGCACATTACTTGCATAAGTGGTTACAGAAGCATTAGGCTCAATCACTAAACTCCGGCAATAAGCATTGGGTGAAAATAAAACATTTGGCTGACTATTTCCGATGTGCACTTGAGGTATCGTAACATCTGTTGATATTGTCGGCACCACCCCGCAGCCCCAGTTTCCCTGCGTATTCCAGTCGGCACTTATAGCTCCAACCCAGTAGCCTATCCCTGCAACAGTCCATTTTGCCAAATTGGCTGTTGCAGGGATGCAGCCCTGGCCATTGGTTGTTCTTAGAGATTTAATTTGAACTACATCAATACCGGAGAGGCTTCCGGTAGGGATAAGTGTTGGTGCGACATAATTGCTCCATGTATTTCCGGTGTCAACTGAGAATAAATAGATATCATCAATATCACCTGCCCCACCCGTACCACTATTAAAAGTAGCAGAAATATCAACTCCCGGGCATACTTCATCCTGATTTGGGTCTTTTACAATACTGCCGGAAACAGGTTGGTTGCCAACATCCAGGGTTGTTGCATCCGAATATCCATTTGAGCAACCGGGATAGCTTACAAATACCCTGTAAACATTTCCATCCAAAGGATTTGTTGCCGGTTTAATCCAAAGTGAATCAGTATTTGCTCCAGAGTATACACCACCATTTGAAAGATTAGAAAAGGTTAAACCACCATCGCTTGAAATTTCCCACTGGTACACTACACTTGGGTCACCAGGGGCCAAACCGATAACAGCATCGTTATTTACACAAACACCTGTAAGTGCCGGAATGGGGGTCGAAAATCCTAATGCAGCTGCCAATTGCTTACCTGCATGGCCATCATGCGCCCCACCGTTGTATATAGAGAAGAGTTCCGGAAGGCAGTTGCTGTTAATATACTGGCTCGCACTGAATCCATCCTGGTTTCCACCTCCAAATATTGATGCTAATATCGGGTAACAAGGTGTTGACTGGTGGTTAGATGCAGAAAAACCATCCTGGTTACCACCGCTAAACGGAGTGATAATCACCGACTTACAGTCTGAAACTGTGTGTTTATTTTCAGCGAATCCATCTTCAAAGCCACCACTAAAAGGATTGATAATCACCGACTTACAATCTGTCACCTGGAATACATTTTGGGAAAAACCGTCATGGTTCCCTCCATTAAAGGGGGTGATGATAACAGAATAGCAAACCGATGCAATGAAAGCATGTTGTCCAAAACCATCCTGGTTGCCCCCACTGTATATATTTGCCAACACAGGTTTACAGGGTGCATTGATGATTGCATTAGCAGAAAAACCATCATGGTTACCGCCGCTAAAAGGGTCGGCAAACACAGGCGCACATGATGCAGCCTGTATACTGTCCCAATTATTGGTGCTTCCTCCCCCACCGCCACCAAAAGGGTTTCCGGCAATAGGATCGCAAGGTGAGACCTGAGTAAGTCTTAAACGCGCAGTTCCATCCCCATCTCCTCCGGTGAAGGGGCTTTGGGCAAAGAGGCTGCCATGAAACCCAAAACAAGAAAAGACGGTGCCAAAAATGATATGTATAATTTTTCTATACATCACCTGACGTATCGGGGCTAAAGCCTGAATGGTATTAATACTGTCTTACCCCACGGCCTCCCACCCAGTGAACCCGGTTGTTTGTCTGCGGGCCATTCCATGCCATGCGTGGATGCAGGAAGTAGCGTTGAGAGGTACGCATCTGCGACCAGTCAGTCGCAAAACCGCCGCCTCTAAGTATTGAATGGCGGTAATCAAGCGGACTTCCCCAGGAGGCCTGGTTACTTTCACCATTGCCATCGAGCATACCATCACCAAGTGTTCCGGTAAAAGTAGCCGCCAGGTTTTGGGGGGCAAGGCCAGGGTTTCCATCATTGTGGATATGGCCGATATGGTAACATTGTTCTGCAACATTGCCGCTCATTTCCATGATACCGTAGTATGTTGAACCTGCCTGCTGACGAGAAGTTCCGTTTTTTGCTGCAAAACCGACTCTGTAAGGGCCGGAAACATTATTATCATAGCCATAAACTGACAATCCATCGCCTGAATTGGTAGATACTTCATCAGGTTTACCTGAATTTAAAATTCGCCAGTTTTCGTCCCATTGATTAGATGCTTGCTGCAAATTTGTTGTACCCCAGGCGTGCATACCGCCAATGAAAGGCCCGGCAGAAACGGGGCCGCGGCAGGCCTTTTCGTATTCGAGTTCAGTCATTGGCCTGAGTGCCGCCCAATCGAGATATGCAAGTAAATCATTCCAACTCAGGAAGTTGCATGCAATATTTCCACCATCATCATTCTCATCAAAGGTGGTGTTGTTATTTCTATTCATTCCATAAACCGCAGGATTTAAAGGAGGTCCACCGGATGCAGAAGTATTAATCTGGATATAGCTTCTATAAACATAAGGTATGGAAGCCGAAAACATAGCAGTGGTTTTTGATGGCGCCCCTGGCGTAACCGCTGTTCTTACTGCTTGATGTGCTGCCGGAAGCGAATTCAAAAAATGAACATATTGGCTTTGTGTAATTTCATACTTCATGCAATAGAATGTTGCATAACCTTTAGGGAAACTTGCCGGAATAGCCGGGTGCTTGGTACCCCAATCTCAATTCCACGCATTATTGGATGCAAGACCATCGGCGGCAATAGCCCCTTCGCTTGATATTGTATAGGGCACATTGGTGGTATTGGTTCCGAAAGTGCTACTTGAAGTAGCATCACCCACCTCAAAGCTGCCTTGTGGCACAAGAACCATTTCAATCCTATCACATTGAAATTGATATCTGTGATATCTGCGAAAGGCGTGGCAAAAGTCAGTGTTACCGCCGTAACAGGATTATGACCTCCGCCATAATCTATTCTTCGAATAAAAACGCCCTTTCCGTCAGTAACAGCATCAGCCTGCAATAAAGTTCCTGCCACGGTATGGTCGCCGCTGTTGTTGCTTAAATTAAGATGATCCCAAGACTTATTGGCAGAGCCGCAGTCTTGAAATTTCACAAACACCCAGGCTGCATCGCAGCTAAGATTGTTAATATTCCAGCTATTTTCCCACGAAATATCGAAGGTAACTGTTGAAGTGGTTACCGAAGTAACAGAAATTACCAATCCGTTAGCACATAAATTACCTAACGAAAGTATAGAAATTACAAAAATTCCCAGTAAACGCTGTTTCATGGTTTAAAGATTTATAGAAAACGTTTAGCTAAGGTAAAAAATAGCTCAATTAATTCTTATAAACCCCAACCCAATTGTAATTTTTTGAAAAAACTTTGTGTTTTCAACTTAAAATTTTTTCAAAACCGCAATACGCCAACAATTTGATATCCAAATCACCCTAAGAGAACATTAAATTTGTTTCAATGGATGCATCATACTGATAAGCAACCAATTACATTTGTTCCCGGAAACAGCAGAATTAACCTATGCTTTCAATAGCATGTGAACTTCTCGTTCAAGGCCAGCGTATATTTCAGGCCTTACATTGACCAATGGAAGCCTGACCACTTCATCACAGATTCCGAGGATTTTTAGCGCTGCCTTGATTCCTCCCGGATTGCCATCTGCAAAGAGCAGACGGGTAAATTCAGCCAATGAATAATGATAGGGTCTTGCTAAATCAAAACGACCATTCAGGCAGGCTTTAACCAATGCACTCACTTGTGCAGGGAAGGCATTGGCTGAAACAGAAATAACTCCATCACCTCCGGCGGCCATAATTGGCAGTGTTAAAGCATCATCGCCGCTGATGACCAGGAAATCTTTCGGGCGCTTTTGTATAATCTGCATTACCTGCTCTAAATTACCTGAAGCTTCTTTAATTCCGCATACATTGCTTATTTCATGTGCAATACGTAGGGTAGTCTCCGCTGTAATGTTTGAGCCCGTGCGCCCTGGCACATTATACAGTAGCAAAGGTTTTGGACTTTCAGCAGCAAGGGCTTTATAGTGCTGAAAAATACCTTCCTGTGAAGGCTTATTGTAATACGGTGAAACAGAAAGAATTGCATCAATACCATTGAAGTTGGTCTGATGAATGGTTTCAATCAATTCTTTGGTATTGTTCCCGCCAATACCAAGTACAACACGGCAGCGACCGGCGTTGGCTTCGAGTACAATCTGCTGCACCAGGCGTTTTTCTTCCTTGTTGAGTACCACCGACTCTCCTGTAGTGCCCAATACAACTAACTGATCTATACCATTGGAAGCCAGATGATTCACCAAATGTGTCAGGGCTTGTTGATCAACATTGCCCGAAATATCAAATGGGGTTACAATGGCAACTCCTGTACCTTTAAGATGTGTGTACATTGTTGATTTGGTTTAAATAATGTATGATAAGGTACGCAAACGCCTTTTCGTCTGCTTCCGGCTGAAGGCTGAAACGCATGTCGTAGCACCAGGCGATGGCGCTTTCTTCCCTTCCAATCTTCAGGCCTGCCTTTGAGTTAGCAGCAATATGATCAAGTGGATAAATATCGCGAAGTGTCAGGTTAATCAGTAAATCAAAAGGTTCTTTGATGAAATTGTCAATCACTGCGCCGGATGGTTTTTTGTACCAGTTCAACTGGTTCTTAAAGAAATAATCGGCCTCAGGCCTTGCCAGTGAATGGAATGTAACTTCAGTGAAGTCAATATAACCTAATGTATAGGGTTGTTTGCCGCAATCACGCAGATCTTTGGCAAACTCGCGCACCATAAAAAAATTATCTCTTTCTGTAGCATCGTAAAGCACCCCGATTTTTCGTGCACGAATAAAATCAGGATTCTTCCGGTCTCTAATCAGACCAGCAGTTTCCTGTTTGAGGCGGAAGCCTCCGTACACCGATTTAATTTTTTCAATCACCCTTCAATGAGCTTTACAAATTCATCTTCAGTAATCACAGGTATGTTCAGTTTTTCAGCTTTTTTTCGCTTTTCCGGCCCCATCTTTTCACCTGCCACAAGATACGAAGTAGCCGCGCTGACCCCACTGAGTATACGTCCTCCGTTTTCTTCGATTTTTTTCTTGAGTTCGTCGCGCGAAAATAGCTTAAAAACTCCTGAAACCACGAAGCTTTTTCCCGCCAAACGCTCACTTTCAAGTCTAGCAGCGCTTTCATCTAATTCAAGATGCAGCCCATAGCTGCGCATACGTTCGATAATCTGCCGGTTCGCATCCTGACTAAAAAAAGAAAGGATACTGTCGGCAATGACTACACCCACTTCCGGCGCATCAAGCAATGCTTCATGTTTGGCATTCATCAGATTATCAATAGTCTTAAAATGCCCTGCAAGCCTTTTGGCTACTGTTTGACCTACGTATCGGATACCTATTGCAAATAAAACCCGTTCAAATGGCACCTGTTTACTCATTTGAATTCCTTCTATAACGTTTCGGGTTGACAGTTCCTTGAATCCTTCAAGTTTGCCCAAAATGTCTGCTTCTGAAAGCACATAAAAATCTGCTATTGTCTTTACCAAACCGGCATCGTAGAGCGCATCCACCGTTTTCTCACCAATGGTATTGATATCCATGGCTTTTCGACTGATAAAATGAACCAGTTTGCCTTTCATTTGCGGCGCACAACCGTATTCATTCAGACAATAATGAATGGCCTCGCCTTCGTTTCTGTGAAGCAATGAGCCACATTCAGGACAATGGCTGACATATTCGAGTGGTTTGCTATTCTCATTTCGGGCTTTGGTATCAACTGCAACTATCTTAGGGATAATTTCTCCTCCTTTTTCAACAAAAACACGGTCGCCCTGCCTAATATCCATTTCGGCAATAAAGTCGGCATTGTATAAAGACGCCCTTTTTACTGTTGTTCCGGCCAAAAAAACTGGTTTCAGGTTGGCTACCGGAGTGATAGCACCTGTACGCCCCACCTGATAAGTTACAGATTCAAGGACGGTCGCCACCTGCCTGGCCTTGTATTTATAGGCAATAGCCCAACGGGGTGATTTAGCGGTACTTCCCAACTGCCTTTGTGCATCAAGCTCATTCACCTTAACCACAATGCCATCTATGTCGAACGGAAGCTTGTCGCGCTCCTGCTCCCAGAAATCAATGAATTGCATCACCTGAGCGAGGTTCTGACAAAGCTTTGTGTGTTTAGATGTTTTAAAGCCCCAATGAAATGCCGCCAGAAGGTTGTCGTAATGACTATTTGCCGGGAGTGTTTCTCCTTGCAGACTATAAAGGATACAATCTAATTTTCGTTTGGCGACTTCTGAGCTATTTTGGAGTTTCAGGCTTCCAGAGGCCGCATTACGGGGATTTTTGAATAGGCGTTCAGCAATTTGGGGTTCATCCATTCCAATATCTTCCAGCTCCGTCCTTTTTTCGGCATTCAGATTTTCAAAACTACTCAGCGGCATAAATACCTCTCCCCGGATGTCGAATTCGTCGGGATAACCGCTTCCACGCAATTGCAAAGGAATTGAAGGAATGGTTTTGATATTATTGATTACATCGTCGCCCTGCACTCCGTCGCCTCGGGTAAGGGCCTGTACGAGGCGACCGTTCTTGTAGCTAAGGCTTATGCCTGCTCCGTCAAATTTAAGCTCAGCAACATACGAAAATGGCTGGCTTATTGTTTTCCGGATACGTTGGTCAAACTCCTCCAAGTCTTCTCTTGAGTATGAATTGGCGAGCGACATCATCGGGTACCTATGTACCACGGTTTTAAAGGTTTTGGTAACTGCCCCCCCTACTCTTTGCGTAGGAGAATCAGCTGATGCCAGCTCAGGGTATTGTTTTTCTAGGGCAATAAGCTCTTCGAGTAGTTTGTCGAAAGCAAAGTCTGAAATGCTTGGATTGTCGAGAACGTAATAGTTGTAATTGTGTTGTTCTATCAGTTCTGCCAGCTTTTTAAGCTGTTGTACCACCTCTTCACTCCCCATACCATCAATTACTCAAAATGCTCCAAAAGGCTGTTTTTGTTTGCGCTCCATGTATCCGACTTCAGTACTTCTTTTAAGTGATCAAGCAGTACACTCAGCCCTTTATCAAATGATTTATTATTTGTAACAATGATATCGGCGTCATCACGATATGGCCTCAGAAACTGGCTGTAACAGGGCAAAACATGATTATGCCACTGGTAAAGAATGGCTTCTTCAGAATAGCCCCTTTCAAGAATATCACGTTTGAGTCTTCGCTCTAATTTCACCTCATCACGGGCATCTATGTATACTTTCAGGTCAAGTTCCTCCCTGATTTCTTCGTAGTGAAAAATAAACAAGCCCTCCATAATGATAATAGGCGCAGGTTCTAACACCAGTTTGTCAACCTGACGTGCAGCATTGTTATAGGTGTATTCATTTATTTGAACCACCTGCCCTGATTTCAGCCTTTGCATGTCTTCAAAAAACTGCTGACGCTGTATTGAAGAAGGCAAATCAAAATTAATCTGGTCATTGTCATCACGCTGCTGCTGGGCCATAGGTAGATAATAGTTGTCTTGCGACACAATGCAAACTGTATCTTCCGGCATTCCTTCCCTTAGCTTCCTAAGAAAGGAGGTCTTACCAGAGGCACTTCCACCTGATATTCCGACAATGTACGGCTTAAAGCTCATTCGGGATACAAAGTTAGTAAAAATCAGCATTTTGACACGCATGAAACAGGATTTGTCTTTTGTGCTTCACCCAATGGTTTTTTGAGACTGTCATGAACCAAATGGGTTTTACTGCCTTGTTGACTGGTTTTGTACCTTTGCGCAAAATGCAAAAAACCTCCAATACGATTTGTGCACTGGCCACTGGGGGCGGCATGTCGGCTATTGCAGTTATCAGAATTTCGGGGCCGGAAGCTTTTTCAATTGGCGACAAGCTCTTTAGGGGTAAAATTCGCTTGCAGGAAGCTGCTGGAAATACTATTCACTTCGGAAAAATCGTTCATGATTCACAATGGCTTGATGAAGTGCTGGTAAGCGTTTTCAGGGCACCTCACTCTTATACCGGTGAAAATACGCTTGAGATTTCCTGCCATGGTTCACCCTATATACAACAACAAATTTTACAGGCATTGTATGCTGTTGGTGCTCAGCCTGCAAGTGCGGGTGAGTTTACATTGCGTGCTTTTTTGCATGGTAAAATTGACCTGAGTCAGGCCGAAGCAGTTGCCGATCTGATTGCATCAGAGAACCAGGCTTCGCACCAGTTGGCACTGCGGCAGTTAAGAGGGGGCTACTCTGAAATCATCAGGGGGCTACGCGATGAATTGCTTCGTTTTGCTGCGCTGATTGAACTCGAACTTGATTTCAGTACAGAGGATGTTGAATTTGCAGATCGCAAGCTACTTGAAGTCATCGTGAAAGATGTGATTGGGGTGTTAAGCCAACTGCGCGACAGCTATGCTTTGGGCAATGTTTTAAAGGCCGGTATTCCGGTGACCATTGCCGGAAGACCTAATGCCGGAAAATCAACGCTGCTCAATGCCTTGCTTAAGGAAGAACGTGCAATTGTTACCCCCGTGGCAGGTACCACCCGTGATACCATTGAAGACGAAATGGTGCTTCATGGCGTACGATTTCGCTTTATTGATACCGCCGGCTTGCGCCACACTACCGATGAAGTAGAAAAATTAGGCATTGAACGTAGCTATGACAAGATAAAACAGGCCGAGATTGTCCTTTATTTGTTTGATGTTCTGCATACCAGCAAAGAAGAAGTGTATCATGATTTAGCTGAGATACGTCAATTAGCCGGAGAACAGCGTTTGCTTATTGCTGTGGGCAACAAAGCCGACTTGCTAACCGCGAAACCAGTGCTTGCAATAACAGAACCATTGGTATGGATTAGTGCCAAAACAAACCAAGGTTTAAAGGAGCTCGAAGACTTGTTATTACAGCGTATTAACTCAGGCAAAGGGCAAAAAGACGAGCACCTTGTAACCAATGCGCGGCACTTTGATGCCATCAATCGCGCCCTAATCAGTCTTGAGCATGTAATAGCCGGCTTGCACAATCAGCTTCCCGGCGACCTGCTGGCCATGGATCTTCGGGCTGCCCTGCATGACTTATCAGGCATTGTGGGCGAAGTTTACTCAGATGACGTGCTTGGCGCCATCTTCTCAAAATTTTGTATCGGAAAGTAGTTTACTTTCTCTTGTTTGCTAACTCATTGTTTTTATTGGGTTTATAAGGTTTTTATCTTCTCTTTTTTGTTGCCCAATTGCACTTTATTGCTTATTTTTGTTGCCCAGTTGTTGCTCAAACAACAAATTTGTTGCCCAAAGGCACTAATTCAATGCAGGTGGTGAAATGATGCACCAACAAGCACCAATGAGCAACATCTGGCACTAACAAGCAACATATGAGTAGTAACATCAAAATCCCGAAATTCTGCCAGTATTGTGGTCAGGCATTTGTTGCCCAAACCACAACAACACGCTATTGCTCCAAGACCTGCAATTCAAGGCACTACAAGCAATTGAAAAGAGATGAAAAGGTCAGAGCCACCCTAAAGGAGCAAATCAACTCCGTTACTAATACAAATGTGCAAGACTTACAAAGCTTGCAAAACCTGCCCATCAAGTCAGGCAATTTCATCAACCTCCGTGATAAAGAATTTTTAAGCGTTCAAGAAGCGGCAATTTTAGTAGGTGCTAGCAGATGGACCATTCAGAGAATGATACAACGTGATGAAATTAAAACCGGCAAGCTCGGCAGAAGAACCATCATTCCACGTACCGCAATTGATAACCTCTTTAAATCATAAGTTATGAAGATAGCATTAAGACAACGCAAGAAAGGCAACAAGGTTACTCTTTACCTTGACTATTACGATCAAGGCAAAAGGGAATACGAACACTTAGGGCTATATCTTACACCCGACCCCGAAAAGGGCAGTTTAACCAAAGTTCAAAAAGACGAGAACAAGAAAATCCTTGAATTGGCTGAGAGCATCCGAAGCAAAAGGCATTTAGAAGTTCAAAACAGTATTTACGGTTTCCGTGATAAGGAGAAGTTGAAAGGCAGCTTCTTTGAGTTTTTTGATGCACTTACAGAGAAGAAGAAAGCCAGTTTGGGTAATTACGGCAACTGGAATGCAGTCCGTATTCTGA
>JAIBAI010000009.1 GCA_019695235.1 Bacteroidia bacterium | reverse complement strand
GCCAACCTGGGCAAAATGATTGAAATTACCCCCATTGGGACCATTTGTAGGCACAAATTGTGCGTTTAACCAAGGAGTTAAAAACAGCCAAAAGAAGAATAACTGTACACCTGTGAAAATAAGAAATTTGTTACGTATCACCTATATATTGCCTTTTAATTTCCTAACGTAAATGTAACAATAATAAAACGATATAATAACTCGTTCAATCGAACTAATTGGGAGTATTTTTCAGAATTCTAGAGGCCGTGCAGAATAACCTAATTATGTTTTGACAGAATAACCTAATTTTGACACAACAAAATAACCTAATTTTGGAACGGCATTTCAATACTGGGACGACCATGGCAACAGCATCTGAAAAACTTGCACAATCTCTTGAAATGCTTAAAGCACTTCAAGAACAAGGACACATTGCTATACACTCCTCCTTACTCGGTCGCTTGCACCGTGAACGGCTCTTGAAGAGCGGTTTCATTAAAGAGGTCATGAAGGGATGGTATATCCCGGCAAGGCCCGATGAAACAGCCGGAGAAAGCACGGCATGGTATGCCTCGTTCTGGCACTTTTGCGCTGAATACCTCAATTCCCGCTTTAAAGCGGCATGGAATCTTTCGCCCGAAGATTCTGTGAAGCTGCACGCCGAAAACCGGACTGTCCCCCGCCAGCTTATTGTACGCTCCCCCAAAGCAAAAAACTATATAACACATCTCATTCATGATACATCACTTCTGGAAATAAAAGCGGTGTTAGCCCGTAAGGAAAACATCGTCATTCATCAAGACGGCTTGCGTTTATTTGCCTTACCCATCGCCCTTGTACAATGTTCTGAAAGTTTCTACCGGCAATATCCAGCGGATGCGCGTACCGCTCTGGCCATGATCCGGGACGCGTCAGAAGTATTAAACCCTTTATTGGAAGGGGGACACAGCACAATAGCAGGGCGTCTAGCGGGTGCTTTTCGAAACATTGGCAGAAGGCAGATTGCCGATGAAATACTGAATACCATGCGTATCGCTGGTTATACCGTTCGCGAAGCCGATCCTTTCAACGCACCAAGTCACGTCATTATCTCTTCGCGGGAAAGGTCGCCTTACATTAACCGCATACGGTTCATGTGGCAGAGCATGCGGGAACCGGTCATAGAGTTCTTCCCGCCTGCCCCCGGATTACCAAAGGATATTAAGGGGTATATGAGGCAGGTTTCAGATAAGTTTGTTCTGGATGCCTATAACTCCTTATCCATCGAGGGATACCGGGTAAGCCCGGCGCTTATCGAGCGAGTTCGCACAGGAAAATGGAACCCAGAAGAAGATGAAGAAGACCGCAACCACCGGAATGCCATGGCCGCAAGGGGATACTGGCAAGCCTATCAGGTGGTACAAAAAAGCATTAAGGATATTCTTAAAGGAATAGACGCAGGGCGTGTTGCCGACCGCGACCATAGTACATGGTACCGGGAGATGTTTGCACCGAGTATAACGGCTGGCATTCTGAAAGCGCAGGATCTTGCCGGTTACCGCAATGGCCCGGTTTATATACGACATTCTATGCATGTCACTCCTAATCATGAAGCCGTACGGGATGTGATGCCTGTTTTCTTTGAATTGCTTTCGGATGAGACAAACCCTGCAGTAAGGTCTGTTTTAGGGCATTTCATTTTTGTATACATCCATCCTTACTTTGACGGGAATGGACGTATAGGGCGTTTTTTGATGAACGCAATGCTGGCTTCGGGCGGTTATCCTTGGACAATTGTTCCGATGGAAAAGCGCACGACGTATATGGCCGCGCTTGAGCAAGCAAGCGTTGAGCAGAACATTGAACCTTTCGCTCGATTTCTGGCGGGCTTGGTGAAAGACAGCCTGACAGGCAAAGGGCCCTCGCTTCCGAAATAAAAGCAGAAACCCAGGACTTCGCCTGGGTTTTCCGCGGAGAGTGAGGGATTATTTCATGAACCCATTGGGGGGGGGCTTGCAGAAAAACCCGGCCTGCGCGTTCCGTGCAGGCGATTTCCATTTTTAATTCCAGCCCCTGAACCACCACAGGGGTGGTTCGGGCTGACCTTAAAAACAGAAACCCAGGACTTCGCCTGGGTTTTTCTGCGGAGAGTGAGGGATTCGAACCCTCGATACCCTTTTGAGGTATACACACTTTCCAGGCGTGCTCCTTAAACCACTCGGACAACTCTCCTTTACTTTTCTGCCTTCGCCTGATAAATTGAGAAAATGAGGCGGGCTCATTCTCCCGATTCCTATCGGGGCTCGGACAAATCCATTAAAAGGGCAGCAAAAGTAAATCATTTCGGGTAGTAATCAAACTTATCTAACCATACGCCCTTTCCACTTTGGTTTAGCAAAAGGCATAAGCAGAAAAAGCAACAACACCGGTAATGGATAAATAAAGCGAAAGAAAAACCAATCACCAATAAAAAACCTGCGGCGGTACCTAATTGCCACCTTGAGTAACCAAGGGTATTCAAAAAAAGGAATTAAAACCGCAAGTGGCCAGAATACAAAAATCAAAATCCAGGGAAGAAACAATTGTACAACAAGCCACGCACTTATTAGCTTCCGCAGAGGGCTGTGAAGATGAGCTGTTTTTCCTGCCCATCGAAAACGCTGCCCGAACCATTGTCGCCAGGTACGAACCGGGCGGGTAAATACACAGGCATTAGGTTCATCAACAAAAGTAATTCCCCCGGAACCAATTGCAAAAAATGTTCTCAACAGCAAAACATCATCACCTGACGACTTTTCAATATGCGCCTGATAGCCCCCGGCTTCCTTGAATGCGACTCTTGAAAAAAGCAAATTGGCTCCACTGCATAAAATTGCCTGCTTCTTAAGCGCTGTGTATCTTGTTATAGCCAGAAGTACCATAGCTTCCTGCTCTTGTAACCAGGCGATAAAACCCGATTCCCGCCTGACCAGAACCGGCCCAATCAATAGCCGTGTATTGTCGTGAATTGCCTGGCGCATTGTTTCCATCCATTCAGGCTGAAACATACAGTCGGCATCAGTAGTGAGAATAAATGGCTTCGTTCCTGCTTCAATACCTGCTTGCAGCGCATCTTTCTTGCCCCTGCTCTGCTGGCTGCTTAATTGAATAAGCTTGAAAAAAGCTGTCTCTTTAATGAGTTGTGCCCCATTATCATTTGAAGCATCGTCTACTAATATGCACCGGTCATTCGGATGAACTTCAACTACACCTAATGAATCCATCAAGCCGGGAAGGTTCATGGCTTCATTGCGAAATGGAATAATTATGTCAATGGCTGCATTTTTCTGCATAGAAGAATTTGTCGCAAAATTCGGCCTTTTTCATTTGTACCTTGCGTACCTGATGATCAAAGACAAAATTATTCTTGGTATTGACCCCGGAACAACCATTATGGGCTATGGTCTTATCCATGTTAAAAACAACAAGCCTTCACTGTTACACTTTGGCACGCTTTTACTACACAAGTACGATGATCATGGTACTAAACTCAAGCTCATTTTTGAACGTACACTACACCTGATTGACACCTATAAGCCGGATGAATTAGCTGCCGAAGCGCCTTTCTTTGGCAAAAACGTGCAATCAATGCTAAAGTTAGGGCGTGCACAAGGCGTTGCACTCGCAGCCGCCCTCTACCGCAATTTGCCAATCTTTGAGTATTCGCCGCGAAAAATAAAACAAAGTATTACCGGAAAAGGGGCAGCATCCAAAGAACAGGTAGCCCTTATGCTTCAGAGGGTACTCGCAATACCCGAAACAGATATGCCTGAAAAGTTAGATGCCACTGACGGACTGGCTGCAGCAATGTGCCATTACTATCAGTACAAACCTGGTTTGCCTGAACCAAATGCCAAAACAAAACTCACCGGGTGGAAAGCTTTCGTCTCACAAAATCCCGACAGGGTGAAATAAGCGGTACGCTTATAGGCTTATGATGCCTATTCAACCACCCAAACACTGCCCCCACTGAGTAACTTATTCAGGTCGGGTTCGCCTTTCAACTGTGCCTGTTCAATTTGTGCAACAAATGCCTCATTGTAGGTAAAACGGTCTTCAACATAGAACAACCCGAATGGCCTTGGGAAATGTCCTTCAATTCGCGGGTCGTCAAAAAACCGCACTAAAATATTAGCCTTCAAACGATCCTGTTCATTGTGAATCCATAGGTCATTTGCGGAAACATCCGACAAGGAAACAACCCTTGGAGTAAACCCATCAAGAAGGATACCCTTGTCTTTTTCTGCTCCAAAAATTAATGGTTGACCATTTTCAATAAACAATGTCTCATTGGCTTTACTTGATTTTTCAGTAAACACCTCAAAAGCACCATCATTAAACACATTGCAGTTCTGGTAAATCTCTACCAGGGAGGTGCCTTTGTGCGCATGTGCCCGTTTGAGAATTGTTCTCAAATGTACAGGATCACGATCCATTGAGCGGGCAACAAATGTACCGTCGGCTCCCATAGCCAATGCCATCGGGTTAAACGGATGATCTAATGAACCGTAAGGGGTTGATTTTGTTACTTTGCCTAACTCTGATGTGGGAGAGTACTGTCCTTTGGTTAAGCCGTAAATCTCATTATTGAACAACAATACATTCACATCGAAATTCCGGCGCAACAAATGAATAAAATGGTTCCCTCCTATTGACATTGAGTCACCATCACCAGTGATAATCCAAACGCTCAGGTCTGGTCTGGTTGCTTTTAATCCGGATGCAATAGCGGTCGCCCTGCCGTGAATACTGTGCATCCCGAAAGTATCCATGTAATACGGAAAACGGGAGGAACAGCCTATACCACTTATAAACACAATATCTTCCTTTGGCAGCCCCAGTTCAGGCATCACCGTTTGAACCTGTTTAAGGATTGAATAATCGCCACAGCCCGGGCACCAACGTATATCCTGTTCTGATGCAAAATCTTTTGCAGAAAGTTTACCTGCTTCTTGTATGCTTGTGCTCATGCTTATGCCAGACTTTTAATTTTTGTAAAAAGTTCATCTGCTGTAAATGGTACACCTTTGATCTTATTAAAACCTTCAGCAGGAACCAGATATTGATCTCTTATCATACGCACCAATTGACCGTTGTTCATTTCCGGCACCAAAACATAATCGTAGTTATGTAATAGTTCACCCAGATTCTTCGGGAACGGATTCAGGTAACGCACCTGCGCGTGTGCTACACTGTAGCCTTGTGCCAAGGCAGATTTAACCGCTGTTTTGATGGACCCATAAGTTGAGCCCCATCCTAATACCAATAATTTCCCCTTTGCAGGTCCGTTATCTATTTCCTGAAGCGGAATGTAATCGGCGATTCTGGCTACCTTTTCCGCCCTAAGCTTCACCATAAATTCATGGTTTTCAGGATCATAAGATATATTACCGGTTTCGTGTTCCTTTTCAATACCGCCAATGCGGTGTTCAATACCAGCAGTACCAGGTATCGCCCATTTACGGGCTAATTTTTCGTCTCTCTTGTAGGGCAAAAATTTCTCCCCTTCAGCCGGTTTTTCTGCAAAAACAGGTGCAATCGGCTTCAAATCAGCCTCCTTTGGAAACCGCCAGGGTTCAGCTCCATTGGCAATATAACCATCACTCAGAAAAAATACCGGCGTACTATGCTCTACAGCAATTTTACAGGCTTCATAAACTGCATAAAAACAATCAGATGGGGTGTTGGCTGAAATTACCGGTACCGGCGCTTCACCATTTCTGCCATAAACCGCCTGTAACAAATCAGACTGTTCGGTCTTGGTAGGCAAACCGGTAGAAGGTCCGCCGCGTTGAACATTGATGATAACAAGCGGCAACTCTAACATTAAAGCCAGACCAATTGCCTCTGTTTTAAGCGCTATTCCAGGGCCTGAAGAAGTAGTCACCGCTAGTGCTCCCCCAAATGACGCACCTATTGCAGAACAAATTGCAGCAATTTCATCTTCAGCCTGAAATGTGCCTACACCGAAATTCTTGTACTTTGATAATTCATGTAAAATATCCGATGCCGGTGTAATGGGATAAGAACCTAAGAAGAGCTTTAAGCCCGATTTTTTCGCTGCTGCAACAAGCCCGATAGCCGTTGCGGGATTTCCATTAATATTGCGGTATATGCCGGGTTCAATTTTGGCCTTCTCAACCTGCACCCGCGGTATCATGGTTTCTGTAGTGTCGCCGTAATGATATCCGGCCTTGAGGGCCTTTAGGTTTGCCTCAACAATCTCTGGCCTTTTGGCAAACTTTTGCTCAATAAACTTGATGGTATTGTCGAGCGGACGGTTATATATCCAATAGATAAACCCAAGAACAAACATGTTTTTGGTGCGGTCAATCTCTTTGGTTCCAAGTCCGCTGCCTTCAAGCGTTGCCTTGGTAAGGCGTGTTACATCAATTGTAAGCAAACGGTACCCCTCTAAACTGCCATCCTCAAGTGGGTTAACACCATCAGGATATTTTGCGAGACGGAGGTTTTTTGCATCAAAACCTTCGGTATTGGCAATGATTGTACCCCCTGCTTTTAATTGCTTCAGGTTTGCCTTCAGTGCAGCAGCATTCATCACCACCAACATGTCACAGTGGTCACCAGAGGTATAAATCTGTTCACTTGAAAAGCGTATTTGAAAGCCTGAAACACCAGCCAGTGTACCCTGTGGTGCTCTAATTTCTGCCGGGAAGTTGGGGAAAGTACTTACGTCATTTCCAAACAAAGCTGTGGTGGTGGTAAACTGACTGCCAGTCAACTGCATCCCATCACCCGAATCACCAGCAAACAAAATGGTTGCATCTGGAACAACCAGTGAGTCTTTTTCCATTTTCAAACGTTTTTTCCGTACATTATGAATTAAACAAATATAACTAATCTGCCGATTTTACAAGCATCCTGCTATAATGAACACCCGCCTCAGTAACCTTCAACACATAAATGCCTGGAGCAATTAAGCCAGTGTCAATAAGCTCAGAATTGTTACGACTAATTTTCGAAAGCAGCAGCTGGCCACTTAAATTTCTCAGCTCAACCAATCTTGTTCCGGATGCTGTCCACCTCAACAGAACTTTATCCTGGAACGGGTTAGGCATGGTTTTCATATCCCGCCCCAAATCTTCACATGTCAGCCCTGTTGTTAAAACCGTAAATTCATCCGAACTACCGCCACAACCATTTGAATCAATCACGCTTACCGAATACTCGCCATTGGCTGCAATGATATATTGCTGCTCTGTGGCCCCTTCTATCACATTTCCATCAAGAAACCATTGGTATGCTGAATATTCGCCGGTGCTTAATACTGCGCCTTCCAGCGAAACAAGCGGTTGAACCGAATCGGGCGCTGTAATGAGTACCGGGCTTGAAAGACGTGCCACACAACCTGAAGCATCTTTTATTGTAATCGGGTACGAACCTGGTGCCAGACCTGAGAACGTTTGGCTCACCTGGTAACTCTGGCCTTGTGAGATATTTATATTATCAACCGAAACCATATAGGGGCTGCAATTGGCATAAGCACATGCAGATTCTATATAAAACATAAAATCCTGGCGGCTGTTCGCATCAATGGCTGATAAATCAACTGTAACAATAGTATTCTCACAAGTTCTTTCCTGATCAAACTTAAGGGTATTTCCACTTACACCATTAATAGTAAAAAGCCCCGGGGTTGACCGATAAGCCCCGTTTACCCATACATAGAAACGGAGGTTGTCATTGGGCCTGCCGGATGAAAAACTATGGGTCAAATCCATCTGCACACTTACCTGGTCAATACCGTTCATATTGATTTTTGGTGAGCGCAGAAAACATCCGGCAAAACCGCTAAAACCTCCTGTAAAGAGTGCCGAACCCGCCGGACAACCCTGTTGCGTGCTGTATTGGAAATAAACACCACTATTACACGACGAAGGCGACCACCAGCGATCAGTAGGCCCGGAGCCACCTGCGGTGCTTAAATCAGCAGGTGCATCAAACTTTACTTCCGGCACTATACCATCGCCGCCTGAGCCATTGCTGTATTGTATTGCACCGGTATTTCCACTTGCATAAACGGTAATACTGCCATCAGATTGACCATAACAACTTACTTGTGTTGTAACTACCGAATCTATCGTAAGGGTACACTGCCCCTGAAGGGTAAATTGTGTAAAAAACACACCAAGCACCAGGCTTGAAAACTTCAATCTATTCATTCGGCAAAGCTATGAAAAGAAAAGATGAAGCACCTATCCAAAAGGACAGAACAAGCAATAGCATCTTCAATAATTAGTTAATCAGCTATGGCAAATTTCGTGGAAAAATGCCCCACCCAAGTACAATGAAGCTTAGCCCAAATAAGTTTTCAGAATCTTACTTCTGGAAGTTTGCTTTAACCTGCGAATTGCCTTCTCCTTAATTTGGCGCACACGCTCACGGGTGAGGTCGAACTTCTCGCCAATTTCTTCTAAAGTCATGGCATGCTCTCCGTTTAAACCAAAATAGTACTTAATAACATCTGCCTCACGGGAGGTAAGTGTGCTAAGTGCCCGGTCAATCTCCCGGCGTAAAGAATCATTAATCAAACCTGCTTCCGGACTTGGGCTGTCACTTGAACGCAATACATCATACATATTGCTTTCCTCACCCTGTACCAGAGGGGCATCCATCGAAACGTGACGCCCTGAATTTTTCATGCTTTCTTTTACATCGTTCTCTGTAAGCTCAAGCAAAGCAGCAATTTCTTCGGCACTTGGCTCGCGCTCGTACTCCTGCTCTAATTTTGAAAACGCTTTATTAATCTTATTGATCGAACCAATCTTGTTTAGTGGGAGCCTTACAATACGTGATTGCTCAGCCAAAGCCTGAAGAATTGACTGGCGAATCCACCAAACTGCATAAGAAATAAACTTAAACCCACGGGTTTCATCAAAACGCTGTGCAGCTTTTATCAAACCAAGGTTCCCTTCGTTAATAAGGTCAGGCAGGCTTAAACCCTGATTCTGATACTGCTTTGATACTGAAACCACAAAACGCAGGTTCGCTTTGGTCAGCTTCTCTAGGGCAGCCTGATCGCCCTGACGAATACGACGTGCCAGTTCAACTTCTTCTTCTGCGGTAATCAGTTCAACTTTACCAATTTCTTGTAAGTACTTATCTAATGAGGCTGTTTCGCGATTGGTTACCTGTTTTGTGATCTTTAGTTGCCTCATGGGTTTTGAAAAGTAAAGTTTGGGTAAAAAAAGAAACGGCAAAATTAGTAAAATGTTCGCAATTAAGCTGTATTTTTTTCTAAGTTGTTATTACCTGTATTAGTCTAATAATCAGGCATATAAAAGAATGCTCAATGAAGCGAAGTAGAAAACAATATCTTTACCGCTCATTTTCTCGCATGAAGCCGTTTAACTTCCGTACGATTTTGCCGCATCTGGCGGCTATTCTTGTCTTTATCTGCCTGATTTTCTTTTATTTTCCTGAGTTGCTCGATAACAAAACCCTCCGGATGGATGATATTGAGCAGCACAAAGGCATGTCGAATGAGTTGGCTGATTTTCGTGAACGCACCGGTGAAGAAGCCTTATGGACCAACTCAATGTTCGGTGGAATGCCAGGGTACCTCATTTCGGTAGTGTATCACGGAAACCTGGTTCAATATGTTGGTAAATTCATAAAATTAGGGCTACCCCGCCCGGCAGACTCAATGTTTGTGCTCATGCTGGGAATGTACTTCCTTTTACTTATCCTTAAAGTAAGGCCACCTCTTGCAGTAGTGGGGGCTGCAGCATATTGTTTTAGCACCTATAACCTGCTGATTATGGAAGCAGGGCACATGTCGAAAGTTGACGGTATCTCATGGATTCCCTGGGTTTTCGCTGGGGTAATCATGGCATTTAACGGGCGCGCTTGGGCCGGGGCAATCATTACAGCCCTGTTTCTGAGTCTGCAAATTAAAGCAGGCCACCTTCAGGTAACGTATTACCTTTCATTCATACTCGGTTTTTATGTACTTGCACAATTGGTAAACGCCTTCATACAAAAGCAATTGCCTCAGTTTGGCCAAGCATTTGCCGCCATTGCAATTGCCGGAATATTTGGCCTGCTTACCAATAGTTCATCATTGTACACTATTTACGACTATGGGAAAGATTCTATCAGGGGCAAATCTGAGCTGACAATCAAAGAACACCGTGATGACGGAGGTTTGGATAAAAACTATGCACTTGATTACAGTTATGGTGTTGGTGAAACTTTTTCGTACATGATCCCCAATATATACGGAGGAGCATCTAACACTGATTTGGGTACTGAAAAGTCTGCACTAAAAGAGGCAGAACAACAATACCGTACGATGATCGCTCGATTGCCCCAGTATTGGTCTGACACTTCAACAACAGGACCGTTCTACGCTGGTGCTATTATTTGCTTCTTTTTTGTACTTGGCTTAATGCTTGTAAAAGGGCCACTCAGGTGGGCAATTCTCGCAGCAGCTATATTCGCTATCGTACTCTCCTGGGGTAAAAACGCAGAAGCATTTTCAGTCTTTATGCTCAACAACTTCCCCCTTTACAACAAGTTCAGGGCGGTGAAGATGACACTGATTATTACCGACTTCCTTCTTCCATTCATGGCTATTCTGGGCATTAATGAAGTGGTAAAAAATCCAGGTATCCTTCGCGAAAAACAAAAAGAATTCTTTGCTGCATTTACCCTTACAGGGGGGCTCTCATTGTTGTTTTATTTGCTGCCGGATACTTTTTTCAGCTTCGACTACCTGAATCCTGCAATTTCAAACCAGATTCTTGATGCCCTCCAACAAAACGGAATGGATCAAAATGCGGCCACTTCATGGATGGCAGGTATGCAAAGTAGTCTGGAAGCAGTACGTGTTGCCGTATTCAAAGCGGATGCTCTTCGCTCATTTTTATTAATTCTGCTGGGTGCAGCCACAATATGGGTATTTGACCGTTTCAAGCTACCAGCACTGGTACTGGCTATTGTTTGTGGTGTTTTTATCACTGGCGACCTTTTTTCTGTTGATAAACGTTACGTGAACAGCAAAGATTTCGTACCGGTAGCCAAAGCTGAAATTCCCTTTATGCCCTCTGAAGCGGATGAGGCAATCTACCAAATGGAACTGGCAGCCGACCCAAGCCTGTCAGCGAAAATTAAAACTTATCAATCAGAACGCACAAAGGGAGAAAAATCAAAGATGCAGCGTAGCGCCGCTGAAGATGCCAAATACCGCTTCAGGGCACTGCTTGCCAATACTGATTATCGTGTATTGAACCTTACAGCACGTGCCGGAATTTTCAATGATGCTGCTACCTCGTTTTTCCATAAGTCAGTTGGTGGTTACAGTGCCGCCAAACTCGAACGTTATCAGGAGTTTATTGAGTTTCATCTTGACTCAAATATCCGTGGCCTTTATGGTATTCTCAACAGCCGTCCCTCTGATTCAATGTTGAAAGAACAAATGGGCAAACTGTACGCATTCAACATGCTTAATACGCGCTATATCATCTATAATGAAAAAGCACCGCCACTGGTGAATCCTGCTGCCCTTGGCAATGCCTGGTTCGTGTCGTCTATAAAAACTGTTAAAAACGCAGATGAAGAAATTACAACTGTTGGGAAAGTTAACCCTGCAGAAGTCGCCATAGTGGATGAGCGTTTCGCTGAGCAAGTTAAAGCATGGTCGCCTGCACCTGATAGTAATGCTACCATCACGCTTAACAGTTATGCACCTAACCGCCTGGTATATTCGTCGCAGGCTGCTTCTACACAACTTGCAGTCTTCTCTGAGATTTATTACGCGAATGGCTGGAAGGCCTTTGTTGACGGCAAAGAAACTCAGCACTTTCGAACAAATTATATTCTTCGTGGTATGTTAATTCCTGCGGGGAAACACGAAATAGAATTTCGTTTTGAACCAGCGGTATATAGCAATACTGAAATGATTTCATACGCTGCATCTTCGCTACTATTGGCTGTTGCTTTGGCATTTTTAGCATTCTATTTCAGAAATTCCACCAAAGCAGAAGCCAAATAAGTATGTGCGGAATAGCAGGCTTCTACCATTCTGCGGGGAAATTCAATCAGGAAACCCTCGAAGCAATGACCCTTGCCCTGGCCCATCGTGGCCCGGATGCCGCCGGCTATCATTTGAACGGGCCTGTAGGCCTCGGACACCGTCGCCTGAGTATTCTTGATTTATCTTCTGCCGCAAACCAGCCAATGCGTTCGGCAGATGGTAATGCGCTGGTGATTTTTAATGGTGAGATATATAATTTCAAGGAAATCGCTGCCGACCTGGGCCTTAACACACGTACCAGCTCTGATACAGAAGTTTTACTGGAGGCATACCTCGCCTGGGGCCCGCAGGCTATTCATAGGTTCAACGGGATGTTCGCATTCGCAATTTGGCATGAACCCAAACAAGAGCTGTTTATATGTCGCGACCGGATGGGGATAAAACCCCTTTATTATCTCCAAAACGAAGATGGCATTGCTTTTGCATCTGAGTTAAAAAGCCTATTAAGCCTTCGCAATCATTACCCTTTCACACTCAATGCACAAGCTGTGCATGATTTCCTGCTTTTGGGCTATATTCCTGAACCTCAAAGCATTGTGGCAGAAGTCAGAAAACTTCCTTCCGGCTCTTACGCACTTTATAAAAACGGCAAATTACTTATTGAATCCTATTGGCAACCTGAAGAGCAAGTCTTTGCTGAGTGCCTGACAAATGAAATAAAAGCCAAAGAACAACTCAAAAGCCTTGTTAACAGCTCGGTAAAATACCGCATGATCAGTGATGTACCATTTGGAACTTTTCTCAGTGGGGGCATTGACTCCAGTCTGGTTACTGCCGTAGCACAACACAATTCAGGGCATCCTGTAAACACGTTCAGTATTGGTTTTAACGATTCAAAGCACAATGAATCGCATTATGCCGAACAAGTTGCCAATTACCTTGGTACGCATCATCACACATTTACTGTAACTGAACATGATGCGCTTGAATGCCTCGACCGTATGGTTGATGCTTATGATGAGCCTTATGCTGATTCATCTGCCATTCCGACAATGCTCGTTTCTAAACTGGCACGCAAACACGTAACCATGACCCTTTCGGGTGATGGTGGTGACGAACTTTTTCTAGGCTATGGGGCCTATACCTGGGCAAGGCGTCTTGCCAATCCCTTTGTTAAGGCTTTTAAATACCCCATTCACCAAACACTTGCTACTTTCGGAAACAACAGAATGAAAAGGGCTGCCGGGCTGTTCATTGATGTGCCGGAAACGCAAATTCGGCCACATATTTTTTCGCAGGAACAATATTATTTCTCAGAAAATGAGGTACAGCAGCTGATAAACAAACCCAGTCATACTTTTACGCCCCTGAATTTTTCAACTCCCAGAAAATTGATGGCAGACGAGGCACAAGCATTGTTTGATTTACGTTATTACCTCAAAGATGACCTTCTCACCAAGGTAGACCGTGCTTCTATGCAATTCTCGCTCGAAACACGTGTTCCATTGCTCGACTACCGCATCGTTACTTTTGCCCTCAACCTGAGCCCTGAACTGAAAAATAAAAGTGGTGTTGCGAAGTACCTGTTAAAGCAGGTTCTTTTTGATTACGTGCCTGCTCACTTCTTCGACCGCCCCAAGTGGGGTTTTAGTATCCCGCTAGACAAGTGGCTCCAAAAAGACCTGCACTATTTAATTGACCGCTATTGCAGTGATGATGCATGCCGGAACTTTGGTTTAATCAATGAAAAGGTACTTCGGTTTTACAAGGAGCAATTTGAAGCTGGCCATACCTATTATTACAACCGCCTCTGGCAAATAGTAGTTTTGCACAAATCACTTGAGCGCCTTAACCTTACTCATTGAGGCAAGTCGCTCCTGGCGTAACATAGCCATTTGATGCCGGAAATACAGCGATGCCATTGGACGATTGTCTGTTAATATGCGTACATCCTGTACCTGAATTGAGTCCTGAGAGAAATAGCTGATTCCGGGCACCTCGTCTAAACGGTCATCAAAAGCATCACGTGAACCCGAAAATAAAAGCATTGAAGGGCTTGACCTGGTCGGCTTACTCACTTCAGTGAACAAGCCCAAACTTCGAATTGTTTTGTACAACGAACGTACTCCATACCAATGAATTGCTTCCCCTTCAATATCCGGAAGACGGATTAATCCAAGACCACCCGCCTTTAGAAGGTTTCTTAGTCTGATAAATACCTCAACAGAAAAAAGACCTTCCCGGATGGCATCGCCTCGCATAAGGTCAAGTATAATAATATCGAATTGCTGAGAAGTTGAATTCAGAAATACCCTGGGCTCCACTGGTGAATTCAACGAGCCCGCCCTTGTAAAAGTTGAGTTAGTGGTATCAATGGTATTTAACCCTGTGACGTCAAGCTGGGTCAATCGTAAATTATTAGCAGCACATAGCCTTACAAGCGTATTACTAAATGGCCCGATATAAAGTATTTCCGACTCTTGGAAGCAATTCTCAAGGATATTATCTAAAACCCTAGCAGTATCTCCGGGCAAAGCGTCAAAACCAATGCTCACAGGAGCCCCATTCAGGTATAGTTGCGCCTTCTTCATCTGCCATTGTTCATCGAGGTCAAGCAGACTTACACCTCTCTGCTTTTCAGTAAAGCCCCCACCAATGAGCATTCCGGGCAATAAAATCACGAATAATATCCCCAATATGCCCGGTTTGCGCCATCCCTGCCTGAATATCTGAATTGCCGGAATAATTGCCAATGAGAACCCGGTAACAATAGCCGACCAAATCAGGCCCAGCGCAGGAATAATCAACATTGGATAGAGCATGCTTCCCAGCGCAATGCCCATCATAATTACAGCAAAAACAACCCCCGTTTTGCGGGCATAAGAGCCAGCATCACCCTTTTTTAACCCGGCAACAGTCAATGGAATTACCATACTGATGCATGCAATGGGTAAGGTAAGCACCAGGGCTGTGTATATGACCAATGCAGCAAACCCATTCAACTGCAGTGAAATTTTCTCAGCATAATTACTGTAAAATGGAAGCAACAACACCAGTACACCGGCAGCCAATACCGACAAAAGTAAAATCTTATCATTGCGTTTGTATTCTGAAACAAGCGCTCCAGCCAAACTACCTCCGGCAACAGCAAAAAGAACCATAAAAAGGCATATTTGCTTCACAATGAAACCAGCACCAGCGTATGGTACTGTATAACCATAGCCTATCATTGCACAGCCTGCAATGCCCATTCCGGCAAAAAAAGAAAAAAAAGTAAGCAGGCGATCGTGCAGGTTAAGTTTCATAAGGCCTTCCGGATAATGAAAATTCGGCATTCGATTCTTCCTCCTCATCAAGGAGTCGTACCTCTTTTCTTCGGCTGTCAAGAATAAACAAACTCGACATAAAAAACGGCACACAGGGAATTTTATAACGTACCAATGCCCCGAAATTAGAAGTTGACAAGCCTACAGAAAAAGCAAAGAATATGGTAAAAACCAATGAAAACAACAATAAAGGTTCAGCAGTTACACGACTTATGAAGCCGCCAACTCCGGCACGTGCAAAAGCGCGAATAGTAAGCAGCAATAGCAGTGTATTTTCAAGGGCCGCAACCAAAATCACCACGCTTCCGGCTTCCCACAGAAACGGCCTGTACAGACCTGCCATTACAGCCTGGGGAAATTTTGACAATGCCCCGCCAATTGACCCGTCGAACTCGCCAATGTTAAATGAGTTTTTTCCATAAACATCACGTGTCAGGTCATTTTTAGTTACCACTGCCTTGTCAAGCGCCGTGTCAATACTGGCAAAGGCCCCAAGGTCTGACGAAAAGGCTCCCATGATGGTAGAAGAAATCACCAAACCTATTGCCACTATTGCTGGTGCAATCATCAAGCGAATTGCAGTACTCCGTATTCTGCTCACCCTTACAAACGATATCCAGATAGCTGAGCCTGGCAGCATAGCAACGAAAATATATGGTTTTATCAGTATTAAAATATAAGAACTTAACAAAAGCACAGCAGTGAACTTTACCCGCTTGTGTTTTTTAATAAATACATTGTACACGCTGTATGCCAGCCAGCAGGCCGCAGAAAATGTAATAGTATCTTTTAAAATACCTGAACCCCAGAATAAAACAGAGGGCATGTACAAAATGGCGATGGCAAACTTCTTCTCCAAACCCGGATAAAGTTCATTAAACAACATAAAAAGCCTCCATGCTCCACCATAAGCCATTGCTGCAAACAAGATAGAGGTGGTGAAATAACTAAAAAACCCGAGGTAATTTAAAACACCTGCAATCCGTACAACGGCAAACGATTGCGGGTCGCGATAATAATCGGGGCAGCACAGCCCGTACTTGGCAAATTCACCCAGGTTTTCATACGACAGGTCTCCCGCAAGTACTGAAAAAAAGGCATCCGGACTATAAGCTACCAATTTTGAAAGCAGCAGACTTGATTCGTAAAACCCTGTGGTGTCGCCCCCACCATAATAAAATACGTAAATAAAACACAAGCCAACTGCCCCAAATACCTTCATCATCATCCCCCTCACATAGTATTTATAGATAGGCTGGCTGGCAATATTGCGTTGCTTTACCGCTCTCGCAATAAATAGAACCGCCACAATATACAGCGGCATCAAAGCCATGTCTCTCCCTGTAAAAAGCTCGTTGCCCATCTGTGTCTGAAATGGCTTATTTTAGCATCCTTGCAAAGAAAATCATTTCGGGGATAATTTGAAAGCACTCTATATATCATACGATGGGATGACCGACCCACTCGGGCAATCGCAGGTAATACCCTACCTGCAAGGTTTGTCAAAGAATGGGCATCAATTTTGGCTGATTAGTTTTGAAAAAAAAGAGCGTTTTATCTCAGGTGGCGCCCAAATAAAAGCATTACTTGAACGCGCCGGTATTGTATGGGTCCCATGCACCTACACCGAAAAACCGCCTGTTATCTCTACCATTTATGATATATTTATTATGCGCAAACGCGCATTTGCATTCATCAAAAAAGAAAAGATACAGGTAGTTCACTGCAGGAGTTATATCAGTGCCCTCTGTGGACTTTGGGCAAAAAAACGGTTTGGAACAAAATTCATTTTCGACATGCGTGGTTTCTGGGCCGACGAGCGGGTTGATGGCGGAATCTGGCATCTTTCAAACTGGTTATACCGTTTGATTTACAATTACTTTAAACAAAAAGAGCGTGCATTTTTACTGAATGCCGATGCTATCGTTTCATTAACAGATAACGCACGTACAGAGATACTATCCTGGCAAGGATGCACTCAGTTGTCAATTGATGTAATACCCTGCTGTGCTGATTTAGATTTGTTTTCGCCCGAAAAGGTTCTCCCTGAACAAAAGCAAACCCTTAGCCAACAGGTGGGTATCGCTCCCGGAAGCTTTGTAGTGTCGTATCTGGGTTCGGTTGGCACCTGGTACATGTTGCCCGAAATGTTACAATTTTTCGGCCTGCTGCTTGAAAAAAAACCCCATGCAATTTTTTTAATAATAAGTCCTGACAAGCCCGAACAAATTCTGAATGAGGTAAAAAAACAATTACCTGATATAGCACCCGGAAAAATCGTTATTGAAAAGGCTGAACGCAAGGACGTTCCTGCATGGGCTTCTTTATCAGACCTTTCGCTCTTTTTCATCCGGCCATTGTATTCAAAAAAAGCTTCCTCGCCGACAAAAATGGCCGAACTAATGGGACTTGGAATCCCATTGGTGTGCAATGCAGGTGTCGGAGATGTTGAAAGTGTTTTGAGAAGCGGGGGCAACGGACTGATTATCAACTCACTTAGCAAAGAAGAAATGAGCAGGAGTATAGCGCAAATTGACGAGCTGCTTAAAGCCAACCGGAACAATAATATTCATTGTGCCAGGGCAATGTTCTCGTTAGAAGAAGGCGTTAGACGATATGAGAAAATCTATGCCCGGCTTCATTCGTGATGGTAAGGGTGGTTGTTCAGAATGGTCATAGAACGATACAGTTGTTCCATAAATAACAAACGAACCAATTGGTGCGAAAAGGTCATATCTGATAAAGACACTTGCCAGTTGGCCCGGCTGTACACCTGGTCTGAAAAGCCGTAGGCTCCTCCAACAAGAAAAGTAAGCGACTTGTGGCCTTCATTCATCCTTTTTTGTAAAAAGTCAGCAAAACCCGGAGAATTGAACTTTTTACCCTTTTCATCGAGTAAGATTAAGCGCTCATCAACTTGTAACCTTGAAAGAATCAAATCGCCTTCTTTTAATTTCACATGCGCTGCTGTTGAGCCTGATGGCAGTTTAGGCGAAGGAATGGTTTCACAAACAAAGGGCAGGTAATGCTTCAAACGTTGTTCATAAAAAGAGACACCCTGCAATAAATAATCATGCTGGGTTTTACCAATTTGCAGCAACCTGATTTTCATAGCGTGAAGTTACGCTTTCTATCAATGATTCAACACATGATATCATATCTTTGCCCCAAAATTCCATGCTTGACTGCTTATCTGGCTTGGTTTTTGAATGACCTTAACTATTCATGAAGGCCATTTTGGCAACCATATTCTTATGTCTTGCGCTGTTTGTTGATATCAGCCAGGAGATTGCAACCTGCATTCGTACAGGCAATGCCAAAGAATTGGCGAAGCATTTTGGGACCAATATTGACCTTACTTTAGCAGGGAAGGAAGACATGTACTCAAAGGCCCAGGCTGAACAAATCATGCGCGGTTTCTTTCAAAAAAACCCTCCCTTGCAATTCAGATTGACCCACCAACCCGCTGGCTCCGGAGCCTCTCAATATGGAATTGGCACCTATCTGAGTACCCAACACAAGCAATTTCGAATTTATTTTGTCATTCGCAGAATTGGCAACCAGGAATTTCTGCAACAATTAAGTATTGAACCCGAAAAGTCTACCCATTGATTCTCAACAACTTTCAGGAAGAGCTGGTGCACCGGCTGATTCAATTGGCCCTCGATGAGGACACCGGAACAGGTGACCATACCAGTTTGGCTTGTATTCCGGCTGAAGCCTGCCAAAAAGCGCATTTACTGGTGAAGGAGCCCGGTGTGCTCTGCGGTTTAGATATTGCCAAACGGGTTTGCCAACAAGTTGACCCTGCCTTAAAAATAGATTTTCGCCTTCAAGAGGGAGCTGATATATTGCCGGGCATGACAGCATTTTTTATTGAAGGACCTGCACAATCAATACTTCTCGCCGAACGATTGTTGCTCAACTGTATGCAGCGCATGAGCGGGATTGCAACTTTTACCAAAAAACTTAGCAGCCTGATTAGCCACACTCCGGCTGTGCTGCTTGACACCCGCAAAACATCACCGGGCATGAGGGTACTGGAGAAATGGGCGGTGCTAACGGGGGGCGGACTAAACCACCGGATGGGCTTGTTCGACATGGTGATGATAAAAGACAATCATATTGAATACGCTGGTGGCATTGCCCAGGCAATTGAACGCACACGTGCCTATTTGATTGCAAATAAATTAGAACTGAACATTGAAATTGAAGCCCGCAATCTTAACGAGGTGGAGCAGATCATGCGAAAAGGTGGAGTGCAAAGAATTATGCTCGATAACTTCCGGCCTGAGACTATTCCAGAAGCCCTTCAATTGATTGATAAAAAGTACCAAACCGAGGCCTCTGGCGGTATTGGAGAACACAATCTGCTTGAATATGCACAGACGGGTGTTGACTTCATCTCCATTGGAGCGTTGACCCATCAGGTACGCAGTCTCGATCTTAGTCTGAAAGCCTGTTAATTGCAACAGTATTCACATCATTTTTTAACTTCGCGCCACAAAAAAGGCACCATGTACGGATCATTTCAGCAATTTCTCCAAAACGAGCTTTCAACCATTGAATCAGCTGGTTTATTTAAAAAAGAACGCATCATCATCAACCCGCAGGGTGCCGATATAAAAATTAATTCAGGCCAGGAAGTGATTAACTTCTGTGCGAACAACTACCTCGGCCTTTCATCGCATCCGGCAGTAATTGAAGCCGCCCATAAGACTTTAGACAGCCACGGGTTTGGCATGAGCAGCGTTCGTTTTATTTGTGGCACTCAGGATATCCATAAAACACTTGAGGAAAAAATCTCTGCGTTTCTAGGAACGGAAGACACCATTCTTTATGCAGCCGCATTTGATGCAAATGGTGGTGTATTTGAACCCCTCTTTGGGCCGGAAGATGCTATTATCTCCGACTCGCTTAATCATGCTTCTATCATTGATGGGGTGCGTCTGTGCAAAGCAGTACGCTACCGGTATGAAAACAATAATATGGCTGACCTTGAAGCCCGGCTGCAAGAAGCACAGGCACAGCGTTACCGCATTATTGTTACTGATGGGGTGTTTTCAATGGATGGTTATATCGCACAATTAGATAAAATCGTGGCTCTTGCCGAAAAATACCAGGCTTTGATCATGGTTGATGATTGTCATTCTACCGGTTTTTTAGGCAAAACAGGAAGAGGTACTGCTGAGCATTGTGGGGTAACTGGCAAAATTGACATCATCACCGGAACCCTTGGAAAAGCTTTGGGTGGTGCAATGGGTGGTTTCACATCCGGCCGGAAAGAGATTATCTCAATGCTACGCCAGCGTTCAAGACCTTATCTGTTTTCAAATTCATTAGCACCATCCATTGTGGGAGCTGGCATCGCTGTTATGGATTTACTTAGTTCTACTACGGCACTGCGGGATAAACTAATGGAAAACACAGCATGGTTCAGGTCGCAAATGAAGGCTGCGGGCTTCGACATCAAGGAAGGGATTCATCCTATTTGCCCAATCATGTTGTATGATGCCAGAGTAGCACAGGAATTTGCCGAGAAGCTGCTTGCGGAAGGCATCTATGTAATTGGCTTCTTTTATCCGGTAGTACCGAAAGACCAGGCCCGAATCAGGGTACAGATTTCAGCTGCCCATGAAAGACATCACCTTGAAAAAGCTGTAGCTGCCTTTACCAAAGTGGGTAAAAGCATGGGCATTATTGCGTAAAAGCCTCCTTCAGGATATAAGTATTGTTACCCTGCCCCTACAGGTTTGGCTTTGCTATGGCGTACCCCGTAGGTAAAATATACTACCAGGCCTGCCATCAGCCATAGGAAGAAAAACGCCCAATTGCTAAAGCCCAGTTCGGTCATCAGGTAAAAGTTGGTGAGAAGGCCCAGTACAGGTATCAGTGACAGGTTTTTGACAAAGGTTTCTTTGACCATAAAAACACTCAAGCCTATAAACGAAAGCATTGGAATTTTATGCGAGAAACTTTCAAAAGAATCATCAGAGAAGTTAAAAAACGTGCCAAACCAATCAGGAAACTGTACCAAAACAATGAGGGTAATGATGATAAACAAAACTGGTAAAACCCAACGACCATTAAAATAAGGTACCGTAAATGCCCCTGATTTTTTAACCTCTTTTGGGTCCATCCGCAATACGCCGGCACAAACCACAATAAATGCGAAAAGTGTGCCGATACTGCTCAGGTCAGTTACTTCTTTGAGATTCATGAACAATGCAGGTATTGCCACTAGGAGCCCTGTAATAATTGTTGAAAACGCAGGGGTGCGATAACGTGGATGCAGGCGGGCGAACTTCCTGGGCAACAAACCATCACGGCTCATACTCATCCAGATGCGGGGCTGGCCTAACTGAAACACCAGCAATACACTTGTAATAGCCACCACGGCTGAAGCAGCTACAATACCCGACACCCAATGTAAACCTACCCTCTCAAAAACATACGAAAGCGGGTCGCCCAGTGCCAACTCAGTGTAACTCACCATGCCCGTAAGCACCAGGGTAATTAAAATATACAGCACCGTGCATATTACCAGTGAATAAATCATAGCCCGTGGCAAATCACGTTTAGGGTTTTTGCATTCTTCGGCTGTGGTAGAAAGTGCATCAAAGCCGATGTAGGCAAAGAACACAGACGAAACACCCTGTAAAACCCCACGAATACCATTGGGTGCAAAAGGACTCCAATTATCAGGATTTACATAAAACACACCGGCAACAATCACTAATAAAATAACCCCCAACTTCAGGTAAACAAACAAGTTTGCAACATTCTTTGATTCATGTATGCCCCGGTAAACAAGGGCAGTAATAAGGAAAACAATAGCCAGTGCCGGAATATCTAAAATGCAACGAAGCCCGGCAAGCACCGGAGCATTCGTCCATGCCAGCCAGGCTTCCTGCTGGTAGATTGGTAAATCACTGAGCGTTTGACCTGCAGCCAGCAGGGAATTTACTTCTTCAAAGCCCCTTGAAGCCGATAAATAATCCATTGAAAGCCAGGGGGGCACTTCTATTCCGGTCATTCCTCTTAAAAGCCCGGTAAAATAATCAGACCAGGAAATGGCTACCGCAATGTTGCCGATGGCGTATTCTACAATCAATGCCCATCCTATCATCCACGCTATTAGCTCGCCGAAAGTCACGTAGGCATAAGTATATGCGCTACCGCTCAGTGGTACAGAAGACGCAAACTGTGCATAACAAAGTGCCGAGAAGGTACAGGCAATGGCTGTAAAGACAAACAACAGACTTACAGCCGGTCCGCCATGAAAGCTTGCATTGCCGATGGTAGAGAATATCCCTGCCCCGATAATTGCAGCAATGCCCATAAAGGTGAGGTCTTTCAGGCTGAGATTGCGTACCATTTCCGGAGCCTTTAAGCCTCCTGCATCCACCTCAGACGAGGTTTCAATTATCTTTCTCCTGAAGAGCGTTGAAAATTTCACAGGTCAAATATATGCCTGATGCATGATTTGCCACCTACAGCCACTAAACTGAATTGAATTATGTACGTTAATAAATAGTGTACCGCTATTGAAAGGTATATCATCACTGCATTTACCTTCGTTAAACCTAAGCATGCATACAGATTCTAACCATTTGTTCTATCGTATCCGGTACTCGTTTCCGGTGCAATTGCTGATGGTTCATCTAAAGCACAATCAATTGCTGCTTTTTTTCTGGGTCATTTTATTTGCATTTGTTACGCGGTCTTTTGGCAATGACTTCGGTATACCCTATTTGTTTTTAGACCCTGAGTACCTCGGTAACGTTGACTTTCTTTCGTGGTTTTTGGTAGGGTTTTGCTGCGGGGCATTTATCATTGCGTTTCACATTGCAAGCTATATTGTTAATAGCAACCGCTTTCCGTTTCTTGCTGCGCTTTCAAAGCCATTTCTAAAATACATCTGGAACAACTCTTTAATACCCCTGTTTTTTATTGGGTTTTACACGTATAATATTATTGTATTTCAATACCGGAATGAATTTGGCTCTCTGGGTGGTATTCTGCTCCATTTATCAGGCTTATATATTGGTCTTTGCACCTTTCTGCTGCTTAGCATCGGTTATTTTATAAAAGTCAGTAAGGATGTATTTCGCATCTTCGGAGTGGATACTGTTCACAAAAAGCAAAATAGAAAGTCGCGCCGGATACAGCTATCAGGTAAAGAATGGAAACGTGTTTCGCATCAGGTAAAGAACGAGCAGGTAGTTTTTGTAGACAATTATTTTGCCCATCTTTTTACCATTAACCTCACTCGCGACACCTCACATTATGACCCTGGAATGATTCAGGCGGTATTCGTTCAGAACCATTCTGTGGCCGCCATTTTCGAAATTGTGGTGGTGGTGTTGATATTCATCATGGGCTATTTCCGCACCATTCCTGCAATGTTTATCCCTGCCGGAGCCAGTATATTTTTAAGTTTTACCATGTGGCTTATGCTGGCCAGTGCGTTTCACAATTGGCTAAAGGGTTGGTCAATCACCCTATTTATACTTCTGGCAATAGGAATAAATACCTTATCGGCTTATGCATCTTTTGGAAAACGCAGCCGCGCTTATGGCTTAAAATATGACCAACACCGTGTTGACCTTTCCGGTAGTCAGGGCAATATTGCTGAAATAGCCGCTACCTGCAAAAGTGACTCCCTGTTGGGGATACAAAGACTTGAAAACTGGAAAGCCAATGCCTTGCAGGGAGATAGCGGAAAGCCGGTAATGGTGCTGTTAAATGTAAGTGGCGGGGGCATCAAATCAGCAATGTGGACTATGATTGCCTTGCAACATGCTCAAACCAAGAGTGCTGGGAAGCTTTTTCGCAACACCCATCTGATAACAGGCTCTTCCGGCGGAATGATTGGGGCATCCTATTTTCGTGAATTGTACCTGCGGCAACAACATACAGACACCCTAAATTCTGTCAATCCTTATTACGCAGAGTGCATCAGTCGTGATATTCTTAACCCGGTAAGCTTCTCGCTTGCCGTAAGTGATGTTTTTTTCAGAACCCAACAGGAAAAAGTTGGCGATTATTTCTATACCCGTGACCGCGGCTATGAATTTGAATATGCGCTGCATGAGAATACAGCAGGAGTACTTGATAAAAAACTGAGTGATTACCGGAAGGCGGAAAGCAAGGCAGTTATCCCGACTATGATATTTTCGCCAACGGTGATAAACGACGGACGGAGGATGCTCATTTCATCGCAGCCGCTTGCCTTTTTAAGTCGTGTTGGTGGCTTAAATGGTTACACCTTGCCGGAAGACATTGAATTTATGCGCTTTTTCAAGGAGCAAGGAGCTGAAAACCTTCGTTTTTCTACCGCTATTCGGATGTCAGCCACTTTCCCTTATATACTTCCGGCGGTTGACCTGCCGACCAACCCTACCATGGAGTTGATGGACGCCGGTTTCAGAGACAATTTCGGATTAAAAACAAGCCTTGAATATTTATTTTTCTTCCGGCAATGGATTGAACAGAACACCGCCGGCATTCTAATACTTCAGGTGAGAGAAAACCACCGTAACTTCGATTTGAAAACCCATGGCAAAAGTACCCTTGCCGAATCTATCATATCGCCATTGGGTAATGTTTACGAAAATATGTTCCGAATACAAGACTATTCGCATGCACAACTGTTAGAGTATGCACGCTCATGGTATAAGGGGAATATCTCGTTACTGGAGCTGGATTTGAACCCTTATCCACGGCCGGAAGACGAAATAATTTCAATGAGTTTTCACCTTACCTCTCTTGAAAAAAGAAAAATAAGGGAAGCCATTGACCTCAAGGCCAACCAGTTAACATTATCAAGACTTAATCAGGAGCTTGCCCGGTAACCCGGCTGCGTAGCTGAAAGTTCATTAACCATTTCCCAAGTGCTTGTTCGATGTAACGGTAAGAGAAATGCGAAACAATTAGAATAAGTACTAAAATAAACAGAAAGTAAAGCCATCCCTGACCTCGAATGGGTAGGCCCGCAATGCCTGCCAACACCGGGATGCCACTCAACACAAGCGGGTGTATCAGGTACATTGAGTACGAAACATCGCCTGTAAACAATAGAAATTCCGGAATCCTTACCGGCCCCGCCTTATCGCGTACCAGGCAGGCAATCAACAAAAAGCCACATGATATCAGAGAAGCTGAATATCCGGAAATATTCATACCTACCCTGGCAAAATGAAGGAAAAAAACGGTAAGCGCAATACCCAGCAATATGTTTGCAAGCTTGGTGCTAACTTTAAGAGGAATTTTTTCATAGCCTGCTCCGGCAAGTATTCCGGCAAGAAAGAACAACATCACCGGGTTGCTCATCAGGTTAAAGTAGTTAGTGCTAAAACGATAGCTGGCAGCCATACTGCTATTAAGATACCCAAACTGCAACAAGGGAACCAGAAAAACACACACCAGGATAAAGCTTCCAAGTGCATACCACCTGGCTGCAGGAAGCAACATTGCAAGTGTCAGCAGCAGATAAAAGTACATCTCGTAATTCAATGACCATCCTACTGCCAAGGGAGGTAAACCATAGGAAGGCCCTAACATAATGTGAAAGCTCGGCATGAAGAGTACCCCGGCCAACAGACGTTCAGGATGCTCAAAAAGGTAAAATGGCCATTGTTCAAAAATGCTTATTGCAATTACAGTGCAGAGGTAATAGAGCGGCACCACCCTGACAAGTCGTTTTTTTGCAAATTGTATGATATATGCCCAATCTGGCTTTTGTTTCTGCCATGTAGTATGGTACATGATAAAGCCACTTATCATAAAAAAAAGGGGCACTCCTATAGAGCCATTGCCAAAAAGACGTGCCCCAAGTTTGTCGTCGGGCAATAAGCCTTTCATGTGAAACAGGCATACCAGCAACGCTGCCAGGCCACGCAGCATTTGAACAAGCTCAATATTTTTACGCATTAACCTGCAATTCAGGCACTTACTTAACTCTCGGGTATTTTCTGAACCAGCTCTTTACTTTCATTTCAATCACGCCAAAAACTGCTTCACGGAAAATTTTTCCTGACATTTTTGATTTCCCTTCAGTTCTGTCGTAGAAAATGATAGGAACCTCCTTTATTCTAAAACCGCACATCCAGGCGGTAAACTTCATTTCTATCTGAAATGCATACCCCATAAACTTAATTTTATCAAGTTCAAGGGTTTCTAAAACCTGTCGTTTGTAACACTTAAAACCGGCTGTGGTATCACGTATTTTCATACCGGTTATTCTACGCACATAGGCTGAAGCATAATATGACATCAGTACACGGCTCATAGGCCAGTTTACCACATTCACGCCGGTGATATATCTTGAGCCTATAGCCAAATCAGCGCCCTCATTGCGGCAGGCATCTTCAAGTCGCTCCAGGTCGTCAGGGTTATGTGAAAAGTCACAATCCATCTCAAAAATGAATTGATAGCCGCGTTCAAGTGCATACCTAAAGCCAAGAATATAAGCGGTTCCAAGACCCAGTTTGCCACTGCGTTCAACCAAATGGAGCCTCTTGTCAAACTCCTTTTGAAGTGTTTTGACGATGCCACCGGTTCCGTCGGGAGAGCCATCATCAATGATGAGCAAATCATAGGCACGGTGTAATGACATTACTTTGCGAACCATCTTTTCGATGTTTTCGCGTTCATTATAGGTGGGAATTATTATAAGGCTCTCAGAGTTCACTTCAATAGCAGGAGGGCAAATTTAAGAAACCGCCATTAGCTTTTCACTTACCATTCATTTTATTCATGAAGCACTAAATGTGCATGTCGAGCCATTCACGAACACAGCCTTCTCCACCTCTTTTGCGCAACACAAGATCAACTTCCTTTTGCACTTCCGGCACAGCATCTGCTGGGCAGGCTGAAAATCCTACCAGGCGTATTACAGGTAAATCATTGATATCGTCGCCAATAAATGCTGCTTCCCGGGTAGCGATACCCATTTCATTGCACCATCCGGTTAACACTTCGGCTTTTGACTGATTTCCGCAATAAACCCTTGATATGCCAAGCAATGCCGCCCTGCGTTCAATGAGATTTTTGTTAATTCCATGGCTGATGATACCTGTAATTACCCCTTTGGCTACCAGTTGCCGGATGGCTAAACCATCTTTGGCATTAAATTTCTTTAACTCGTCACCACTCTCGGTGTAATACATTCCCCCATCTGTCATAACTCCATCTACATCGAAAACAACCAGCTTTATCGTATCAGAAAATCGCTTTGAAACAGTCAGGTCAAATTTGAGCAGGCGGTCAATAGCGATCGCATAGTGATTGCTAATGTAGAGCAACTCTAAGGCATCGGGCAAGCTGGTACCATGCCATAAGAGCATTTTTCGCTCCATTGGAATTTCCGGACAAACTAAATCATTCAAAAAATCTCCATTGCCCAAGTGCTGAATATTTTGTTTGAACTGTGTAGTCATTGCTAAACTATAAAAACCTACACCAGTTTTCTGTTAACGGCAGCAGCTACAGGCTGTAAACTCCGGTACAGTGTTCTGAATTCATCATGGTTAAGCTGTTGCGAGGCATCTGAGAGTGCAACCCGTGGTTGAGGGTGGGTTTCAATCAGGATACCGTCAACCCCCATTGCCACACAGGCTCTGGCAAGATCAGCTACCCCGTATGCATAGCCCATGGCGTGGCTTGGGTCAAGAATAACAGGCAGATTGGTGTATTCTTTCAGGTAGGCTACACCGCACAAATCAAGCGTAAAGCGTGTTTTTGTCTCGAATGTCCGGATACCACGCTCACAGAGCATCACCTGTTCATTGCCACCCGAAAGGATGAATTCGGCACATTGAACAAACTCTTGCAGGGTGGAGCCAAAACCACGTTTGAGCAACACAGGCTTTCCGGCTTTTCCGCAGCGACGGAGGATACCATGGTCATACATTGCCTTAGCCCCTATCTGAATAATATCAGCATATTCAATCACCTGCTCAATGTGCGTTGCATCACGTACCTCAGTAATTATAGAAAACCCGTGTTTTTCACGCATCCGGGCAAGGAGCTGAAGCCCTTCGATGCCCATACCCTGGAAGGTATATGGAGAAGTGCGTGGTTTAAATGCCCCGGCACGCAAGGTATTGATGCCCAGCTCGTTCAACAATGAAGCCGATTGCTCAATCTGTTCAAGGCTTTCTACCGAGCAAGGCCCTGTAATAACTACTGTATTTCCTGAATTACCCCCTACCACGGTCTTCCCCCAACGTACCTCCCGGGTTTCAGGCTTGTATGCCTTAGAGGCCAACTGAATATCTGAATCACAAGGCCAGTGCGCTTTGGTTAATGGCTCTAATGCCACCGGGAGTACCTTTATCGCTGAAGGCAGCACCAAAACAGGGGTGTTTTTTGAACGAAAATAAACCGCTTTGTGGCTATGGGCCAATTCAAGCGACTGGGGTTCTGAAATGTTATCTTTAAGATGTACAATCATTTTTTTGAAAGATGAGAAGCCAGTACGAGCATACCGGTAAATTGAAACAAATCGTTTACCACCGCCACAGCAGAGGTGTCTCCATCGAAGCGCTCCATCGCCTTCACCAGCAGGGTTAAGGGTAATTCTTCGTGAATCATCAGCGGCAGGTTACCTGATAAAACTTTATTTATCCGCGAAAGTTCACCTCTTTTATTGATAAACCATTGAAATTCTGCACTGTTATCAGCAGGGGTTTCTTCAAGAAACTTCTTAAAGTCGGCCGGCCAGTGGCTTCTGCGTACCATAATTTCTTTCACACGGCCCTCTTCAATCTTTGCTTCTTTGAGGCTAATTGCACGTTCTTCAACACCGGTACCGCTGAGTAAAAATGAGCCCGACACTACCTGCACCACACCGATTAACTTTAAAACCGCAGCAATTTCCGGCACCACTCCCCCATCAACAAAAACCGGGGTGTTTGGATAGGATAGCCGAAATCTAACAATTTTCTCGAAATGAGAAGTCTGAAAGGTGCCTCCAGAGTAGCCTGGTGTTGTGGTCATAATTAATAACCAGGCTGCCTCAGCAACGTAAGGCAGAAAGGCTTCCGCCGGGGTATTTGCCAGCAGCGCTATACCTACTTTACCCACCAGATCTCTGGGTATGTACAATGGTGAATGCAAGCGTTCTAATTGAATTGTGCTTGCTTCAATGCCGGTTCTTCTTATTTCATCCCAGTACTTAACTGGGTCTGACGTAATTAAATGCAGGTCACGTGGCCGGTCAGACAGTTTTGAAAGGAATTCGGCAAGGTCAAAAATTTCCCGGTTTTCAATACTGTCAAGATGCCATGCATCCACTCCGGCAAGTTCCATTTCACGGATTATCCCAGGTAATTCTCTGTATGGAATTGTACTTACTGAAGCTGAAATGCGCATGGGTCGGGTGAAACGCCTGTTGATGGTTGCTGATAAAATAGCCTGCAATTATAGTCTATTCGTGTGTATTGTAAAAATTACCTTAGGTTTGCAGCCAACATGAATCAGCTATCAGACCGTTTAAAAGCACTCAGCGAGTCAGAAACGCTTGCTATGGCAAGAGCCAGCCGTGAATTGAAAGCCCAGGGAATTGACATTGTCAGCCTGAGTCTGGGGGAGCCCGATTTTAACACTCCTGATTTTATTAAAGCGGCAGCAAAAAAAGCTATTGACGAGAATTTTTCGCACTACCCACCGGTTTCAGGCTACCTTGAGTTACGTGAAGCCATCAGCCGCAAATTTTTACGTGATAACGGCTTAAGGTACAAACCCAACCAAATTGTAGTTTCAACCGGAGCGAAACAAAGCATTGCCAATGTAATCATGAGTTTGGTGAACCCTGGCGAGGAGGTAATTTTGCCTGCCCCTTATTGGGTTAGCTATGCCGAAATGATAAAATTAGCCGGAGGAATCCCTGTGCCGGTGTATGCTGGTATCCATCAGGACTTTAAAGTAAAGGCGGAGCAAATAGCTCCTTTTTTAAATTCTAAAACCAAATTGTTGATTTTCAGCTCTCCATGCAATCCCACCGGTTCAGTAATGAGCAAGCAAGAACTTGAAGAGCTGGCAGCATTGCTTCGGCGTTTTCCGGATGTTATCATTATCTCGGATGAAATTTATGAGCTGATTCAATTTGAAGGCAGTCATGTTAGTATTGCCTCGCTTGAGGGGATGTATGAACGAACAGTTACCGTGAATGGTTTGTCAAAAGGTTTTGCAATGACCGGATGGCGTTTGGGGTATATCGGTGCTCCAGCTTGGCTTGCCGAGGCCTGTGATAAATTTCAGGGGCAGATTACTTCCGGCACGAGCACCATTACACAACGTGCAGCCATTTCTGCTTTAGATGCCGACCCTTCGTGTTTGGCTGATATGACCAGGGCATTCAAAACCCGGCGTGATCTGATGTACCGTTTGCTTTGTGAGATACCGGATGTTCGCGTAAATCTTCCGCAAGGCGCCTTTTATTTTTTCCCGGATGTGAGCACCTACCTTGGTAAAACAGGTAATGGAAAGGTACTCAACGACACCATGGAATTATGTCATTATCTGCTTTACAATTTCCATGTTGCTACTGTTAGCGGGCTGGCCTTTGGCTGCCCTCATTCAATCAGGCTTTCTTATGCAACTTCAGATGACCAGATAATTGAAGCAATAAAACGCTTGAAGCAAGGCCTGTTAAGCCTTACAGCATGAACCAGCAGGAATTAAGCATATTATTTGAGAAGTTTAAAAGCCTTCATGTATTGGTTATAGGCGACGTTATGCTCGATCGGTACATACATGGTAAAGTTGACCGCATTTCGCCTGAAGCACCTGTACCTGTTGTGAATGTAAGCAGTCATGAAGACCGCATGGGAGGTGCTGCCAACGTTGCACAAAATATCGTGGCGATGGGGGCTAAAGTTACCCTTGCTTCGGTTATCGGAAATGACCATGCCGGTGATGCCATTTTGCAAAGTATGAGCAAGCTGGCACTTCATCAACAAGGGATTTTACGTATTGATAGGAAAAGCACCCTAAAAATACGCATCATGGGTAACAAAAGCCAGCTGCTCAGGGTAGATGAAGAAGATGACACTCCACTCAATCAGGCCCATTCAGAAGCTTTCAGAATGCATATTGAACAACTGTTTGACGCGAATAATTTTGATGCTGTGGTGTTTGAAGATTATGATAAAGGACTTATCAATCCTTTATTAATTCAGACAGTTGTTGAGCTGGCTTCTAAGAAACAAATTCCGGTAGCGGTTGACCCAAAGAAAAGAAATTTCTCAGCTTACAAGGGTGTTACTTTGTTTAAACCAAATCTGAAAGAAATTCGTGAGGGTTTAAAAACAGAGGTGAATGCGGCAGAGAAACCTTCTATCCTACAAGCTGACGGCCTGTTACGCAAACAACTGGGGCATCAGATTTCACTTATTACCCTTTCGGAGCATGGGGTGTTTGCCTCGGGCGAACATGAATCTTACTTTTTGCCAGCACATGTAAGAACGATTGCCGATGTAAGTGGCGCTGGCGACACGGTCATCAGCATTGCGAGCCTTTGTCTTGCCGCAAAAAGTAACCTGAGTACTTTGGCGTTTCTTTCGAATTTAGCCGGCGGACAGGTTTGTGAGAAACCGGGAGTTGTTCCGGTCAATGCAACACAACTTTTTGATGAAGCAAAACGTTTTATTGGGTAATGTCAAAAGTGGTCACCCCTTATGCCGGTTCTGATTCCGGCAAAAAAGAACAAGTCGAACAAATGTTTGACGATGTAGCACATCGTTACGATTTTCTCAACAGGTTTTTATCAGTAGGCATTGATATATGGTGGAGAAAAAAAATGGTAGCTGCGTTAAAACGGTGCAATCCACAACAAATCCTTGATATTGCTACCGGAACTGCTGATGTGGCCATTGCCTTGCGAAAATTAGGCCCTCAGAAAATCACAGGAATAGACCTTTCTGAAGGGATGCTTGCGATAGGCAGGAAAAAGGTTCAACAAAAAGGTCTGTCGCACCTAATTGAGTTAAAAAAAGCAGACTCAGAAAATCTGCCATTTACTGACCGGCAATTCGACGCTGTTACTGTCGCATTTGGGGTAAGGAACTTCGAAAATTTACAAGCGGGGCTTCAGGAAATGAACCGGGTGCTCAGCGAGGGCGGTAAGGTTGTGATTCTTGAGTTTTCACGCCCACATGTATTCCCTGTCAAGCAGTTGTACGATATATATTTCCGGTATTTTTGTCCGTTTATTGGTAAATTATTTTCTAAAAATGTTTCGGCTTATCAGTATTTATATGATTCAGTTCAGGCTTTCCCTGATGGGGCATCTTTTGAAAAGCAGATGCAGGATGCAGGCTTCAAAGAAACAAAGAGCAGCAGACTTACATTTGGTATCGTAACCCTTTATACCGGAAACAAGTAATTAACAAAAGGAATTGAAAAGCATTCTTTCTCTTATTAGCAGGTTCAAACCAGCCATGATATTGGTTGGTTTGCTTCTGTGCATTCAGCAGAACGGAATTGCTCAAAGACGCAAGGTGCTGAACCTACCGAATTACGACAAACAAACGGTTCACTTTGGCTTTATTTTAGGCATCAACAGCCTGAATTTCATGTACCGGCCGGTTGATGATTTACGGCAGAACGACACGGTATTAGCTATTACACCCGGCAGTGGCAATGGTTTCAACCTTGGCATTGTCGGCAACCTGCACCTTACAGATAATTTAGATTTGCGTTTCTTGCCAACCCTGGCCTTTGGGGAGCGAAAACTTACCTATACCATAAGAGTGGCCGGCACTGACAGCTCGTTTTTAAAAGACAAGCGTGTTGAATCAACCTTTCTTGAATTTCCATTGCTTCTAAAGTTCAAGTCTGCACGCGCCAACAATTTCAGGGCTTATGTAATTGGAGGTATAAAGCCGGTAATTGACTTGGCTTCGCAAGATAAAGTTGACGACAAAGGAGAGAAGATACTTAAACTCAAGAGAAACGACCTGAATTGGGAAATTGGTGTAGGCTTTGATTTCTATACACAGTATTTCAAATTTACTCCTGAATTCAAAATGGCCTACGGATTGAATAATCTCATTGTACGTGAGAACAATGTCTATATTAATCCATTAGATCGCCTGCGCTCAAAGGCATTTTACATTTCATTTACATTTGAGTAAAGGGATGCCTCAGCAGTTGACCCTCACCGTATCACCCGAAACCGGTTTTTCGAACGAAGCCCTGGCGCTGCACGTTGCCAATTTGTTGGGCATACAGCAAGGTTCAGCTTTCCATATTCGCCTGCTGAAACGCTCAATTGACAGCAGAAGCAGGAAAGTAAAGGTGATAGTCAAATTAGAAGTTTACTATCAGGAGGCCCTTCCAGCATCAGACTATTCAGAACCTCTATACCACAATGTTGCAAGTGCCCCTGAAGTGATTATTGCGGGGGCCGGGCCGGCCGGTCTTTTTGCCGCCCTTCGCCTGTTGGAACTGGGTATAAAACCAATTATTATTGAACGGGGGAAGAATGTACGTGAACGCCGGCGTGATTTAGCTGCTATAAATCGTGAACATCAGGTGAACCCTGATTCAAATTATTGCTTTGGTGAGGGTGGAGCCGGCACTTATTCAGATGGTAAATTATATACCCGCAGTAATAAACGGGGTGAAATCCGTTCAGTGTTGGGTACTTTCTTTGCCCATGGTGCTGTAGAAGATATCCTGATTGATACCCATCCGCATATTGGCACCAACAAATTGCCGGGCATTATCGTATCAATGCGCGAAACCATCCTTGCTCATGGTGGCGAAATTCACTTTTCAAGCCGGATAACCCAGATAAACCACAGCATGGGGGCACTCAATGGTGTGGTAGTTAACAATGCTATTAATGTACCTGCAAAGGCGCTGATTTTAGCTACAGGCCATTCTGCCCGTGATATATATAGCATGCTGGCCAATGAAGGCATCGGGGTGCAATTCAAACCATTTGCGCTGGGAGTTCGAATTGAGCATCCACAAACCCTTATTGACCGCATTCAATACCATTGTGATACCCGTGGGAACTTCCTTCCTCCCTCCTCGTACGCCTTGGTAGAACAGGTTGATGGCCGTGGGGTCTATTCGTTTTGCATGTGCCCGGGAGGCATTGTAGCCCCTTGTGCTACCGAGAATGGGGAGGTGGTCACCAATGGCTGGTCGCCCTCCAAACGCGACAATCCCTTTGCCAACTCAGGTATTGTGGTAGAAATTAGAGAAACAGATATCCCGGCATGTTTCAGGCAACACGGCCCTCTTGCGGGCATGTATTTTCAGCAGTCGGTTGAACAGGCAGCCTGCCAGGCAGGTGGAGGTACCCAAACCGCACCGGCACAGCGCATGGTTGATTTTTCTGAAGGGCGCATTTCAGGTACCCTGCCACCTTCTTCATACCTGCCCGGTATTACAAGTGTGGGCTTAGAAGAAGTGTTACCAGCATTTGTTCATCAAAGACTTCAAAATGCCTTCAGGTTGTTTGGTAAAAAAATGCGTGGGTACTTCACCAATGAGGCAGTAGTACATGCCGTCGAGTCGCGCACCTCATCACCGGTACGTATTCAAAGAGATGCCGAAACACTGCAACATCCGCAAATAAGTGGTTTGTTTCCCTGCGCCGAAGGAGCCGGTTATGCAGGTGGCATCGTTTCAGCAGCCATGGACGGGCAGAAATGTGCAGAAGCTGCTGCACGGTTTGTGAGCTCAAAATAAAAAAGATAGAATTAACTTACCTGATTACTTGTGTTGCATCAACCAATTCAAGTGCGGCCTTCACCATTGCATTGGTGTCATAACCACACTCAGCCCACAGTTCAGGCTGGGTACCTTGTTCAATCACAGCATCAGGAATGCCCAAGCGTTTTACACGTGCATGATAGTGGTGGTCGGCCATAAACTCAAGCACTGCAGAGCCAAAGCCACCCTGAATGCAACCGTCTTCAACGGTTATTATCCGGTCGAAGTCAGCAAACACCTCATGTAGCAATGCTTCATCGAGAGGCTTTACAAAACGCATATCGTAAAGTGCAACCTCCAGGCCCGTTTCGGCAAGAAGTTCAACTGCCTTCAATGCAAGATTACCAATATGGCCAATACTAAGAATTGCCATGTCTTTTCCTGCACGTACCTTTCTGCCCTGCCCTATTTGCAACTGCTGAAGAGGCGTTTGCCAATCAGGCATTACCCCATTGCCACGGGGGTAGCGTATACTAAACGGCCCGGGCCTTAAAGCAGCGGTGTGCATCATATTGCGCAATTCTTCTTCGTTCATGGGGGCAGCTACCACCATATTTGGGATACAGCGCATATATGCCAAATCGTATGCTCCATGATGTGTTGGCCCATCAGCTCCGGCCAAACCACCCCGGTCAAGGCAAAACACAACGTGTAAATTCTGAATCGCCACATCGTGAATCACCTGGTCGTATGCCCTTTGCATAAAGGTGCTGTAGATATTACAGAACGGGATAAGACCCTGGGTAGCCATTCCGGCACTGAAAGTAACTGCATGTTGCTCCGCAATGCCGACATCAAAAGCGCGCTCAGGCATTTCCTTCATCATGATATTCAGTGAACAACCTGAAGGCATTGCCGGTGTAACGCCAATGATACGTTGGTCGGCTTTGGCTAATTCTACCAGGGTATGGCCAAAGACATCCTGGTATTTAGGGGGTTCTGGTGTTAACTTTTCGGTTTTCTTTATTTCCCCGGTGGTTTTATCGAAAAGCCCTGGTGCATGCCAAAGCGTTTGGTCAAGCTCAGCCAGTTTATACCCTTTGCCTTTGGTGGTTAAGACATGAAGAATTTTGGGGCCAGGGATTTCTTTCAGGTCGTTCATAACCTGCACCAAACGATTTACATCATGGCCATCAACTGGTCCGAAATACCGAAACTTTAACGATTCAAAGAAGTTACTTTGTTGCAGAAGCGCTGATTTTACGGCATTCTCCAACTTCGAAGCAATTCCCTGGGCACTCTTGCCAAAAGTTGAAAGCTTTCCCAGTAAATTCCATACATCATCTTTCATCCGGTTCCAGGTAGGAGAGGTTGTGATGTCGGTAAGGTATTCTTTCAATGCTCCTACATTAGGGTCAATTGACATGCAGTTGTCGTTCAATACCACCAGCATATTGCTGCGAAGCATTCCGGCATGGTTGAGCGCTTCAAAAGCCATTCCTCCGGTCATTGCCCCATCACCTATTACTGCGATATGTTGCCTGTCGTCATGTTTGTTGAGTTCAGACGCAACTGCCATACCAAGTGCAGCAGAAATAGATGTTGAGCTGTGCCCCACTCCAAATGTGTCGTATTCACTTTCTGAACGCTTAGGGAAGCCACTGATTCCTTTGTAAATCCTGTTTGTCGGGAAGATATCGCGCCTGCCGGTTAGCATTTTATGTCCGTAGGCCTGATGGCCAACATCCCATACTAACTGATCGTATGGTGTATTAAATGCATAATGCAGTGCAACGGTCAACTCAACAGTTCCCAAGCTTGCAGCAAAATGCCCGCCATTTACTGACACAACATCAACAATATATTGCCTTAGTTCCTGACAAATTTGCCCAAGATCTTCTTCGCGAAAGCGGCGTAGATCGGCTGGACTGTCAATCTGGGCAAGTAATTCACCGGGTATAAATTGCATGAAATTTTCTCTGAGAAAAGAATTTCAAAGATACACAAATCCTTAACCTGCTCCTATTTATTCGTCAGGATAAGCTTCATTAGCTCTTCTGTGGCTGTATCCGGACTAATCCAGCGCACATTTTCTTTGTTTCGCAGCCAGGTAAGCTGTCGTTTTGCAAACCGCCTGGTGTTTTGACTTATCAACTCAATGGTGGCATCCAGATTACGCTTCCCATCAAAGTACTCAAAAAGTTCTTTATAGCCCACGGTCTGCAAGGCATTTATTGTTCGATTCGGAATGAGTGCCCGTGCTTCTTCAATCCATCCGGAGGCAATCATTCTATGTACCCTTTCATTAATCTGGTGATACAATTTTTCACGGGGCAAATCAATTGCCAGATAGCATACCCTGTAAGGTAAACTATTATTGCTTTGCCCCAACATTGACGAATAGGTTTTTCCACTCGATTTAATCAATTCGAGTGCACGTATTAATCGCTGCGGGTTATTTTGGTCTACTTTATTAAAATAGTCAGGGTCGAGCTGCCTTAATTCATCCTTTAAGACTTCAATTCCGTTCGTTTCGAACTGCTCAATTAAAGCCTTACGAACGGTTTGTGGAACTTCCGGCAAAACATCAAAAGGATTAAGTAATGCATGGATATATAAGCCGGAACCGCCACAAACAATCTGTACCGGGTTTTTTACAAAAAGCTTTTCTGTTAAAAGCTGTGAAGCCTGTGTGGCAAAGATACCGGCACTGAACGGCTCTCCTATTTCAAGTGAGCCTACAAAATAATGCGGCACACTTGCCAATTCTTCGTCAGAAGGTGCTGCACTGCCTATCTTTAATGCTTTATATACTTGTCGTGAATCAGCAGAAATCACTGATGTGCCCATTGCCTCGGCCAAACGAACAGCCATCGCCGTTTTCCCACTTCCGGTAGGTCCACCGATGACCAATAAAAGTGGTTGCTTGTCTGACATTTTTATCAAATTTTAGGCCGCGCAATTTAAGTTTTCTTCGCACTCACTTGTTAATTAGCCATTACCTGACAATTTAGGCAGGGTTTTGGTCAAAAAATTTACCATATTTTGCGCTTTCAATAAGATTTAATACTTTTGCATCCCCTTAAAAATTCAGGGATTAAACTATTTTCAAATCATGTACGCAATCGTAGATATCGCAGGTCAGCAGTTCAAAGTGGAGAACGGCCAGCAGCTCTTTGTACACCGTCTGCCAGAAGCAGCCGGCGCAACCGTTACATTTGACAATGTATTATTGGTTGACAACAAAGGGAAGGTGCAAGTCGGAGCTCCCACCGTAAGCGGTGCATCAGTGAGCGCTAAAGTGCTCAGTCATCTAAAAGGTGACAAGGTGATCGTTTTCAAGAAGAAACGCCGTAAAGGTTACCAAAAGTCAAATGGTCACCGGCAACAATTCACTCAAATTCAAATCGAAGGCATAAAAGCCTGATTTAAAATTACTTAAGAAATGGCACACAAAAAAGGAGCCGGTAGTTCCAAGAACGGGCGCGAATCACACAGTAAACGCTTAGGTGTTAAAATTTACGGAGGTCAGGCTGTAATTGCCGGAAATATCATTATTCGCCAGCGTGGTACCAAGCACCACCCGGGTTTGAATGTTGGCATTGGCAAAGACCATACGCTATTTGCACTTACTGATGGTATTGTTCAGTTTAAAAGAAGAAAAGACGACAAATCATTTGTCTCTGTTGAGCCCTTCGAACAAAACTAAAAAAACAACTTACTTTGTAAAAGCCTCCGCATTGCGGGGGCTTTTTTATTTCTTGGGTTTTACCTTTACCCTCATACCAACCTTTAAAACGGTTTTATTTCCAAAACCGTTTAGCGACCTGAATTCATTCAATGTCATACCGTGGTTTACAGCGATTTTCCAGGGCGTATCACCCGACCGAACCTTATATGTAACATACGCCTTGGGGGCGGTGTTATCATTTTGGTTGTTTGCTTGTTGAGTCTCTGCAGGTGTTGGTTCTGTACTCTGGGAATTTGAAGCGCCTGAAGCAGCTACTACTTCCTGCACCTGCACTTTATAGGGCGAGCTAACCTTCAGTTTCTGGCCCCGCTTCAATTGCGACGACTTTAGATGGTTCCACTTTTTCACCTCAGCCACTGTAACACCATACTTGCGGGCAATCATAGAAATGCTCTCGCCAGAACGTACGGTGTGAATGCGAACTTTTGGCAAGGCCTGGTTGATACTTGCTGTATCAGTTCGTGCAGAAGCACTCAGTTTATAGTTATATATCGTTTCTTCATTGTTAATAAAGGTGGCAACTTTCGAACGTGGAAGGGTGAGAACATGGTGTGTTTCAGTTTCCGGAATCACTTCAAGCAAGAAAGAAGGATTTAAAAAGGCAATGTCTTCTGTGGGCATATCCAAAACATTTGCCAATTGGGTGAAGGTAACTCTGCGCCGGATATGTAAGGTATCAATTTCATTAAATATCGCCCTTGGCATTATTGGGTGGAGGTTATGTTCTTTTGCATAATGCATTACATACACCGCCGCAATAAAAGCCGGAACATAGCCGGCAGTTTCACGGGGCAGGTAGGGTCGCAAATCCCAGTAATTCGTCTTGCCTCCTGAGCGACGGATGGCTTTATTGACATTTCCGGGGCCACTATTGTAGGCTGCCAATACCAGCGACCAGTCTTTGTATATTGAATAGAGATACTTCATATACAAGCAGGCTGCTTCAGTTGCTTTAAGCGGGTCACAACGCTCATCTACGTAACTGTTCACTTTAAGTCCGAATAGCTTGCCAGTACCATACATGAATTGCCACAAACCCTGTGCTCCCGCGCGTGAACGTGCCGCAGGATTCAGTGCTGATTCAACGATGGCCAGGTACTTTAGCTCTAAAGGCATCTTGTACTTAGCCAATTTTTCTTCAAACATTGGAAAATACAATTCAGAAAGCCCAATCATTCTGGAAACCTGATTGCGTTTCCGGATAGAGTACATATTGATATATGCACGTACTTCATCGTTATATATGAGCTTAAAAGGCGATTGCGCATCTAATTTTGCAATTCTGTCAGCAATGACCGAAGCTTCAAAAACAGGTACCGAATCGCTGTTCATTCCCGGAATAGTTATCCTTCCGAATTCTCCGGTGTACTTCACGTTATCAAACAACTTTAGAAAGGCAAGACTATCTAATGCGGCTGAAATAGGGTCATCGCTCAGCAGTTTTACTGATGTGTCTCTTGACGACGGTATATAACTGCGTCGTTGTGCGTTCAGCTGTACTGACCAGAACAGCATAATCCATAGCAATGCCCGGAACTTCATCCCCCGATAACGGTATTAATCATTTATTAGTATTCAATTCTCCGGCTAAAACCCACGTCTAGCAAGGAATTTTTCAAACCTACACGTTTTTCGTTTACGTAAAACTTTTCCTTCCGGCAAATTCAACACAGCATTGTTCACAACCTAAGTACTGAAAAAACCTTTAGCAGGTTAGTTCAGGGCTGACAAATACCGTGCAAATGACAAAAGCTCAGTTTCAGAGAAGGGGGCCGACATCAGTTGCACGCCAGAAGGCAAGCCACTTGGATGTTTAATGGCCGGAAGCGAAATGGCCGGAATACCGGCAAGGTTTGCCTGAACGGTATATATATCTTCAAGGTACATTTTTACCGGATCATTTGCATGAGCCCCAAAGGGAAATGCAGTTCCAGGTGTTGTTGGCCCAATGATGAACGAATATTCTTTTAATGTTGCCAGGGTTTGCTCACGAATCAGGCGACGTACCTTCTGGGCTTTTGAATAGTAGGCATCATAATATCCGGCACTAAGTACAAAAGTGCCCAACATGATGCGGCGTTTCACCTCTTTGCCGAAGCCTTCTGTACGCGAATATTTATAGGTGGTTTCCAAATCAATTGCCCTCTTGCTGCGATAACCGAAATGAATACCATCGTAGCGTGAAAGATTAGAAGAGGCCTCGGCTGTTGTTAGCACATAATACGCCGGAATCACATAATCTAAATAGGGGAAATTTACCGGCTCTACGATATGCCCTTCAGCACGCAATTTGTCGAACAAGGCTTCCATTGATGCTCTAATTGCCGGATCAAGCCCTTCGCTTTCAAGACAATCTTTAAGGTAAGCAATCTTCGTTTTGCCTTTGAATGCCAGATTTTGTGAGTACTCCTGAACTGGTACCGTACTCAGGGTAGAATCATATTCATCCTGTCCGGCAATTACCTCAAGAATCAATGCGCTGTCATCAACATTATTTGTAATCGGACCGATCTGGTCGAACGAAGATGCGTAAGCAATACAACCCCAGCGGGAAACACGGCCATAGGTAGGCTTAAGGCCTACAACACCACAAAATGAAGCCGGTTGCCTGATGGAGCCGCCGGTATCGGTGCCAAGAGCCGCCAGACATAAGCCTGCAGCTACTGCCACAGCTGAACCTCCTGATGAGCCACCCGGCACCAATGCCTTATCAAGTGGATGCTGCACATTTCCAAATGCAGAGTTTTCATTAGAGCTGCCCATGGCAAACTCATCACAATTAAGGCGCCCAATAATAACGGCATCTTCGGCTATCAGCCGCTCAACAACTGTTGCAGAGTAAAGTGAAGTAAAACCTTCAAGAATTTTTGAAGAAGCACTTACCTTATGGCCCTTATAGCAGAGATTGTCTTTCAGGCCAATCACCATGCCGGAAAGTTTACCCGGATTGCCTGCCTGACGTTTCTGGTCTGCCATTGCAGCCTGACGAAGCGCATCTTCAGTAAACACCTCCAGAAAGGCATTCAGGTGCGAATGCTCCTGGATGCTTTGAAGGTAGGTTCTGGTAAGTTCTACAATGTTCGTTTTGCCCGATTGCAGTGCCTGCCGGGTTTCAGCGAGTGACCGGTACATGTAGCTTTGCTGTAGCCTGATTAATTTTTCTTTTCCTGAATATCTTCACCCTTGCCATCTTTGGCATCTTTGAACTCGCGCATACCGCGACCTAGGCCTTTCATCAGTTCGGGGATTTTCTTTCCGCCAAACAAAAGCAAAATAACCGCAAGAATGATGATAATTTCAGTTGCACCGAATTTTCCCATGTTGATTCTGATTCAGGTTACAAAGGTAAGTTTTATCGTGGAAACCGAATAAGAAAAAGAGCAGGTATTCTCTATATATTCCAATTTTCAGCAAACAACCGGCTTAACTCCGCCCCTGCTCCCGCTCAATTTTCCGGGCAATAAAGATACTTACCTCGTACAGCAGGAACAATGGAATACTCACAATAATCTGGCTTGTTGCATCGGGCGGAGTAATAATAGCAGCCACAATAAGAATAATTACATAAGATATCCGACGGGTGCGGCGTAAAAATGCAGCTGATACAATACCCACTTTTGCCAAAAAGTAAACCACTATTGGTAGCTCAAACAACAAGCCCGACCCAAAAGTAGTCACAACAACCGTGTCAATAAAACTGCCTACGTGTATTTGGTTGGTAACAAGGCTGCTCACCTGGTAGTTACCTAAAAAATAGATGCTCATCGGGGCAATTAAATAGTACCCGAAGGCGATACCTGAAAAGAAAAGGAAAGAACCCCAAAAAACCAAACCGCTTGCATACCGTCGCTCTTTATGATAGAGGGCTGGTTTTATAAAACGCCATACTTCCCAAAGCAGGTAGGGAAATGCAAGCACCAAACCGGCAAACAACGAAACCTTCATGTGGGTGGTGAATTGGCCCGACATTGAAACATTGATCAGATTAAAATGCATGGCCTCGATACACAATGAATTATCGTGTAAAAGCGTATGCGACAGCCAGCACAAAGCCCTGTAGGTGAGGAAATCAGGGTACATTGCCGCCAGTAAAATGCCATCAAATACTACTTCACGGTAGAAAAATGCAATTACTGCGAAAATCATGATGGCCAGCACCGACCTGATAAGGTGCCAGCGAAGAGCCTCAAGGTGCTCTAAAAATGTCATTTCGCCTCCCGGCTTCTCTACTTCGGGCTGGTCTAAAGCCATGTTTTAATGTTGAATGATAAACTTAGTACCTGCAATTTTGTCTCCGGCGATAAGCCTTAAAAAATAGACCCCATTTGAAAGCCGGCTTACAGGTAACTGCACGCTGCCGGTTGCTGTGCTTCCCTTACCGACAAGGCGACCTTCTGTACTAAGCACTTCATACGAAAACAACTTCTCAACAAACGATATATTCAAGATTTCACTTACCGGATTCGGGTAAACCATCACTTCCGGTACATTCTCTGCGGTTTCTGCAATTGAAACAGTTGAACAAATATCTACATAAACGCCTGATGAGATAGCAATTTCATAAACATCATCATACGATGACCATACCCCCGCAGAATCCTGAAACCAGGCATTTCCTGAACTTTCTTCATCGTACTGGGTAGAATACATCGCCACCGTATCACCCGGCAGATAGGTTATTTCAAAGCCCACGTAGAAACTGCCTGTTACAGTTATTCCTGGTGCAAAATCAACTTCTGTATAAGTAAAATTATCAATATTGGCTGCGATAGCTGCAATTGCCAGCTTACGACTTGCCAGCACCTCTCCGGGGCCTTCTGTTGCTGCCTTCCGGATAAAAACCAGCACTGAGTCAAGTGGATTACCAAATTCAGCTCTGGCGAAATCAAACATTATCCTTGCAATAGATTTTTGCCCAACTGAGCCAATATACTCTGCAAATGCCGCATCTCTGTATCCATTATGGCCAATTAAATACCCTGTCTGGTCATCTGAAAACTCCTCAACCCTGTATAACACAAGGCCATCCGGACTGATAGCATTTGTTAGCGTGTCACAAACCGGTTTTATTACAGGCACCGTGCCCCCCAATGAGCTGAGAATCCCTGAACGCACCCCATTCAATGTAGCATTCATGCGGTCTTTCTGCCCTTTGGTAAAAAGATTCATACAGGCATCACGGGTATAGTCCATATAATTCATGAACATATCACTGGTATTACCACAAGTTGGCGCTGGGAAATTAGGGCAACCTTCATTTTGAAGAGCTTGATTGGGCGTATCTGCCACATTATCAGTGCCTGAACAAGGGTCAGAGCCATCGTTGTCGCCCCAGATATGTTGTAAATTTAACCAATGACCTATTTCATGGGTGGCTGTACGGCCAAGGTTGTATGGCGCCACTGTGGCCCCCCCCTTTCCAAAAGCCTTGTATGAAATTACTACTCCATCGTATGCTGCAAGTTCTGAACCCGGTACGCTTGCATAACCAAGCAAACCGGTATTAAGGTTACATACCCAGATGTTCAGGTATTTTTTTGTATCCCAGGCGGCTTTTCCTCCTGTTTCGGTGCGTTTCATCGCATTGCCCATTTGAAATACCTGGGCCTGGGTATATGTTCGGGTAATTCCAGTAGTTGCATTACCTGAAGGGTCTTGTTTTGCCAGCACAAATTCTATCTCACAATCGGCGGCAACACTTTGAAAAATTGAAGGCGTATTGACCTTGTCGGCATTCAGGCGGCGGTAATCATCGTTAAGCACCTGGATCTGGCTGAAAATTTGCTCATCAGCAATGTTTTGTTCTGCCTGGTGATGCAGCACATGTACCACTACCGGAATGGTAATGACTGCCCGTGAGGCTGCTTTGTCAGCATTTGCATCAATCCATTCATGCAACTGTTGGTTTAATGCTTGCAGGCGGGCTTTTAGCTGAGGATCTTCTTGTTCACGCTGTTGCAATAAAAGCGTAGTACCACACCGCTCCTGCGCTAATAAATATGGTTGACCCATCAACAAGCTGAGAAGAAAAAACGCAATCAGGTGCTTCATGAACTTTGTGGTATTCTGGTACTTTACAATGAAAGTATCCGGTAAATCTGTGCAAAAATAGGAGATATTTATCAAGGTCCTTAGCTTTGCAACGATTATGGCTTACAGGATATTACTTGCAGAAGACGAAGGCAGTCTCCGAGAAATGATTAGTCTGAATCTCGACCTTGAAGGGTACCATACTGTAAGTGTATCTACCGGCATGCAGGCATTGCGCAAGGCCCGGGAAGAGCGTTTTGACCTGCTCATACTTGATGTGATGCTGCCTGAGCTTGATGGCTTTGCTGTGTGCGAAAGCATCCGGCTTGAAAACGCAACCGTGCCAATTTTATTTCTGACAGCCAAAAATGCAAGTACCGACAGGGTACAGGGCTTAAAATTGGGGGCAGATGACTATCTGGCAAAACCATTTGATTTAGAAGAATTGTTGCTTCGGGTAAATTCACTTATAAAAAGAGGTCTTGACCGGATAAAAACCGGAAGTAGTATTGGGCCTGAAAGGTCTTTTGGCGGCAATTCAATCAACTTTAACACCTTTGAAATAACTTGTTACAATGGCACCCACCATACCCTTTCGAAGAAAGAAATTCAGTTGCTGAAATTACTTATTGACCGTGAAGGTGAAGTGGTTTCGCGAAAAATGATTCTTGAAAAGGTTTGGGGATATGATATCTTTCCTTCCACCCGTACCATTGACAATTTCATTTTGGTTTTTCGCAAACTTTTTGAGCCCAACCCGCGTGAACCTGTTTATTTTCATTCGGTACGTGGTGTCGGGTACCGCTTTACGTCCGGCGCATGAAAGCAAATAGCCTTTTGCCATATTTCAAATATCCGGGAGTGGAAGCCGGGATTGATGAAGCCGGGCGTGGCTGCCTCGCAGGCCCTGTATTTGCTGCCGGGGTTATTTTGCCTGAGGGTTTTCAACATCCCTTATTAAGAGATTCAAAACAACTTTCAGCCAAACAACGCGCACAGCTTAGAATCACCATTGAACAGGAAGCTGTTGCATGGCATGTGGCAAGCGCCAGTGTTGAAGAAATAGACAGTATCAATATACTTCAGGCTACTTTTTTAGCAATGCACCGGGCAATTGAAGGCTTGCAAACCATTCCGGCATTTTTAATCATTGATGGCAACCGATTCAGACCCTTTCCGGGAATTGAGCACCGAACGATTGTGGGGGGCGACAACAAATACCTCAGCATTGCTGCAGCTTCTGTGTTGGCCAAGACCCACAGAGATGAATACATGCTTGACCTTGCTCAACAATACCCCGCTTATGGTTTTCAACAACACAAGGGATATGGCACCCTTATGCACCGCGAAGCAATAGCACAATTAGGGATGCTTGAAGAACACAGGAAATCGTTCAGGCTTCTGAAAACTCTTTAAAATTACTGTAAGTATTTATGATGTACATTCAAAAAACCTGATAAATTTGATTTGAATAAGCTTTATATAAATATATCATGATTTTTTCAAAAAAGTATCTGGCTGCAAGCGCAGTCAGCTTGTTGCTGATAAGTACTTCCTGCTACAAAAAAGACGATTTCAGCAATATGGCTGAGAGCGAATGGGCACCTGACTTTTCGGTTCCACTGGTAAACGCTGATGTAGGGGTTAACGACATCTTTCTCAAAAAAGACTCTCCTGAAAAGATAGTGATTAACGACAAGAACATTGTCGAGGTCTATTATCTGTCTGACAACTACAGTGCAATGGCAGGCGACCTGTTAGCGCTTCCTGTTCTGAGCGACAACAACGCATTTGGCTTAAGTCTGGCCAATTCAGGTTTGCTCAACCAGATGCCCAATGGCACGAAGGTAGCTGACTCACTCGTGCTGATGCTTCCCTATCCCTTAAGCGGGCAAGGTGCCTCCAATGCGCTACCTGATTCTATTTGGTTGAAAGATGGGGTGCTGTTAGCCGATTTAAAATCAAACATTAACCAGAAAGTCAATTTCACCATAAGTATTCCGGGAGCAAGCCGTAATGGAGTTCCACTTCGGCAATCTGCTCAGGTAATTCCTTCAGGTACCCCCGGCAATGCACATATCGAGATAGCACTGGCGGGGGTTTTGCTTGACCTGAATAGTCAGCAGGAACTTGAGGTACATTTGATTGCAGAGGTTGAAAAGAGTTCTTCAGAAACTGTGCCTGCCTCAGGGCACTTTACCAGCAGTGTACAGCTTAAAGAGCAGGAATTCAAAAAAATCACAGGCTATTTTCCGGGGCTCGAAATGCCAATAGTAACCAATGACACCTTGTTTCTACGTATTTTTAAAAATGCAATTGAAGCCGATATTCTTGATTTCGAAGACCCTTCTGCAAAAATTTCAATTCGTAACTCTGCCGGAATACCCCTCAAAAGCTCATTAAATGCATTTACCGGCTTCAGACCAGGGGCAATGATACCTCCGGTGAATTTATCCGGGACAAGCTATCCGGTAGATGTACCAGCACAAACCGATGGTGGTGCTCAGGGGCAAAACGACATAGACTTCACAGTAAACAATGCTTCCAATATTGGTAATGTATTGAATTCGTTTCCCCGATACATGACCAATCAAACAAGCCACCAATTTGTTCATGGTACCAATCCGGCTGTCAATCATTTTCTTTATGATACCTCAAGGATACATGTTTATGCAGAGGTCAGACTGCCCCTTGATGGTCTAAGCCTGAACCTGTCGCTGCTTGATACATTTAATTTTGAGTTTGCTGAAGTTGCTGATGAAATTGAACGTCTGATGCTTCGTGTGATAATTAATAATGGTTTCCCCTCTGACGGCACCTTACAGGTATATTTCTGCAAGGACGGTACTGACCAGGGCGGGAATCCTGTTTTTACCACGCTTGACTCCCTGTACACAGGTGCACGTCCTGTACTAAAATCGGGCATCGTAAACCCTTCAAACGGAAAAGTAAGCAAACCTACCCTTAGCATCGAAGATGGCTACCTGACCGGGGCACAATGGAAAGCCCTCAGAGCTGCAGGAGCAAACCGAATACGCATACGGGCAAGGCTGACCACCTATGATCATGGCACCGAACTTGTAAAAGTGTACGAAGACAATAAGCTGAATATCAAGATATCTGCTCAATTCAAAATTAAAACAAGCTTTTAAGCCATGAGAAGATATCTACTAATTACCCTGCTTTGTTTGTCCGCGGCCTTTGGCAATGCTCAATCTGACATCAGTTTGTATGGTTTGCAGACAAATCCACACCGCTTGCATATTAATCCGGCATATATGCTGGTTACTGATAATTTTCTTGGGCTTCCGCTGATATCAAACAATTATGTTCACTATGGCAACAGCTCGTTTACATACAGAAATCTGATTCGTCAGAAAGAAGGTACTGAGCAGGTATTTTTTGATTTAACCGGATGGTTAGGCAAGCTCAGGAAAAACAGTTTTATCTCTACCCAGGTCAATTTAGACCTGTTCAGTGTGGGCTGGCAACAGCAGCGCTGGTATATTTCAGCCAACGTAACCGAGAAGGTGAATTTCCGCTTCCGTTTCCCGCGTGAATTGGCTGAATTAGGCATCAATGGTAATACTGAAAAACTAGGAGAAGAAATTAACCTTGGCGCTTTAAGGGCATTAGGCACCCATTACCGTGAGTACGGAATTGCCTTTTCAAGAGATATTCAGTGCAAATTAAGATTGGGTGCCCGTGTTAAATTTTTGCAGGGTATGGAAAACCTCGATTTGAGCACCGGAGATTTTACTTTGATTACCGATCCGGTTAGCTTCCGTTTATATGGTGTATCCACTTTACAATTAAATACCTCCGGCTTGGATAAGTTCTCGCCAGATTCGCTCACACAAATGTCATACCTGTTTAACCGTGGGAACAGGGGATTGGGCTTTGATTTCGGGGCTGAATATGTGTTCAGCGACCAATTCAGATTTTCTGCAAGTGTAGTTGACCTGGGCGGGATAAGATGGAAATATAAACCGGTAAATTATGCCAATCAGGCACAAACCTATTCATTCGAAGGCATCTATCTAAACGAGCTACTCAACACGAACCCCGACAGCCTTGACTCAGGCGCCGATGCTTATGTTGACTCAATTAGCAACGTACTAAAAATAAAGGAGCGCCATGACTCTTATTACTCAAAACTCCCTACGCGGATATTTTTAGGGGGCAACTGGCTATTGAACCCTTCAACTGATTTGTACCTGCTGATGATGGGCAATTTCTTCGGCGGCAAAGTGTACCCCACTGTTACCGCTGGTTTCAGCAAACGTATTGGCACACATTTCGACTTTACAAGCAACTGGTCGTACCAAAATAACAGCTTATTGAATATAGGTGCCGGATTTACTGCCAGGCTTAGCCTGATACAACTCACAGTGGCCAGCGATAACCTGATAGGCTTTATCAGTCCGTTTACCAGTCGTACCGCCAATATCCGGGTGGGTATTTCTCTTGTTACCCATCGTGAAACAACAGATGAAGATTATTGCGACAAGGACAAAGATGGGGTACCTAACAGAAAAGATGATTGTCCGGATGAGAAAGGCCCGGCAGGTTTGCGAGGCTGCCCCGATGCAGATGGGGATGGTATCATCAACAAATTCGATGACTGCCCCTTAGAACCAGGCCCTGGCTATCTAAAAGGTTGCCCTGACCGTGACCTGGATAGTATTCCGGATAAGATTGACAAATGTCCGGATGAGCGTGGCCCACGTGCACTTGATGGCTGCCCTGATACCGATGGTGATGGCATTGCCGATAAAGATGACGAATGCCCGTTCCTTGCCGGATTGCCTGCTTTTAAAGGTTGCCCTGACCGTGATGGCGACAGCATCCCCGACAAAGATGACTTGTGTCCTGATGAGCCTGGTCTTAGAATGTACGGTGGTTGTCCGGATAAAGATGGCGACCAGATTATTGACAAAGATGACCAATGCCCTGATGTGCCCGGACTGAAACAGTTTAATGGTTGCCCCGACCGTGATGGTGATGGCGTTGAAGACCGTCTTGATGCTTGTCCGGATGAACCAGGACCTGCCTACAACAAAGGTTGCCCCAACAAAGACCAGGATGGCGATGGGGTGTTAGATGATGTGGATGCCTGTCCGACAGTACCCGGACTACCAGAAAACAAAGGTTGCCCGCTAAGCGACAGCGATGGTGATGGGGTGCCGGATAAACTGGATAAATGCCCAACAGTACCGGGCGTTCCGGAGAATAACGGCTGTCCACCGATTGGCAAGGAAGAACAGGAGATTCTGCGTACTGCTTTTGAAAATCTTGAATTCGAAACCGGTAAAGCAATCATCAAAGCAAGTTCATTTGATGAATTGAATGAACTGGCAAAACTGCTGATTAAGAAACCTGAGTGGACGCTTATTATAAGTGGTCATACCGATAATGTTGGTAAACCAGCAAGTAACATGGTACTTTCAAAGAACCGGGCAATATCGGTTCAGAAATACCTTGCTGCCCAACAGGTTGACATCAAACGCCTCAAACCTGAATGGTTCGGGCAAACCAGACCAACTGCCACCAATACCACGCCCGAAGGTCGCCAGAAGAACCGCCGGGTTGAAATGACCATAGTGTTTGAATAACACTTTCAAAAGGCCGTCCTTTTTTGAGGACGGCCTTTTTTATTTACCGGCGTTTTCAGTATTACTTTATTTTGGAGCCCCACAAGACAGCTTTAAGCAAGAAGGTATGGAGCAGCAGGCAGCTTTATGCAAGAAGGTATGGAGCAGCAGGATTGATACCTTTGGCACGGCGAAACACCTGTAGTTTGTGCATAAAAAAAGCCGCCCTAATTGCTTAGAGCGGCTTAACAACTTTAATATTTGCTTATTTCAATGTACCCACGTAACGTGTAAGCTTACCAATAAGGTTACCCGCTTTATTCTTGTGAATAATATTTCTTTTCGCTAATTTGTCGAGCATAGAGCTTACGTTTACCAACAAACCTGCTGCTGCCTTTTTATCAGCAGTCAGACGCAAGTTCTTAATAGCGGTACGGGCCGACTTATGAAAATAACGGTTCTGAATTCTTTTGGCATCGTTTGCCCTAATTCTTTTAATCGCTGACGAATGGTTTGCCATCGCTTTTTAATTTTTTAGTAGCCCGTAGGGGAATCGAACCCCTGTTCCAAGAATGAAAATCTTGTGTCCTGACCCCTAGACGAACGGGCCGTTTTTGAAACGGAGTGCAAATGTAGAACAAAAAATCATTCATCCAAACGGCACGGAAAAATATTTTTTTTTTCATGGCAGATGCTTAAGGTATTTTCATCATACATATTTCTAATCTGGTGTTTCTATAATGTTTTATTTTGCGCTCAAATTTGATTGTCAGCTATGTCGTTTCCGGTTACCCAGGCCAATCCATCAAGGATTTCTCAAATAGATTTCAACCAATTGCCATTTGGCCGGATTTTCTCTGACCACATGTTTGTTGCTGATTATCAGCATGGAGCCTGGGTTAATGCACGTATTATTCCCTTCAGCCCTATCAGTTTAAGTCCGGCGGGTGCTGTTTTGCACTATGGCCAGGCCATTTTTGAAGGCATGAAAGTTTACAAAAATGAAGCTGGCGAACTGTTATACTTCCGTCCTTACGAGAATTACAAAAGGATGCAAAGCTCCGCCATTCGCCTGTGCATGCCGCCCGTTCCGGAAGAAATCTTTATGGATGGATTGAAAGAGCTGATAAAGCTCGACCAGGCCTGGATACCCACTGGCAAAGGGCGTTCATTATATATACGCCCGGTTTATTTTGCAACAGATGATGTAATTGGGGTAAAAGCCTCTGAAAACTATACATTTATTATTTTCACTTCACCCACAGGACCTTATTATACTGATGAATTGAAGGTGGAAATAGAAAAAACATATTCACGTTCAAACAGAGGCGGTACAGGCTATGCCAAAGCTGCAGGAAACTATGGCGGGGCACTCTACCCTACCCGCCTTGCCCAGCAAAGGGGTTATAATCAGGTAATCTGGACCGATGCGGCCACCCATAGCCGCGTAGAAGAATCTGGCACCATGAACCTGATGTTTGTCATCAACAATGTATTGGTAACACCTTCGCTCAGCCCAAGCAAGCTGGCAGGGATTACCCGCGACAGCGTTATCCGGCTGGCACAACACTGGGGCATGAAAGTGGAAGAACGTGATGTTTATGTAGAAGAAATTCTCACTGCATTAGAAAACGGCACCCTTCAGGAAGCATTTGGTACCGGTACAGCTGCCAACATTGCCCCTATCTCTGTAATAGGCCATGAAGGAAAAGATTTTCGTATTCCTGAGGCCGGGCCTGAAACCTTTGCTGGTAAAGCCCTGCATTTTCTTGATGAATTAAAGGCCGGAAAAATTGAAGACCCTTTTGGTTGGGTAGCAAAGCTCTAAGGTATTGTATTTTATTTTTATGCATCTTTGCATGAAATTTACCATTCCATTCATTTGAATCCTTTACCGGAAAATGAAAATAAACAAGTTGAATATCTTGATCGGCGCGACAATAAATCTGGCGCTGTCCTTGTTTTGTCAAAAGGCTAAATTGGTTATGGCTCCTGTCAGACCTGCCTTTTTCTCACGACGCGCCTAAGCGTACGGTTATCTCAAGAGCTTCCTGCGCGGATTAGCTCACCCCCCTGCCCTTTCTCTTCTTTTTAATAATCTTCCTGATTTGAATCAGGAGCAAATTTTAATCATTCTGCATGTCGCTGAAAGATTTCAAAATAGTAGTGGCTGATCAAAGCCACACCTTTTTCGCCAATTCTATTTGCGAAGAAATGGCTGCCTCTGCCAAGGCCCGGGGCACAGGAATTGCCAAAAGAAGCCCTGACTACCTGATAAAAAAAATGCAGGAAGGGAAGGCCGTTATTGCGATGTATTCAGATGGAAGCTGGGCTGGCTTTTGTTATATCGAAACCTGGGGGCATGGAAAATACGTAGCCAATTCAGGCTTAATTGTTTCACCACTGTACCGCAAAAGTGGTTTGGCGCGTGAAATCAAGAAGAAGATTTTCGAACTCTCAAGAAAGAAATATCCTGATTCGAAAATTTTCGGGTTAACTACAGGCCTTGCTGTAATGAAAATCAACAGCGAGCTTGGTTATGAGCCGGTTACATACTCAGAACTTACCGACGACGATGCCTTTTGGGAAGGCTGTAAAAGTTGTGTGAACTTCGATATTCTAACCAGTAAAAATCGTACAAACTGCATTTGTACTGCTATGTTGTACGACCCATTAGAAAAAAAGAAAACCAAGAAACGCTTCTGGGATTTTAATAAACAGTCAAAAATTTACGAGCGCCTTATCCGGCTCAAACAATTCAGTTTTACAAAAGCCCTGCAAAACAGCAAACTCAAACCTTTTAAAAAGAAAAGATGAAAACAATCCTGGCATTTAGTGGCGGACTTGACACCACCTATTGTGCGATTTATTTACACAAGCAACTGGGGCACGAGGTACATGCTGTTACGGTGAACACCGGAGGCTTTTCAGAAGAAGAAATCAGCGACATCCAAAAGCATGCCGAACAATTGGGAGTATCCTCGTACACTTGTATTGACGAGCGAAAGAATTATTACCAAAAAATTATAAAATACCTGGTTTTCGGTAATGTGCTAAAAAACAATACCTATCCCTTATCGGTTAGTGCCGAACGTTTTGTTCAGGCAATGGCAATCGCCGAATTTGCAAAAGAACACGGAGCCCATGCCGTGGCCCATGGCAGTACAGGTGCCGGAAATGACCAGGTTAGGTTCGATATGGTTTTTAACATCCTCTGCCCTGATCTGAAGGTAATCACCCCCATACGTGATCAGCAACTTTCACGGGAAGCAGAAATTGAATACCTGCAACAAAACGGCGTTAAGATGAACTTTGAGAAAGCAGCATACAGTATTAATAAAGGACTGTGGGGTACTTCAATCGGTGGCCGTGAAACTTTAAATTCAAGGCAAGCCTTGCCAGAAGAGGCCTGGCCAACTCAATTGGGCAAACATACTACTGAACAAATCAGCCTTACATTTCAAAAAGGTGAACTTATCGGGATAAATGAGCAGCAATTTGCCCATCCGGTAGATGCAATTATCGCTCTTGAAGTATTGGCAGCACCTTATGCAATTGGCCGGGATATTCACGTTGGTGATACTATCATCGGTATCAAGGGAAGGGTAGGCTTTGAAGCAGCAGCACCATTGATGATTATCAAAGCACATCACTTGCTTGAAAAGCATGTACTTACCAAATGGCAATTGTATTGGAAAGACCAGATTGCTGATTTTTATGGCAACTGGCTACATGAAGGACAGTTTCTTGACCCTGTGATGCGTAATCTTGAGACAATGATGCAAAGCATGCAGGAACATGTTTCAGGCAAGGTATATATCGAGCTTCATCCATACAGATTTACCATGAGCGGGATAGAATCAAGCTACGATTTAATGTCGCCAAAATTTGGCAGTTATGGAGAAATGAACCGTTCATGGTCTGGTGAAGATGTGAAAGGGTTTGCAAAGATTTTCGGTAATCAGGTGGCAATCTATGAACAGGTACGCAGCGAAACACAAAAAAAGCAGCTATGATGACCTTTGAACAAATAACTTTAAAACGTGTCGGAATTGCAGGAGCAGCCGGATACACTGGCGGGGAGCTGATACGGCTTCTGCTCAACCACCCAGGGGTTGAACTTTGCTGGCTGCATAGTAGAAGTAATGCTGGCAAACGGCTTGATGAAGTGCATCATGACCTGTTGGGCGAAACAGAGCTTCGTTTCACTGAGCCTGATTTTCAGCAGATTGATTTTCTCTTCCTTTGCCTGGGACACGGGGAGTCACGTAAGTACCTTTTAGAACATCAGGTGCCGAAACATATCCGCATCATTGACCTCAGCCAGGATTTCAGGTTAGACGAAAACTGGGTGTATGGGCTGCCTGAATTAAACCGAACTGCTATCCGCTCTTCAGGAAAAAACATTGCAAATCCCGGATGCTTTGCAACTACCATTCAGTTAGCACTCCTGCCTTTGGCTGCCCGGCAGCTTCTAAATGACGATATTCATATTTCTGCCATTACCGGTTCAACAGGTGCGGGGCAGTCGCTCAGCCAAAGCAGTCATTTTAGCTGGCGAAGCAACAATGTATCCAACTATAAAACACTTGACCATCAACACCTGGCAGAGATAGGCCGTACCCTTCGCAACTTACAACCTGAGGGACTACAGGAAATACGTTTTATTCCGTACCGGGGAAGTTTTACACGGGGGATTTTTGCAACAGTTTACATACCCACTACCCTTTCAATAGAAGATGCTAACACCCTCTTTCAACAAGCCTATCATGAGCACCCTTTCGTATGGCTGAGTCATATTCCTGTAGATATTAAACAGGTGGTGAACACCAACAAATGCTTCCTGTATTTAGAGAAGAAAGATGATATGCTTGTAATAAGCTCCGTAACCGACAACTTGCTCAAAGGGGCGTCAGGACAAGCGGTACAAAATTTTAATCTGTTGGCAGGATTTGCAGAAGATACTGGCCTTCGCCTGAAACCAAGTGCTTTTTAAACCCATACTCAATGAAAACATTCGACGTATATCCGCTTTTTGATATTGAACCCGTTAAAGCCGAAGGCTCCTGGTTATGGGATAATAAAGGACAACGCTATCTTGATTTATATGGGGGCCATGCTGTGATATCTATCGGGCACAGTCACCCACATTACCTTCAAAAAATAAAGGAACAACTTGACCGGATTGCATTTTATTCTAACTCAGTAAAAATTCAATTGCAGGAAGAATTGGCAATGAAATTAGGTGAGCTATCGGGTTATCCTGACTACAGCCTTTTCTTGTGTAATTCGGGTGCAGAAGCGAATGAGAATGCCTTTAAGCTGGCATCATTTCACACCGGACGCAAAAAAATCATTGCATTTAAAGGCTCTTTTCATGGGCGCACGTCGCTGGCTGTGGCCGCAACTGACGACCCATCAATTCAGGCCCCTGTAAATGCAAATGAGCAAATTGAGTTTGTTTGCCTGAATGATTTTGATGGCCTGAACAAAGCCATTGACCAGCAAACTGCAGCTGTAATTATCGAAGGGATACAAGGTGTTGGAGGCGTACAGGTGCCTACAACTGAGTTCCTTTTAAAAATAAGAGAGCTTTGTACTCAATACGGTGCCATGATGATTCTCGACGAGGTGCAATCCGGCTATGGCCGTTCGGGAAAATTTTTTGCCCACCAGCATGCCAGCATCCGACCCGATTTGATAACAATGGCCAAAGGCATGGGCAATGGATTTCCTGTGGGCGGTGTACTCATATCACCTGATTTCAAGGCAAAACATGGTTTGCTGGGCACAACATTTGGCGGGAATTACCTTGCCTGTGCCGCAGCTATCGCTGTACTCGACGTAATTAAAGAAGAAAACCTGCTTAAACAAGCAGCACTCACCGGAAAACACCTGATGGATAGTCTTGAAAATCTTCAGGGTATCAAAGCAGTGCGCGGCTACGGGTTAATGATAGGGGTTGAGTTTGAACATGCTTGTGCGCCTATCCGCAAAGCCCTGCTCGAAAAGCATCACATCTTTACCGGCTCGTCATCCGACAAGAATACATTGCGCATTTTACCGGCACTTAACCTGGGGCGCTTTGAAGTAGATTTCTTCCTTAAAGCCATCCAACAACTTGCACCCGTTACGAATCACAATTAGACAACTCTACCTAACAACCACTATGTCAAGAAATTAGCACGATGAGAAAATTCACCTCAGTAAAAGATGTACCTGACGTATTGAGCCTTTCAGATGAAGCATTGGCGCTGAAAAACGCTCCTTTTTCACAGGAAGGGCTTGGGAAACACAAGACACTCGGCCTGATATTCATGAACCCCAGTCTGCGCACCCGCATCAGCAGCCAGAAAGCCGCCACCAGCCTGGGCATGGAAGTGATGGTACTAAATGTGGACAAAGAAGGCTGGGCGCTTGAATTCAGAGAAGGAGCCATAATGAACGGAACAACAGTTGAACATGTGAAAGATGCAGCAGCCGCAATGGGGCGGTATTGTGATATCATCGGCATCCGCTGTTTTCCCGGCCTGCAAAACAGGGAGGAAGATTACGCGGAAATTATCCTGAACCAGTTTATCCGTTATGCAGGTGTTCCGGTAATCAGTCTTGAATCAGCTACCCTGCACCCCCTGCAAAGTCTGGCCGACCTGATTACCATCCGGGAAACCTGGAAGGAATCAGGCCGCAAACCTAAAGTGGTTCTTACCTGGGCACCACACATCAAGGCATTGCCCCAGGCTGTAGCCAATTCATTTGCCGAGTGGATGCTCGCCGCCGGAATGGACCTCAGCATCACTCATCCCCCAGGTATGGAACTCAAAGAAGATTTTACCCGAGGTGCGCGAATCATACATCATCAGGATGAAGCCTTACAGGATGCAGATTTTATCTATGTAAAAAACTGGTCTTCATACCAGGATTACGGCCATACTCTCCACCAGCCCGAATGGATGTTAACGGAAGAAAAACTGCGCCATTCCTCACTTGGCAAAATCATGCATTGCCTGCCTGTCAGGCGCAATGTTGAATTGAGCGATGAATTGCTCGACAGCGCCCGCTCTTTGGTCATTTCACAAGCCGATAACCGGATTTGGGCAGCTCAGGTAGTGTTGAAGAAGATGCTGGATAATCTATAATTAAAATGGGGCCTTGCACCTTAATAGGGGCAGCTTTTTCCTTCGGTCAATGGAGAAGTATGGATTTACTGACAATGGCTTGCTGGGCTAAAGCCAATGAAATAATTGGGATTGTAAATCCACCAACCGTAAACCGGCTTTAGCCAAATTCATTTTTATCTTTACTCACAAAAATGACCCTCCACATCATCAAAATTGGCGGTAACATCATTGATCAGTCGGATGCCTTGACTGCATTTTTAAAGCAAATTGCCCAGCTCAATCAGCCATTCATTCTTGTGCATGGCGGTGGAAAAATCGCCACAAGCATATCTACTCGGCTGGGCATCACAACACAGATGAGTGGCGGCAGGCGTATTACCAATCAGGACACCCTGCAGGTTGTTACCATGGTTTACGCCGGCTTGATTAACAAACAAATTGTTGCCCAGCTCCAGGGCTTCAATTGCAATGCCATCGGTTTGTGTGGTGCAGATGCGAATCTCATCCATTCACAAAAAAGAATTCATCCTGAAATTGACTTTGGTTTTGTTGGCGACCCTCAAAAAGTAAATACAAAGGTGATTCAACAACTCATCACTGCCGGATTGAATCCTGTTATTGCACCTGTTACTCATGACCATCAGGGGCAATTGCTGAATACAAATGCCGACACGATAGCCTCTTTTATTGCAATTGCAATGGTTCAGTTTTTTAAGGTAAGACTGCATTTTTGCTTTGAGAAAGCAGGAGTACTGCTTGATGTCAACAACAATGAATCATTGATTACACACATCAACAAGCACGATTACGAAAATTTAAAAAACGAAGGTAAAATTGTTGATGGAATGCTTCCGAAACTCGACAATGCGTTTGCCGCAATTAATGCAGGAGTAGAAGAGGTTTCTATCCTTCATGCACTTCAACTTGTTTCATTCATCTCTAACAATGAAAACACAGGAACCAGAATCGTCGCTTGAGCTGAATGTTTTGTATAAGCAAGCAGTAGAATTGCTTAAAAGCCTAATTGCCACGCCTTCATTCAGTGGAGAGGAACAAGGTACTGCACAATTAATCGCCGGTTTTTTTGCAAACCATAATATCCCCTTTCAGCAGGTAGGGAACAATATTATCGCAAGAAATTTCCACTTTCGGGAAGGCCTTCCGACGCTTCTACTCAATTCGCACCATGATACCGTAAAACCCAATGCGGCATATACCCGCGACCCATTTCTTCCGGAAATTGAAAATGGCAAACTGTACGGTTTGGGAAGCAATGATGCCGGCGGGGCCCTGGTTGCGTTGGCAGTTACCTTCATTAATTTTTATTTGAGGACAGATTTGTACTTTAATATCATATTCGTTGCCAGTGCAGAAGAGGAGATTTCAGGAGTCAATGGAATTGAATTGGTTCTGCCGAAACTGGGGCGAATTGACCTGGCCATAGTTGGTGAGCCCACCTTAATGGACCTTGCAATTGCAGAAAAAGGTCTGATGGTGCTCGACTGTATCAGCCATGGAAAGCCAGGCCATGCTGCACGAAACGAGGGGGTGAATGCGCTTTACAATGCCTTGCCAGATATTGAATGGTTTAGAACCTTTAAATTTCCAAAGGTATCTGCAAGCCTGGGTGAAATTAAAATGAATGTGACCATTATTCAGGCAGGAGCCCAGCACAACGTGGTACCATCAGAATGTCGTTTTACCGTAGACATACGATGTACCGATGCATATACGCTGGAAGAATTGCTTGAAGAAATTCGCAATCATGTAAAATGCGAAGTAGAACCAAGATCAATGCGTTTGCGCCCATCTTCCATCCGAAGTGACCATCCGTTGGTGTTGCAAGCAGCAGCAATGAAAAAAAAGACCTATGGCTCCCCTACTACTTCTGACCAGGCACTCATTCCTTGCGAATCGGTAAAAATTGGCCCGGGTGATTCAGCACGATCACACAGCGCCGACGAATATATTTATTTGGATGAAATAAGGGAAGGTATTTCCAGCTACATCCAGTTGATTGAATCATTATCAAGCCTATGAAACTTTGGCAAAAAAATCAGGAAGGAACTTCCTCTGAAACAGCCCGTATCATTGAACAATTTACCGTTGGTCGTGACCGTGAATTTGACATCCTACTGGCAAAACACGATGTAATTGGCTCCGTGGCACATGCACAGATGCTGCACCATATCGGCCTGCTCAGTGCAGATGAATGGCAACAAATAGACCGCGAACTAAAACAAATTGAACAGGAAATTGCCAATGGTAAATTCTCCATCGAACCGGGTGTAGAAGATGTGCACTCGCAAATTGAATTAATGCTCACACGCCGTATTGGCGAGGCGGGCAAAAAGATTCACAGCGGACGCTCACGCAACGATCAGGTATTGCTCGATATAAAATTGTTTCTCCGCAGTGAAATGCTTGTAATTGCAAAACAGGTAAATGAACTTTTTAACCTCTTGCTCAAACTTGCCGATGAGCACAAACAAAAATTACTTCCAGGGTACACGCATTTTCAATTGGCAATGCCCTCCTCATTTGGCTTGTGGTTTTCGGCCTACGCTGAAAGCCTAAGCGACGACCTCGAATGGCTTTTGGCAGCATACCGAATTTGTAATAAAAACCCTCTTGGTTCCGGGGCTGGTTATGGCTCTTCATTTCCGCTCGATAGAGAGTTGACTACCCGCTTACTTGGCTTTGAAGCGCTGAATTACAACGTAGTGTACGCCCAAATGACGCGTGGTAAAACTGAGAAATCTCTTGCACAAGCCCTTGCGGCCATAGCCGCAAGTCTTGCAAAACTTGCTGCAGATGTATGCCTGTATATGAATCAGCAATTCGGATTTATTTCATTTCCTGACGAATTAACTACGGGTTCAAGCATTATGCCGCACAAAAAAAACCCTGATGTGTTCGAGCTTATTCGGGCAAAATGCAACCGTATCCAGGCATTGCCCAATGAATTTACCATCCTGCTGGCAAATCTCCCTTCAGGCTATCATCGTGATTTGCAGTTGACCAAAGAAATGCTCTTCCCCGCTTTGGGCGACATGCAGGCTTGCATACAAATGACTGGTTTTATGCTTGAACACATTCAAGTAGAGGCAAACATATTAGATGATGAGCGTTATGTGCAGCTATTTAGCGTTGAGCGTGTCAACGAGCTGGTTCTGAATGGGGTTCCGTTTAGAGATGCATATAAAATCGTAGCAGAAGAAGTGCAAAGCAGGAAACTCCAAAAGCCACCTGTGCTGCATCATACACATGCCGGCAGCATCGGCAATCTCTGTTTAGAGAACATTCAGGAGCGGATGACTTTGCTTTTCTCCCAATTTCCTGTTGACCAGCCGTAAAACCATATCAGGTAAACATCAGGGTTGTAGCTCCCAGGTCTGTTCTATATCCCAGCCGGCACGCACATTGATTTGGCCCTGATAATGCAATATCTGTTCGGGTTGTTGTTTACGGTAAAAATTACCATGATCCCATCGGTTATTCGCATTCTCATCTCTGAACAACCTGACGGTGTATGTGCCAGGAATGAGATTATCAATACTCAGTGGCTTTTCAGGCACAAATAGTGATTGCAACACCACAGTACCTGACTTATCAACCAATTCCCAAACCCAACGACCTTGTCCCGGATTACCTTTTAGTAACATAGAAAAAATCCCGAGTTCGTCTTCAAGAAATTCCTGAAATTCCCAGAACAAGGTGTCGTTCTTCATGCCATAAACATCTGTAAATGCACCAGGGTAAGCCAGAATTTTGTGTTTTTTCTCTGAAGCCGGAAGCCCCGAAACAACATACTGTTGCTGGTATTCACTCAGCAAGTCTGGGAATGTAAACGGTATTGTATCCTTGCCACGCAGTAAATGAAAGCGCGAAGGGTCAACACGTAACAAGGGCCTGGAGGCAGTTATTGTAAGCGTATCGTCAGGAATTAACTTTCCACCGGGCAATTTCATATTAAAACGAAGGCTTGTATCCCGGCCTTCAGCACTTTTGCGGCCTCGAGCCACCGGGCTAGTATGTGTTAAAAACACAAGTGTATCAATACGCGCTTTTCCATCACTGACCGTTTCGCTATAAAGTACCAAACTGTCTTTTTTAGGTCTGGGTATCCAGGCAATAAGTGAATCTGTACCTGGCACAAAACCAGCAGTCCAGCTTGACTCACTGCGTCCATCGGCCAATTGAATGCGCCATTCACTCACCGGAACGGCATATTTCAATTGCACCTTTCCAGGTTGGTTGAACGATTTCTTCAAAAGTCTTTGTCGTTTTTCAGGGTTGACTGAAATTCGAAAGTCAATTTCTGACCGCAGCCTTGGTGTAAGCACCACCAAACTGTCTAAAAAACCTGTTTTTTCTTCCGGCAAATCATACTTGTAATTATTGTTCTCATCCTTGAGCGCAAACACCATATAAGTCCCTTGCCGGATATTATCAATTTGATATTTCCCTGAGCCATCCGTACGGGCTAACTTAACAGGCAGGGTCTTTTCAGGCAGACTATCTTCTAATGCCGGATAGAGCATTACCAATACGCTGGCAACAGGCTTTGCTGTAAAAGCATCTGCAACTGCACCCTTTATACTTAAAGAATCAAGTGACGCCCCGGTTGAGAAAACCAGCGAATGCTCCTGCAAAGCATTGCCTTCTGTGAGATCAACTACCGATTTCCCAATGGTTATCGAATAGGTGGTGTTTTCATGAAGTTTTTCACGAAAGCTCATTTGAACCGTTTTGCCTTTCAGTAAAACCTGAGGTGGTACGTTAAGCGGTGGCGACACTAATATCCCTGAACCACCATCTTTAAGTTGAACGTACTCTGAGAAATTGAATGAAATCACATCACCACCAAAGCCCGTACTGCCATTTGCAGGTATTGAACTTACAATCTCAGGAGCTTTTGAATCCTTTGGCCCGCCAGAGGGTGGTATCCGGCTGGCACAGGCACTCAGTCCAAATAGTACAAGCAGAAATAAAATTATCCGGCAGGCATTAAAAGACTTATTTATCCGGCATTTACCAGCCATGAGTATCTTATTCAAAATCAATCAAGCTGATGCTCATCATCTATTAGTTAGTAAAACCAATGATGGCTCTTACTTCTTTCAGTGTTCTGGCAGCACTCTCCCGTGCTTTCAACCCGCCGAGCGCTATAACCTGCTCAAGATAGTCGTCGTTAGCACTAATCTCACGTACCTTTTCACGTATCGGTGCAGTGAACATTATAATGTCTTCAGCCAGCTGTTTTTTCAAATCACCGTACCGGATAATTGCCTTATCATGTTGTTCTTTAAAATAATCAACCGTATCTTTAGTTGATACCAGGCTGAGCAAATTGAACAGGTTGGCAACAGGTTCCGACATTTCTTGCCCGGGATTTCCAGGTCCGGTATCTGTCACCGCCCGCATTACCTTTTTGCGTATCACCTCCGGTTCATCTACCAAAAAAATGGCATTCCCCTCACCTTCTGATTTACCCATCTTTCCTGAACCATCCAGGCCTGGTACTTTAACCAGCTCTTTGCCAAAATTGTAGGCGTGTGGTTCAGGAAAATATTCAGTCTGGTACAAATGGTTGAAACGGTTAACAAAATTTCTTGCCATCTCCAGATGTTGTTCCTGGTCTTTGCCCACCGGCACCTTTGTAGCTTTATGGATAATGATATCCGCAGCCATCAGCACCGGGTAGGTCAGCAAGCCTGCATTGATATTATCCGGATGCTTTCTGATTTTTTCTTTAAAAGAAGTACAGCGTTCAAGCTCGCCAACATAAGCATACATATTCAGGAGCAAATAAAGCTCCGGAATCTGTGGCAAATCACTTTGTATATATAAAGTGCAGGCCTCCGGGTCAAGCCCTGCCGCCAAATATTCAACAAGCACTTTCCGAACACTCTGCCTGAAATCTTCAGGTTTTGGATGGGTGGTCAATGCATGCAGGTCGGCAATAAAAAAATAGCACTGATGCTCATGTTGCATCTGAATAAAATTTCTGATTGCACCGAAATAATTGCCTAAATGCAGGTGCCCTGTGCTTCTGATTCCGCTTACCACTGTTTCCATGGGGCGAAAATAGCGAAAATGATGCGGTTAAGGCTTGCCTTGCTTTAACAAACGAATGATTTCTTCTTTATCATCAAGTCGCTTCTCTAAATTCTTTATCCGTTCTTCAAGATATAGCAAGTCATGGTTTGCCTCATTTCCGTACGCAGTGTAAGCATCCCGGTAATCATGCCCAAATTTCTTTTGCAGTGCATTATGCGAATAGAGATGGAAAAAGTCGTATTTCAGGGTCTCACTAATCCTTACAAGTAGCTCGGTGTCTATTGAAGATCGTTGGTAAATGTCATAAACATTATTGCGGTCTGTATTAATATTACGGGCAAATTCAACAACCTTCATTTTCCGCTCCTTTATTACCCGTTTTATTTCCTGACCGATGTGTACCATAGGCCTGAATGTACAGTGCCCAAAGGTTCTATCTTATCAAATTATGCACAAGATATTGTTGCACTGTTTGTGAAAAATGCAAAATTTCACCTCACAACTTGTAAATTCTGAATTAACTTGTTTTGCACAAGGCTGGTAATGCTACCAACATTATTTTCAGGCAAACGGCCGTATCCAATCAATAACCGTGCTAATAAAAGTTTCAGGCTGTTCTGCATGCAGCCAGTGGCCTGCACCTTCCATGAGTCTGAATTCTGCCGCAGTGAACTGCTGCTGTATGGAGGAGTAATCGGCTGGTTTTACATAATTACTACGCCCACCATGATAAAACAAGCTGGGGACCCTAATGGTTTCTCCTGGCAAGGCTTTACCTACCTCTTCAATGTTCTTTGCAATGGCCTCCAGGTTAAAGCGCCAGGCAAAATGCTCTCCATCGTCGGTTCGGTACAGGTTCTTTAAGAGAAACTGCCGCGTACTTAAATCTTTCACATAAGCTGCAAGGCGCTCCTCTGCCTCCTGCCGTGATTTAACCTCTTCAGGCTTCACGGCCATCAGCCCTTTAATTATTTCCTGATGATGTGGCGGATAATACCCTGGTCCGATATCAGCCAAAATCAAACTTTTCAATTTCCCTGCGAATGATAGCGCAAACTCCATGGCGACTTTCCCGCCCATGCTGTGCCCGAGCAAATGTACCGCTGGAATGCGCAAATCTTCAAGCGTTTCAGCTACATCTGCTGCCATCAGCGCTAAACTTACCTGTTCACTGTGTGGAGAAAGGCCATGGTTTCGCAAATCCATACAAAACACAGAAAGGTGCTGCTCTCCAAGCCGCCTTGCAATACTTGCCCAGTTATCTGATTGCCCGAACAAGCCATGTAAAATAACCAGCGGTGTACCCTGCCCGTAATGTCGGTGAAATAAAATCATTGTAGTTGCCGGCGGTAAATTTGAATGGTATTTTCAAGCCCTAAATACAAGGCTTCTGAAATCAGGGCATGACCAATTGACACTTCAAGTAAGTGAGGTACCTGTTGCGCAAAAAACTTCAAATTTTGCATATTCAGGTCATGCCCGGCATTCAGGCCCATACCTAATGAGTGTGCCCTGATGGCAGCTTCCGTATAGGGGCTCACAGCTTTTGCCGGATTGATAAGCCAGCCGGTAGCATAAGCTTCAGTGTACAACTCAATTCGGTCAGTTCCGGTGCGGGCGGCTGAATCATACAATGCAGTATCTGTATCCATGAAGATAGATACCCTTATCCCATGGTTTTTCAAATGTGTAACCACTTCACGCAGGAAAATCTCATGCACTTTCGTATCCCAGCCCGCATTCGAGGTAAGAGCATCAGGAGGGTCAGGCACCAATGTTACCTGATGTGGCTTTACCCTGCATACAAGCTCTATAAACGATTCAGAAGGATAACCCTCAACATTCAATTCAGTTGTAACCAGCTTCTTAAGGTCTTCTACATCCTGGTAGGTTATATGGCGTTGATCAGGCCTGGGGTGCACGGTAATTCCTTGTGCCCCAAACTGTTCAGCCTTTTGCGCCGCCTCAGAAAGGTTGGGCACATTGCCTCCACGCGCATTACGTATCAGGGCAATCTTATTGATATTAACACTCAGCTTCACCATGCTACAAAGGTACATTTATCCGGCATGGATAGGGGAAATCTCAATCCTTTAAAAGGCATTTTTTCAACGTTTTCATGGGATGCTGAAATAATCCTTGCAATTTTACGTGATTTACTTAGGTTTGTCGGGATTAATCTCTTTGCACCTCATTGATAAAAAGTGAATCATGTTAGCCTCTGCCCTGATTTCTGACACCATCCCGCCCCTTCGAACCTCCGACACCGGCATTAAAGCCCTTAACTGGATGGACGAATTCAAGGTATCTCACTTGCCCATAGTAAACAATCACGAATTACTTGGGGTGGTATCTGACACAGACATTCTTGATTTGAATGCCCCTGAAGAGCCACTGGGGAATCATCCATTATCGCTTTTCAGGCCCTTCGTTTATGAAAATGAACATATCTATGAGGTGCTTAAACTGGTAGCCAAAATGCAGCTAACCATTGTTCCGGTGCTCGACGCCGAGAACAATTACTTAGGCAATATAAGTCTGCGCTCATTGGTAGAACATTTTGCCGACATGACGGCAGTTACTAATCCGGGTGGTGTAATTATTCTTGAACTCAATGCGCACGATTTTGTACTAAGCCAGATTGCAAGGATTGTAGAAGAAAATGATGCAAAAATTTTAAGTCTGTACATTGATGAAATAAGCGACTCTACCCGCCTTGAACTAACCATCAAGGTAAACCGCGAAGACATCAGAGGCATACTTCAATCGTTTGCACGCCACAATATTCCTGTAAAAGCCAC
>JAIBAI010000105.1 GCA_019695235.1 Bacteroidia bacterium | reverse complement strand
CTTCCAGTTTGCTGATGAAGGCTTGCAGGTAATCGTTCAGCATTTTGCTACACAAATCGGGTTGGTAGCGGTGCATGTAGATGAGGGCTTTAAAATGTCCCTTGGGACTGCTGAACATCCAGTAAATGGGCCGTTTTCTATATCGCTTAATATGGTCGTTGTAGAAGTCTTTAACAAAATACTTTCTTATGTCTTTGCCAATGGTATCTTCTATGTATTTAAGGTTTTCCTCAAAATACTCTTCTCCAAATGCTGCTTTGAGAAACACCTTGAATCTGCCCACTATATCATCATTGAACCACTCCCCATCTAATACCGGGATGATATTGTCTTCATCGGGCATGAATGTAGGGTTGGACACTTGCTGTAGAAAATCCTGCAAGTTTTCGCCTTGATTTGCTAATGCAAGACCAGGTTTGTCAAGGCTATATCTTCCCATTATGCAACCAACAGAATAACTTAAAAGCTGCAACAAAACGGATACTGGCTCAATAGAAAATTCGCCATTAACAATTTTGACTTCTTCTTGTAAAATAGAAATTTGCTCTAACGGAACTTGTGAATTAATTTCCTTATTAAGCTCGTATATTTTTATAAACTGCTCATTGAGAACTTCCTCAATCTTTTTTAATTCATAAAATGACTTTTTTGCATTTTGTTCAAATTCATTCATTGACTCCTTAAGTATTTTTCTTTTAATTGAAGGCGACAATAAACTGAACTCCTTAAAATCAAATGATTGCTCAGTTGAATCCCAGTCATTTTTTGACAGGCTAATTGCTTTTTCAACAAGTGATTCATCAATTTTTGCATTATAGCCAAAAAATGGAATTTTCTGAATATCTATGAGTTGGAAAACAAGCGTAGGGTTAAGTATGGATATAAAATAATCAACTATTTTGCTATTAAAGAATGCGAGCAAAGTGTTAAATAGATCACTATTTGAATCTTTTGTGTAAAAGGATACGGTTGTAGCATCAAATGTCCCTCTTGTATCGAGACAGCGAACATTAACCGTACTAGCCATTCTTGAAAATGTAAATCCTGGTTTGTACCATAATTCATCTTTTATAATACGTGCTATTTTATTACTCCTATAAAACTTGCGTGATTCATCTGACCAATCCACAACATGCACAATGTTCCCATACCATTTTCTAAATGTCCCACCTTTTGCATAAAGTATGTATTTATTATTCTTGCCAATTTTAGAAGCAGGAACCTCCCAAAAAAATCGAACGTACCTCTCGTTATTTCCAGTTTTGTTTTGACCATCCGAATGAATAAACTCATCAACCTTTTGAAACGAGTTAAATTTGTCTAACAATGATCGATGTACCCAATAAGCCAAGGGTTTTCCAGGTATTGCATCAAAGCTTCGTTGACTAATAAAATAATACCTTTTCAAATTTTTAAATTCAACTTCCTTCTGAAAGGCATCTTTTACATCAACAAGTCTAACAAAAACTGAATTTTGGAGTGGTTCATTGTTCTTATTTATAATAAATGAAACACTTTGTACTACTTCTCCAGATATTTCTGGAAATGTTCTTGGCCCAAGATGAATGAGAGATATTATTGTTTCATTCTTAAGTAAATTGCTCCTTAGGTCATCGTAAGAACTCAGAAACATCCAACTATTCTGATTAATCATTGCATAATAACCGTAATTTGGAATGAACTCTGTACATCTATCCATAAAGGATGCAAACAAATCATATTTGGAGGTAGGGTAATTTTCTTCAACAAAATCACTAAGACTGGAGTTCATCCCTTTTGTTCCCATATAAGGCGGATTAGTCACAACACAATGGTATTGTCGGCTCAGATATTCGGCTTGTTCCTTTAGGTTTTGTTCCTGTTCTTGCCAAATGCTACCTTTTTGAATGGATAGTGCTTTTAACTCTTCCGGGTCTATTTGTATTAGGGAACCAAAATTGTCGGCTTGGGTAAGGTTGTAAAGGGTTAAATCTCTATAATCATACACCAACTTTCCTGCAACCTGCAAAGGTAGTTTCACCGCTTGTTTAATGATGTCTTCGTTTACATTTTCCAATGCTATTACATGCGGCTGCACCGGCTTGCGTAAGAAGCGGCTATAATAGCTGCGTGCCTTCATGGTTAAGGCGAAAGCCGCCAACTGTGCTGCCCGTTCGTCTATATCAATACCAAACAAGTTATGCTCCAGAATAAGTGCAGGTATTTCGTTGGTGTTGTATCCTTCTTCTTCGTAGATCTTCGTAAATAAATCAAAAGCATATACCAATACGTGGCCACTGCCCTGGCAAGGATCAAGGAAGGTAATATCAGTAACTCCCTTTATTCCTTCGGGAAGTGGTGCAGGGTCATTGCCTTCAGGAGCTTCAATATAATAAGGCATGTGCTGCCTTAGTTTGCTATTAGGCTTTAAGGTAAGCCAAAGTTTGCCCAGAGTGTTTTCTACCATGTAGCGTACAATCCAGCGTGGGGTAAACAACTGCGTAGCTGCAGGTATATTTTCGGCCGTAATCTTAATATTCTTTTTCAGCCCTTCAAATACATCGTCTTTTTTATCGGCAATGTAAAACTGGTATAACCAACCAATCAATTCTTCCTGCTGGCAGTCTTCATCACTCATGCCATTGCGTATATCGACCACAATGCTGTAATCACTCAGCAGGTCATCGGGTAATAGCAGCTCTGTATAATCGCTGATACGTTCAAACATAAAGGGCATGGCCGTATGCCATTGGTTGCAGGAAGCCACCAACAGCATTTTGTAAGCTTCGGTATGGGCATCAGTAGCAGCCGTTTTGCCATCCAGCAAATCATTAAGTCGTTGGCGGTAGAGTTTTAATTCCGCCTCCACGTTCCCGCCTAAGGCATTTTGCAGGATTTCAGGATTGGTCATGCCCGGCAATGGGGTCACCACTTTGGGTATGGTGTATCCATTGGCATCCATAAAACGCAAAGCCATCAAACGGTTGAACCAGGTGTAGGCTACGGTTTCTACTACCTGCTCTTTGCCTTGCTCAGCTATTTTCCTCTTAAGTTGTTCTATTTCGTTCTGCTTGCCCCGCAATTCTGCCGTGTCGTGTGTTAACACAAACTCCAGCTTACGACCCACCTGATCGAGCAATTTAATACGGGCTTCCCTGGCAAAGCGTTTTAGGTTGTTGGTGTTCATGAATTAGTTGCTGGTTGCTTGTTGTCGGTTGA
>JAIBAI010000104.1 GCA_019695235.1 Bacteroidia bacterium | reverse complement strand
AGCGATAATTACCAAAACAACTGGGATGGTGAAGGCCTGCCCGAAGGAACCTATTTTTACGTGCTCAGCATCGCCGAACCAGCGAAAAGATTTGCCGGAACGGTTTACATTTCGGGCAATAAATAAGCCCCTATTCCAAAATCCTGTAAGTATTTTTTCACCCGGAAATTCACTGTTAACAGCACCTACACGAAACAAAACCTACCAAAATGCTATAAATTTACCTTGACCATAAACAAAATCTATTTGAATCGGTTTGGTTAATTATACAAACTAATGTACATACATGGAAGCAAGAAAAGTTGAATTAGTTGCAAGCCCAAGAGAACCTCATTTTGTAGGAGATGGCTTCAGAGTGCATAACTTTATTCCCTCAGGGTACCGCATGGATATGCAGCGAATGAGTCCGTTTATCATGCTGGATTACAACTCAAAGTATTATTTCGAGCCAAGCGAAATTCCGAAGGGTGTAGGGGTGCACCCCCACAAGGGCTTTGAAACGGTGACCATTGCCTATAAAGGAAAGGTTGAACATCACGACAGCAGCGGTGGGGGTGGCGTTATTGGCGAAGGAGACGTTCAATGGATGACTGCCGGAAATGGAGTGCTTCATAAAGAGTTTCATGAAAGCGAATGGAGCAAAAAGGGGGGTATTTTTCAAATGGTGCAGCTTTGGGTGAACCTGACTGCGAAAGACAAAAAGAGCAGTCCGAAGTACCAAAGCATTGAAAATGCACAAATGAAGCGATTTTACCTGCCAGATAACCAGGGAGAGATTGAAGTGATTGCCGGGAAGTACCAGGATGTCAATGGCTCTGCCTCCACCTTCACGCCTGTGCACCTGATGAACGCCAAACTAAAAAAAGGTGCAAATGCTTCGTTTAGCTTTCCGGCGCATTACAACACAGCATTGCTGGTAATTGAAGGCAGTATTACAGTGAATAGCTCAGAATCAGTACCTACCGACCATCTGGCATTGATGAGCAATAATGCTGATGACTTTACGATTCAGGCTACTGAAGATACCATTGTGCTGGTGTTAAGCGGCGAGCCTATCAATGAACCTATTGCTGCACACGGTCCGTTTGTAATGAACACCCGTCAGGAGCTGATCCAGGCATTTGAAGAGTTTAATCAGGGAAAATTCGGCTATTTGGCAGATTAAACATTCGATGAGCGTATACCTTTGTAGTTTCTGGAAATAGAAATTCCAAAAGGTGAACTTATCTTACTCGGTTGTGCTGTCAGTTTTATGCCTGTTGATTTATTTCTTCGCATGGAAACGTGCCTCAAGAAATGATTATACCATTTCACTGATTCTGTTGATGCTTGGTGGTATAGTGTTACGGCTTTATACAGCTGCAGACCTGTACCTCCACCCCTGGGATGAGCGCTATCATGCACTGGTGGCGAAGCATTTAATGAGCCACCCTTTGTTACCTACGCTTTACGAGCACCCTGTTCTTCCATTCGATTACACAAGCTGGACAAGTAACCATGTATGGGTGCATAAACAACCACTGCCTTTGTGGACAATGGCAATCAGTATGTCAGTTTTTGGCGTCAATGAACTGGCCTTGCGCTTGCCTTCTGTAGTACTGTCAACCATTGGCATTGGCTTAACGTTCTTTATCGCTTCTTATATCTTTTCAAAAAAGCTTGCCTGGCTCGCTGCTTTCTTTTTTTCAATTAATGGCTTAATCATCGAATTAAGCGCCGGGCGTGTTGCAACCGATCACCCAGATATTTTCTTCATGTTCTTTATAGAACTGGCGATAGTCTTTAGTATACTATTTGTTCAAAAACAAAGAAACGCTTTTAATCTTCTTGCCGGATTATCCATTGGTGCAGCCATATTAAGTAAATGGCTTCCGGCGCTAATTGTTTTGCCCGTATGGTTATTAATTGTGCTTGACTCTAAGCGATTTACACACAAAGCAATTGCAATTCAACTGAGTGTGATTCTTGTCACAATTTTACTTGTTGCACTACCCTGGCAGCTTTATATCTACCAATATTTCCCTGCTGAGGCTGCCTGGGAGGCTTCGTTTAATATCAAGCATATTACAACAGTACTTGACGAAAGAACAGGTTCATTCTGGTACTTTCTTGATCAAATACGAATCAATTATGGTGAACTTATTTACTTGCCACTCATTTGGTTCATCTGGAAATATTTTAAAGATTCACAAAACAAAAAATACTTAGCTTTACTAATATGGATTTGCATTCCGCTTATTTTCTTCTCTCTGGCCAAAACAAAAATGCAGGCTTATATTTTATTTATTTCGCCTGCGCTTTTCATTATTACAGCCGCATTCTTCTTTGAAATAAAGGAGTGGGATGTACCGCAAAATAAAAAATGGTTAAAGACTGCTATTCTACTATTATTAATCGCATTACCCGTGAGGTATTGCATCGAACGCGTTAAACCATTTGACATGACTAACAGAAATCCTGATTGGGCGCAAGATCTAAAATCATTCAAAAACAATAAATCACCTCAAGGTGTTTTATTTAATTACCCACGGCCCATTGAAGCAATGTTCTACACGCAACTTACAGTATATCCTGATTTACCAGACCATCACACGCTGAAACAACTTACAGAAAGAGGCTATACCATATTCATTAACGACAATGGAAAGCTTCCTGCAGATATTCAGCAGATGGGCAATTTGAATATTGTAAAACTGCGTGAATAGTGAGTGAATAACGTTGCAGCAGAAAAATCTAAATTACCAGCACTGGGTACTATGTAAGAAAAAGGCAGCAAATGAATCAACCTCTAAGGCAAAGGATGCGTATATCAGATGCAAAATTCTGATTTGTGAAGAAAAGTCTTGTTGTTCTGCTTGCAATTTGTGGCATCAATGCTGCCAGCGCAAGCAACCGGATTCCTGACCAGGATACCATCCCCTGCCAATTTGCAGCACAGCCAGCCGGGCCTGACCACGAACTTTGTGCTGGTGAATCAGTGGTGTTAGGTCTAAACCACCTGGGTTTATTCGACACAAGTGCTTACGTCTTTGCCTGGACCCCATCAGATGGTTTAGACAATACGGGTAAGCTGAACCCAACAGCGAGCCCCGCACAATCAACAAACTACTTTTTAACCATCAATGATACTGTAAGTGGTTGTACGTTTTACGATACGGTTAGCGTACTGGTAAAACAACCTGCTACACTGATGTTTTTCCCTCCCGGACCACATTATATCTG
>JAIBAI010000008.1 GCA_019695235.1 Bacteroidia bacterium | reverse complement strand
GTTTGGTCGTCACCGGCCTGAGCGGTGAGAATAGTGTCGCTGTTAATATGAATAGTGATTATTGAAGAATCACAATCGGGATAAAGAATTTTAATGTTAAAAATATTCAAGCCTGGATTTAAACTGCTGGCAGAAAAAGTCGAATCAGTAACTGGTTGTATTCCAGGCGGATACATCCATATCGCAAGGCTGTCGAAAGGGCCGCCATTAGAGGCTTCCGGCAAATTATCGCCACACACAAAATAGTTAATTGTCTGATTATCAATTACGTTGTAGCGATAAATGATCAGGGTATCGGTTGAATAGCTTATTTCATCAAAAATGTATTCGTACAAAAGCACATTCTTGCCAAAGGATAAGTTGTTTATTACACTCTGGGGGTCAACAGGATTTTCTAAAACACCATCACCAAAGAGGACTGTCCATTTGACCGAAGTATCCTGAGCGACGCTTCCTGTTAAGTTAGCAGATTGACCACAAACAAGCTGGTTATCACCTGCATCGGCTTGTGCAAATGCCAGATGAGGAAGTAATAAAACAAAGAAAGCCGGCAGAAAGCAGCGCTGAATCAATAGTGGAAGGCTCATAAATAAGGGCGGAAATTTACTAACAATCTGTTAAAATGTTTTTGTTTTGCTTTTCTGAAAAGAGAAACAGCGAATCAAATTGTTAATTACCTGAATCCTGCAAGCTTATTTTATACATTTGCCGACGAAAAGGAGGGTAGTGAAACAATCCACCCTGCGAAACTGTTAAAGATTGTGATATAAGCTTATGGAAACTTCGAATGACGGGTACATACCGGTGCTTATCCAGCTGATTGTAGCCGGTGGCTTTGTAGCCGGCACTTTGTGGATTACGCATATTTTAGGGCCGAACCGGAAGTCAGCAAAAAAACTTGAAACCTTTGAGTGCGGCATTGAGCCACAGGGCAATGCACGTTTACCCTTTTCGATCAAGTATTTTTTGACTGCAATTCTTTTTGTGTTGTTCGATGTAGAGGTCATATTCTTTTATCCCTGGGCAACCAATTTCAGAGAATTTGGAACCCAGGGTTTTGTTAGTATGGGCATTTTTGTAAGCTTGTTCTTGCTTGGCTTTCTCTATTTAAGGAAAAAGCAAGCATTTAAATGGGAATGAAATCATGGAAAAACCTGAATCTCAAGTAGATAAGAGAGAAATAAAATTAGCAAAGATGCCCCCCGGCATGGAGGGGCAAGGTTTTTTTGCAACAACCCTCGACAGTGTAATTGGTCTGGCAAGGTCAAACTCGATGTGGCCATTACCGTTTGCCACATCCTGCTGTGGTATCGAGTTTATGGCTACAATGGGGGCCAATTATGACCTGGCAAGGTTTGGAAGTGAGCGGATGAGTTTTTCTCCTCGTCAGGCAGATTTATTAATGGTCATGGGCACTATTGCAAAAAAAATGGCACCCATTCTCCGGCAGGTATATGAGCAAATGGCTGAGCCCAAGTGGGTTATAGCCGTTGGTGCCTGTGCAACCAGTGGAGGTATCTTTGACTCTTACAGCGTTTTACAAGGGATAGACAGAATTATCCCTGTAGATGTTTACGTTCCGGGATGTGCACCACGTCCGGAACAAATTCTTGACGGGGTCATGCGTATTCAGGATCTTGTAAAGAATGAATCACTCAGGCGGCGTAACCAGCCGGAGTACAAGCAATTACTGGCATCTTACGGCATAGAATAATGGCACTTAACAACGATACTGTCATTTCCCGGTTAAACGAAACTTTTGGCGGGAAAATTTTGTCAACCGAGCTATCGGCCGACTTCCTGAATGTAGAAGTAGCTGCTGATGCGCTTAAGGAAATTGCAAAATTTCTAAGGAATGACCCTGAAATGTCATTTATTTATTTAACCGATATATGTGGTGTTCACATGCCGGAACAGAAGGATAGGGAGCTTGGCGTTGTTTACCACCTGCACAATCTGGTTGCCAACTACAGGCTTCGGGTTAAAACCTGGTTGCCGGTAACAAATCCTGAGGTTGATTCAGTTACAGATATCTGGACCGGGGCAAATTGGATGGAGCGTGAGACCTATGATTTTTTTGGGGTAATTTTTACAGGGCATCCGAATTTAAAACGTATTCTCAATGTTGACCACATGGAGATGTTTCCTTTAAGGAAGGAGTTTCCGTTGGAAGATTCATCAAGGGAAGATAAAGACGACAGATTCTTTGGTAGATAATTGTACATCATGAAAGAAGCAACAATATTTGGAGAGGATCAGGCCACTGGCAACGACAAGGTCTATAACACGCTCAATTTGGGGCCTACCCACCCCTCGACACATGGTATTTTTCAGAATGTTCTCAAGTTAGATGGTGAAATCATTGTTGATGCAGAACCTACGATTGGGTACATACACCGTGCGTTTGAGAAGATTGCAGAAAAGCGGCCTTATTACCAGGTTACACCATTAACCGACCGGATGAACTACTGTTCGGCCCCAATAAACAATATTGGCTGGCACATGACGGTTGAAAAATTACTGCAGGTAGAGATGCCCAAGAAGGTTGACTATATGCGTGTGATTATCATGGAGTTGGCACGAATTGCAGACCACCTTGTTTGCAATACGGTTTTAGGGGTAGACTCAGGGGCACTTACGGGTTTTACTTATATGTTTCAGGAGCGTGAGCGCATTTACGACATGTATGAGGAGGTTTGTGGTGCAAGGCTTACAACTAATATTGGCCGGATAGGTGGCTTTGAAAGAGACTTCAATAAAGATTTCCGGAAAAAACTTGAAACATTTTTGAAAGAGTTTCCGGCGCGCTTCGAAGAATTTGACCGTTTACTTACCCGAAACAGGATTTTTATGGATCGTGTAATCGGGGTGGGCAAGATTTCAGCAGAAAGGGCACTAGAATATAGTTTTGCCGGACCAAACCTGCGTGCTGCGGGTGTTGATTACGATGTACGCGTGATGACACCCTATTCATCTTATCAGGATTTTGATTTTGTGATTCCGGTTGGAACCGACGGTGATACGTTTGATCGCTACATGGTGCGTCAAAATGAAATCAGAGAAAGTTTAAAGATTATCAAAGCAGCTTATGAGGGTATGCCGGAGGGCAATCACTATGCTGACTGTCCGGAGTTTTACCTGCCAAAAAAACAAGAGGTATATACCACCATTGAGGCACTGATTTGGCACTTTAAGATTATCATGGGTGAGGTTGACCTGCCAAAAGGTGAAGTTTACCATTCTGTAGAGGGTGCAAACGGGGAGCTGGGCTTTTACCTCATTTCTGATGGTGGCCGACAGCCCTACCGCCTGCATTTCAGAAGGCCCTGTTTTATTTATTACCAGGCGTATCCGGAGTTAATCAGAGGGCAAATGCTTTCAGATGCGATTATGACAATGTCAAGTATGAACGTCATCGCCGGAGAGTTAGACGCATAAAACTGTTAATTATGTCAAACGAGCAAGGAGTAAAGAAATTTGACCCGGAAAAACGCAAGACGATACGTTTTAGCGAACCGGCTTTGGAAAGCATCCAAAAAATCATTCAACGTTATCCGGCAGGAAAGCAAAAATCAGCGATGCTCCCGGTTTTACATATTGCCCAGGCTGAATCAGATGGCTGGTTAAGTCCGGAAGTACTCGATTATGTCGCGGAGATTTTGGGGCTTTTGCCTGTTGAGGTTTATGAGGTAGCCTCTTTCTATTCAATGTACAACCTGAAACCCGTTGGTAAATGTGTATTAGAGGTGTGTCAGACCTCTTCATGCTGGACCCGTGGCGCTGAGGATGTGGTAGAATACATTGGAAAAAAACTGAACATCAAGGCAGGCGAAACCACCAGCGATGGCATGTTTACTTTAAAAACGGTAGAATGCCTGGGTTCATGTGGAACCGCACCTATGTTGCAATGTGGTGCAGAGTACCATGAGAATCTCACCGAAGAGCGCATTGATAACCTGATAGAGCGGTATCGTAAGGAAGACCGCCGGAGAAATTATACAGACCTGGATTTTGTTAACAGCAACTAATCGGTATGAGCAGGAAATTATTATTGGCAAAAGATCATGTTCCGGGAATCCGGTCTTATGATGTGTACCGTGCAAACGGAGGTTATGCTTCGGTTGAGAAGGCGCTGAAAACAATGAGTCCGGAAGCGGTAACTGAAGAAGTGAAGAAATCAGGTCTGCGCGGGCGTGGAGGGGCTGGTTTCCCAACCGGCATGAAATGGAGCTTTCTGGCAAAACCTGAAGGTGTGCCACGCTATTTGGTATGCAATGCCGACGAATCAGAACCAGGCACCTTCAAAGACCGCTATCTGATGGAGCGCATCCCGCATCTGTTGGTGGAAGGGATGATTACTTCAAGTTTTGCGCTGGGTGCTAATACGTCGTTTATATACATCAGGGGCGAATATTTCTACGTTTCAAGAATTTTAGAACAGGCTATTGCTGAGGCGTATGCCAATGGCTGGCTGGGTAAAAACATCTTGGGTTCGGGTTATGACCTTGATTTATATGTACAAGTAGGGGCGGGAGCCTATATCTGTGGAGAAGAAACAGCCCTGCTTGAATCATTGGAAGGCAAAAGGGGCAACCCCAGAATAAAGCCTCCTTTTCCGGCAGTTGAAGGACTTTACCGCTGCCCAACGGTGGTTAACAATGTTGAAACCATAGCCGCCGTAGTGCCGATTGTAAATGATGGTGGTGAGGCTTATGCTGCAATAGGTATCGGGCGTTCAACAGGTACTAAATTGATTTCTGCATCCGGCAATATCAATAAACCCGGTGTGTACGAAATTGAGTTAGGTTTACCGGTAGAAGAATTTTTATTCTCTGATGAATATTGTGGAGGTATTGCCAATGGCAAACGTTTAAAAGCCTGTGTACCTGGCGGTTCATCAGTGCCCATTTTGCCTGAGTACTTGGTTTGTAAAACAGCAACAGGTGATGACCGTTTGATGACTTATGAATCATTGTCGGATGGCGGATTCGCTACCGGGTCAATGTTAGGTTCCGGTGGTTTTATCGTTTATGATGAAAACCAATGCGTTGTACGTAACACCTGGAACTTCAGCCGTTTCTACCGGCATGAAAGCTGCGGGCAATGCAGTCCCTGCCGCGAAGGAACCGGGTGGATGGAAACAGTATTGCGCCGCCTCGAAAAAGGCATGGGCAATCTTGATGATATTGACTTACTGGTTGGGGTTGCTAAAAAAATCGAAGGAAATACAATTTGTCCGCTGGGAGACGCAGCTGCCTGGCCAGTTGCTGCCGCCATAAGACACTTCAGGCATGAGTTTGAGTACCATGTACTGCATGCCGAGAAGGTGAAAGACCCAAAACACGGCCATAAAGAGCCTATCATGCCTGTTAAACCTGCCCCTGTGGTTGCCTAATTGAATTGCCATGAGCCTGATAAAAATTACCATTGATAACCAGACCATAGAGGTCGAACCGGGAACCACTATTTTACAGGCTGCCCGGATGATCGGACCGGGTGTGACCCCGCCCGCTATGTGTTATTATTCTACCCTTGAAACATCAGGTGGTTACTGCCGTACCTGCCTGGTAAAGGTGAGTAAGGGTTCTGAGAAAGATCCGCGTCCTATGCCCAAACTGGTTGCCTCCTGCCGTACACCGGTCATGGATGGCATGGAGGTACAAAACTATACATCTGAAGAGGTAAAAGATGTTAGAAAAGCGGTTACTGAGTTCCTGCTAATAAACCATCCAATTGATTGCCCGATTTGCGATCAGGCCGGAGAGTGTCATCTTCAGGACCTTTCATACGACCGGGGGAAAAGCCAGTCGAGGTACGATTATGAGAAGCGCACTTTTGACGAAATAGATATCGGGCCTACGATTAAGCTTAACATGAATCGTTGCATTCTGTGCTATCGTTGCGTGAAAGTTGCAGATCAGCTGACACCACAAAGGGTACACGGTGTAATGAACCGGGGCTGGGATTCGGAAATCAGCACATATATCGAAGGTGCTGTGAACAATAACTTCTCCGGTAATATGATAGATGTTTGCCCGGTAGGAGCCTTGACCGACCGCACATTCAGGTTCAAAAGCCGCGTATGGTTCCTAAAACCTTATGATGCGCATCGTGATTGCCCTGACTGCGCTGGTAAGGCTGTAATATGGAAGTTCGGCAATGACATTTACCGTGTTACAGGCCGCAAAGACCAGTGGGGTGAAGTAGCCGAATGGATTTGCAATACTTGTCGTTTTGAGAAAAAAGACCTGAGTGATTGGATAGAAGAAGGGCCGAGGAAGATTGACCGTCATTCGGTGATTTCACAAAACCATTATTTGAAAGGAACTCAATTCGTTGCTTCTCCGGAAGCCTTACCAGCCAAAGAACTCAAGTAACATGGATTTCTTATATCTGATAGATAAATCGGTAATTGTTGTGGTAATCTTTTTGATTTCACTGCTGATTGCCATGTATTCAACTTATGCCGAAAGGAAAGTAGCGGCTTTTATGCAAGACCGTGTAGGACCGAACCGGGCTGGCCCCTTCGGAATTTTACAACCGCTGGCTGATGGTGGAAAGTTCTTTTTCAAAGAAGAAATTATTCCCAGTGCAGCGAATAAATTTTTGTTCATTTTGGGTCCTGGCCTGGCAATGTTCACTTCATTGATGACAAGTGTAGTGATTCCCTGGGGTGGCACTTTAAACATTGCCGGAAGAGACATTCCCTTACAGGTGGCTGATTTGAACATCGGGGTATTGTACGTGTTTGGGGTGGTTTCGCTGGGCGTATATGGCATTATGATAGGTGGATGGGCCAGTAACAACAAATACGGTTTGCTGGGTGCTATACGTGCATCTTCACAGATGATTAGCTACGAACTGGGCATGGGGCTTTCATTGATTTCATTAGTCATGGTAAGCGGCACATTAAGTCTGGGTGAGATTGTAGAGCAACAACAGGGTTTCAATTGGTATGTGTTTAAGCAGCCACTCGCATTCTTTATATTTATGGTTTGCGCCTTTGCTGAGTGTAACCGTACGCCGTTTGATTTGCCTGAATGTGAGGCTGAGCTGGTTGGAGGCTACCATACCGAATACAGTTCGATGAAATTGGGTTTTTACATGTTTGCCGAGTATGTAAATATGTTTGTAAGTTCTGCATTTATGGCAAGTCTGTTCTTTGGGGGTTATCAATTCCCCTTTATTGACAGCTTAGGACTTTCGCAGAATGTAACTGTACTTTTAGGCACATTAATTTTCTTCCTGAAGATTTTTGCCTTTATCTTTTTCTTTATGTGGGTTAGGTGGACCCTGCCACGATTCAGATATGATCAGTTGATGCGTCTGGGTTGGCAGGTGATGCTTCCGCTGGCATTGTTAAACATATTTCTCACCGGAGGAGTTTTGCTCTGGATTGATAACTAAAACATTCTGATTCATGCAGCCGCTTACCAATCGTTCAAAAGTAGTTTCAAACAAACAGTACACCCTTGGCGAGAAACTTTATCTGCCGGGTATTGCCGTTGGTTTAGGTATCACCCTGAAACATTTTTTCAGGAAGCCTGCAACGGTACAATATCCTGAGCAATTAAGGCCTTTTACAGCGGTGTATCGGGGCCAACATGTGCTTAAACGCGATGATCAGGGAAGAGAACGCTGCACAGCATGCGGCCTTTGCGCTGTTGCTTGTCCGGCTGAGGCTATTTCAATGGTGGCTGCTGAACGTAAGCCGGAAGAAAAGCACCTCTACCGTGAAGAGAAGTATGCGGCTAAGTATGAAATCAATATGCTGCGCTGCATTTTCTGCGGATTGTGTGAAGAGGCCTGCCCCAAGGAGGCCATTTTCCTCACCCCCCGCATCACCAAAGCCAATTATGAGAGAGAAGACTTCATATTTGGCAAAGACAAGCTGGTTGAAGGGGTAGATGCGGCACACCGCATTGACATTACTGCCAGGAAAGACAGGTAAGCATTTGGGAACATCCCCGGCGAAGCGTCCTTTCCGGCAAAGAATGGGTGCGTGTGGGCAAGCAAGCACATGGAACCGTTCGATGAAAGGTTTTTTCGCAGAAACCCGATGAATGAAAGCTTTATAACGGCTTTGCCGAGGCCTTCATAAAATATTGTCAGAAAAGCTTTCCTCAAAAAAGAGGAGGCTCAATTACTCCCTTCGGCCAAGGAAGATGGATACGTAGTATAAAAGCGTACCCAGTGAGCCGATGGCTGCAATAACATAAGTTCCGGCTGCCCATTGCAGGGCATCTTTGGCTTTTTCATGCTCTTCACCATAAGTAAGGCGGGTGCTGTTTAACCAGGCCAGGGCGCGACGCGAGGCATCAAACTCAACAGGCAGGGTAATAAAGCTAAACAAGGTTGTGAAGGCAAACAATACAATTCCGGCCAGCAAAATCTGTGGAACAGCCTGAATGGTGAAAACGCCAATCAGGAGAATCCATTGAACGATATTGGAGCTGAAGCTTACCACTGGCACCAAAGCTGAGCGCATTTTCAACCAGGAGTATGCAGTTGCATGCTGAACGGCATGACCACATTCATGAGCAGCAACAGCAGCCGAAGCAACACTGCGTCCGTTGTACACTTCAGGACTAAGGTTCACGGTTTTTTTAGTCGGGTCGTAATGGTCGGTCATAAAACCTTCTACAGAAGTTACCTGAACATCGTAAATCTGGTTGTCGCGCAGCATTTTTTCGGCAATCTCTCTTCCCGACATACCGGATGAAACAGGAATCTCACCATATAATTTAAACTTACTTTTCAGGCGGTAGCTCACAAACCAACTGGCCGCCATAATTAAGATCAGAAACAAATAGATTCCAGGCATTTTTTTAGATTTTTCGTTTAACGCTTATTCTGCTTACAAATTACGTTCCTTAAAAGGATTCTGACAAAAATAATCAATCAGGGATGTTATAAATAAGCAAAAATGCCACAATGACAGCAGGGCAGAGCAAAAAGCGACATAATGACCGGTTTTTACAAGTGGAATGTTCTTTGAAATGGAACCTGTACAAACCAATTCAATACACACACCATGACAATGATCAAGTATAACAAACCAGCTACGATGCGTGGCGTTGCACCTACCTTCGGCCAACTGTTCAATGAGATGTTCGATAACTTCAATGGCGGCACCCTCAGAGGAATAGCCAACACCAGCATGCCCTCGGTGAACATTGCCGAAAGTGAAACGCTGTTTACCATAGAGTTAACTGCACCGGGCTTTGTAAAAGATGAAATCAGCATTTCGGTTGAAGATGATCATCTGGTTATAAGCGGAGAAAAGAAAACCGAGAACCAGGAAAGCACGAAGAAATACACCCGTAAAGAGTTCACCAGGCAAAATTTCCAGCGTAGTTTTTATTTGCCTGAAGGAGTAGCACAAGAAAGCATCAGTGCCCGTTTTGAAAATGGCATCTTATCGCTTGACCTGCCTAAGAAGAAGGTTGAAGAAAAAACAGGCCGAAAAATTCAGTTACAATAAGCAAATTAGTCAAAGGGTTATTTTCATAGGGTAAAACCGGAGAGAAGCTTTCTTTCCGGTTTTTTTATTTCAATGGTTCAGCCAGGAGTTAGCAACCACACCGTCTGAACTCTTTTTTACTCATTTCAACAGCTTTCTTTTTTCCACTTCTTGTAAAATTTTCATCTGCTGAATAGCAGTATTATTCAAGCGAAGGAGCCGTTCTTATTGCGTCATTTTCTCGTTGATAAATACGGCATTCAAGCTTTCTAAATTAGTCAAACAGATTAGTTCATTAATGGAAGCATAGTCGCGAATATTTCCTTTCAAATCAGGGTTGGCATCTCTCCATTGTTTGGCTGTAATTCCAAAGAGAGCAATATTGAGAACATCGGCTTCATTGGCATAAACAATGGATGTTTGAGCAGGTGTAAGTTCTTTCGGGATAAGGTTTTGTTGAATTGCGTCAGTATGAATATGGTAGTTGATTTTAGTCAGTTCACGCTTTGCTGACCATCCAATGAGCTTTTGTTCTTCTTGTTTGAGGCGTTGGAATTCTTTAATCAAGTACAATTCAAATTCGACAGAAACCCAACTTGCAAATTTGAATGCAATATCACGTTGTGCATAAGTTCCACCTCCAGCTCCATTTTTTGTAATAATCCCTCTTGCATCTGTTAGCTCTACCCAACGGCTCGGGCTCATAGTAAATGCGTTACTCCCAGCATCTTTCAAAAGGGGGGCGAATTCGACCCCTTTAAACGATGGATTGTTCAATTGCTCCCAAAGTCCAAGATACTCTATGGTGTTTTTTAACCTCATCCAGTTTTTTACCACATCTTTTGGCTCAATGGGATTTTTTGTTTCGCAATGTCCGTAATGCTTATATAGTCTTCATTATCAACACGAAGCGTCCTGAGCAAAACATCTTTAACTTTTATTTCATTTTGTTTCCTCATACCTATTCACTTTCATTGGCAGTTTATTCCATTGGGCGTATCATACTTTCAATGAAGGCAATTTTGTTCTGCCCTACTAAATACTCAGACAAGTTTAGTCATAAATTTGACTAATCATGAACGAGTACACACATCGCAAAATCAAAGAAGCAAAGCTGGGCAGCCTATGAGAGGCCACAGAACGGGGAGTCGCCTAAGTTAATTTTTCTGAAGTTCGTTGGCCCCTCAAGGGGCTCTTTAACACTAAGTACACTGAAGCAGCTTAGCACAAAACAGCATCAGTACCTGCGGTCTAACCTCTTAGCTCTGCGCCAAACTGCTTGTTGTAGCTTTGAATGATGCGCTGCATGGCCTTATTTACCTGCTCGTCGGTGAGTGTCTTTTCCGGGTCGAGGAAGGTGAATGAGATGGCATAGGATTTCTTTTCAGGGGGCAGGTTCTTTCCGGAATAGACATCGAATAACTGAACTTCCTGAAGGAGTTTTTTCTCTGAATTTTGTGCTGCTTTTCTCAGTTCAGAAAAGCTCACATCCTGGTTCAGCAGTAGTGAAAGGTCGCGGCGTACCTGCGGGAATTTCGATACTTCTGTGTATTTAATGCGATACAACTGGTAAACCTGTAAAAGCATTTCCCAGTTTAATTCTGCTGTCCATACAGGTTCGTCAAGGTCGAATCTTTTTGAAAGTTCACGGCCTATACGTCCGATGCAGCCAAGGGTTTTGCCTTCAAAACGTATGCTCAGGGCCTCTTCTAAGAGGGCGTGGCTGAAAGATTCAAAATCAACCTGAGATTTACCAATTCCCAGAAGTTCAAAAAGCCTTTCAAGTGCGCCTTTCAAATGGGTAAAAGCTGATTTCTGTTGCGGGCGGTTCCAATTCTCTTCTGAGGTAAATCCGCTTTGAGCGATAGCCAGGAACTGGCTTTCTGTGTATTTACCTTCCTGATTCATCAGGTAGGTTTTACCCCATTCAAAAATTGCAAGGTCCTGTTGCTGACGGTTGCGATTCCAGCTGATGGTTTCACAGAGTCCGTAAAAGGCACTGTTGCGCAGCACGTTTAGCTCCTGGCTTAAAGGGTTGAGCACAAAAACCGGTTTTTGCTGCTCGTTGGCAAGCAAATCTGCGAGTGCCGACGGGGCAAGGGAGTTATTAAGCACTTCAGCAAAGCCTATCGCTGCAAGGTGGTCGCTCAGGTGATTTTTAAGTTTCCAGACATCCGGCCGCTCAACAGAAGGGAAAGAACCCGTTAGTTTCTCTGGCAGTGGAATCTGGTTATAGCCATATATTCTTAGAATCTCTTCGGTGACATCTGCTTCTGTGGTAACATCTGCTTTAAACGGTGGAATACGCAAGCTAAGGCCCTCCGGTGTTTCGTCAACAATTTCAATCTCAAGACGTCTCAGAATTTCTACAGCCTCATTGCGGGGTATAGTAAAACCCACCAATCGGTCTAACTTCCACCAGGGATAGAAGAAGGCTGTCCATGGCTGTGGTTCCGGATACCAGTCGGCAATGGCACCAAGTTGCTTGCCACCTGTGAGTTCAAAGAGCAAATCGAGTGTCCTTTGAAGGGCGTAGATGGTTATTTCCGGATCAGAACCCCGTTCAAATCTGAAGGAAGCATCGGTATTCAGGTTATGATGGCGTGCCGTTTTTCGCACCCAGGTAGGATTGAACCGTGCTGACTCAATAAAGAGTCGTTTGGTTTCTTGCTGAACACCTGATTTTAAGCCGCCAAAGACCCCGGCGATGCACATTGGTTGATCAGCGTTGCAAATCATCAGGTCACTTTCCTGCAGTGTTCTTTGTGCACCATCTAATGTCTGAAACGAAGTGCCTGCGGGAAGCGTTTGTACCCGCACCACACCCGAATCAATCGCATCTAAATCAAAAATATGCAGCGGCTGGCCAGTTTCATGCAATACGTAATTGCTGATGTCAACTACATTGTTAATCGGTTTGAGGCCGATTGTCTTTAAAGCGTTTTTTAACCAGTCGGGGCTTTCGGCAACGCTAACATTATCAACACAAACGCCACTGTATCGGCTAAGAGCTTCATGGCACCTGACCTCAACTTTTACCGGGCCTGGTTCATTCGAAGCGAATGTGTTTGCAACAGCCGGACGGGTTAAGGTTATTTCCGGATTTTTGTAAAGTACCGCTCTTAAGTCACGGGCAACGCCGAAGTGAGAGGCAGCGTCAATCCTGTTAGGTGTGAGGCCAATTTCAAAAACAGTATCCTGGTAAACCTGAAAAAGTGCTGTTAAGGGGGTTCCCGGTTGAGGTGCACCAGGTAAAACCATAATTCCTTCGTGAGCGCCTCCCAATCCGATTTCATCTTCAGCACACAACATTCCCTGAGAAAGTTCGCCTCTTATCTTACTTTCTTTAATGGTAAAGGGCTCGCCCTGAGAAGGGTAAAGCGTAACACCCGGCAGGGCTACGATAACATGCTGACCGACTTTAACATTTGGAGCCCCACAAACAATTTGTTTTAGCCCGAAAGCACCGCAATCGGTTTTGGTGAGCGATAAGCGGTCGGCCTGTGGATGTTTCTCACATTCAACCACATAGCCAACAACGAGGCCTTCGAGTCCGCCCCGGAAGTTCTCGTAAGTTTGTGAGGATTCAACCTCGAGTCCACAATTGGTAAGCAGTTCAGCAGTTTGTTCAGCGGGGGGGAGGGGTTGAATGTATTTACCCAGCCAGTTATAGGAAATCTTCATACGTTGATCAGAAGTTCATCGAAAGCAGGAGGAACAAAAACAAGTAAATCCACAGTCCATCAAGGAAGTGCCAGAAGATAGCAGCATGTTTTATTCCCATCAGGTTACCGGAATTATATGTATTTCGAAGTGATTTTGTCCAAATAACCATCAGGTAAAGCAGTCCGGCCAGGATATGAACCAGGTGCAGAAATGAAATGAAGTACACATAGCTTCCGGCGGGGCTTGCGTTGGGGCCTGCCATGAAGATTTGGTTGTGAACCATTTGTTGCCATCCTAAAACCTGGAATACGCCAAAAAGGATACCCAGCACCAGTGTTACAGAAAGGTATATTTTCACTTGGTTAAAAGCATTTTTTCGGGCAGCACTAAAGGCCATATTCAGTGTAAGGCTTGAGAAAAGGATGACACCGGTGCTAAACCAAAACATATTTGGCATTGCAATGGGAGCCCAGCCAGTATCAGCAGAGCGCAGAATAACTGCAGAGGTCAGTGCTGCAAAGAGCATTACAACCGTAAAGATGCCGATATAAAGCATGTTCCGGTTGACTTTTTCACGGAGCAGAGGTGAATCGGATATTGGTTCGTAATTCGTCATCATTGAAGGGGTATGGTATCAAACATCAGTGCAAGTTGCACCACCGGGAGGTAGATAAGTGATGCGAATAAAAGTTGCTTTCCATCTTGCACAGAGAGGCTCTTGTGCAGCTTTACAGAGCGAAACAGGAAATAAATACCGCACAGGGTTACGATAACTGCTGAAACAACACCTGCAAACCCGAAGAGGTAAGGAAGCAAGCCGACAGGAATTATTCCGGCGGTATAAATCATGATTTGCAGGGCAGATGTTTTTGAACGTCCGTCGGCGGCGGGTAACATCCAGAAACCTGCTTTCAGATAGTCATCGTGCAGCATCCATGCAAGTGCCCAGAAGTGGGGCAATTGCCAAAGGAACTGAATAGCAAACAGCACCCATCCTTCAAAATCCATTGCACCTGTTGAAGCAGCCCATCCTAAAAGCGGGGGGACTGCACCTGGGAACGCTCCCATAAATACAGCGAAAGGGCTGATACGTTTCATGGGAGTGTAAACAAGCACATAAAGCAGCAAGGCTACCAGGCCCAGAATGCCTGAGAGTGGATTGAGGAAAACCCAGAGAATAACAATGCCCCCCAGAGAGGTTAGCGTAGCGAAAGTGAGCGCTGCAGGCATAGAAATTTCTCTTAGTGGCATAGGGCGTTTTTCCGTACGACTCATCATCCGGTCGAGGTTTCGCTCGATGATTTGGTTAAAAGCATTTGATGAGCCGGTAACCATAAAACCACCGATGGTAAGCATAAGCACCCTCCACCAGTCGTGTGGGGTGTTGGTGCGCATATCGGCCATCAGGTAGGTAATCACTGCACTGAAAACCACCAGCCATGAAAGGCGTAGTTTAAGTAGTTGAGAGTAACGCTTCACTTTTGAAAATAAAACTCATGATGTTCAGGCTGTTCGATGCTCTGAACAATGAAGGTGCAAAAGTAGGTATTTTGAAGGTGCATATAAAGCAAAAGCCCCTTGCCAATATGGCAAGGGGCTTTTGCTTTATGTTTTCAGCACAAATTGCTTAGTTGAAAATCAGTTTTTGCACTGATTTCTGGCCTTTGGCATTGGTAATTTGAACAAAATAGATGCCTGCGTTAAGCGTACCTCTTTCGATAGTCAGGTTACCAGAAACACCAGATTTCTCAAAATGCTTTTTACCAACCAGATTGAACAGTGATACAGTATAGATATCAGTACTGTTACCGAAAATAAGTTGTGTACCATTGCTGGCCGGATTTGGAATCATACGGGCTTGTTCAGTCTGGAAGTCAACCATACCAACTGTTAAGTCGGTACATGTGTTGTATTTGTAGTAAATCAGCTGTGGGTCAGCGCTTGGACGGGTAAACACTCTGTTTCTGCCACCTACGCCATTGTCTGCAGAACAAGTAGAATCAGTAATGGCTTCCTCGTTCGCTGGAGTGTTCACATCACCGTTAACGAATTTAAAGGCGATAGTACCAGGGCAAATATCTTCTACGGTTGCTTCGTACACCCCAGGACTTCCGGAAACAGGCGACAACTCAATAGCACCACCTTGCCACGGAGGGTTGGTGAAGTCGCCAATCAGGTAAATATTGGCAGCAGGCACCTCCTCGGTAAGGTCAACCCTGAATGTTACATCGCCAGGTGCAGGAATAGGGCTGCACTGACCGGCTACATCAGCTCCGAAACAACGTGTTGCAGCAACGGTATCGCTGTTCACCATAATTGTTTTGTTGCTGCCTGATTCCCAGTCGGGCGATAGGTTTTTAATGATACGGGCTTTGTACTGGAATTCACCTTCAGGAACACTGTCAAGCTCAATGCTGAAAATACCATCACCATCAATATCCGACAGGTAATCACCACCAGCCCAGTTGTTGTATGGGCCTGCAAAATCAACCGAATCAGAGCCATCGGTATTGAATTTACAGTTGTAACGCATGTCAATATTCAGCGTCAGGGTGTGGTATGTAATCGAAGCAGGGCATTCGTTCAGGCAGCTGCCATAGCAGAAAGCAGCGGTAACATCGCCACTCACTTCAAGTGTGCGGTTACCTCCCGAAGCACATTCACTTGGAATAGATTCTTCCATGCCATTGCCCCAGTTGTCACCATTAACGAATTTGTAGTTATAGGTACCTGCCGGAATCTGAACAGTAACAGTGTATTTGTTGGTACCTTGTACATTGGTCAAAGCGGTGGTTCCTGGTTCCCAATCGTTAGGAAACCCAGCCTCTGACTGAAAATCTCCGGCAATATGCACCCCATTTGCATGCGGGGTAACGGCTGTTCCTAAATCAACCGTAAAAGTTACATTGTAATTTTGAGCCCCTGCTGGCAGGAGCCAAAGCAGAAAACAGCCTACAAAGGCGGGTAGCAGTTTTTTCATAGAGGTTATGTGTTGTTTTGAAAATCGAAATTACAAATTGTTTGCTTTTTGAATGGCTTCGAGAGTGTCATTTATACGCCATGATATGTAAGTGGCTATAAAACAACGCATTAAAATTTGATGAAATGCTGAGGTCAAATTGAACAATGTTTGTATTTGGTTCACCAGACCTTATACTTACCTCAAATACAATCATATAGGATGGTTACTGAGGGGTGTTGACTTCAAAAAACGAAGCCCTTTTGCGTGAAAATTTTAATATACAGATAATGAGGGTATTAGCAAGAGATTGTATTCTTTAAAGTTTTTAATAGTGTTAAAGTAACACTCAAATTTTACCTTCGGGGTTCGTAAGCATAATTTTTTAGAATATATGTCGGTGTATTTACGCAATGTTTTGGCTACGATTGTAGGGTTAATTTATGGGCAGGTGCAGGGCCAGGCCATCGTATCACTTACACCTGCTTTTCCTACTTCTCATGATGCCGTGCTGATTACCTTCGATGCTTCACAGGGTACTGGAGGTTTAGCGAACTTAGGGCCACAGGAGAAAGTTTATGTGCATACCGGGCTTACAGTGAATGGCCAGAAATGGCACAATGTGGTAGGAGATTGGGGGCAGGATAACGGAAAGGGGCTGATGACCCGTGTAGGCAATAGCAACATTTATACCATTGAAATAGCACCAGATATTCGTGAATGGTATGCTACCAATAGTGGTCAGAGTATTGCTTCAGGGGCTTCGGTAACACAGCTTTGCATGGTGTTCAGAAATGCCAATGGCAGCAAGGAAGGAAAAGCTACCGGTGGGCAGGATGTTTTTATGGACCTGGCTACAGGCTCATTTTCGGCAAGTATAACATCCCATTATCAAAGTGGGGTATTGCTGTTTAGCGGGCAAAATCTGGTGGTAACGGGGCAAGCATCGGCAGCTGCAGCGCTCAGTTTTTCACTTGATAACACGGTGCGTAAAAGCCAGGTAGCATCAGTTGCTTTAAATGATACCATTAATGCAGATCAAATTGCAGAGGGGCTTCACACGCTGGTGTTTTCGGCAATATATGCTGGCGATACTATCTATGACACCTTATTAATTACAAGGCATGGTGCAGGTGTTGTTGAGGCTATTCCTTCCGGAAGAACAGAAGGCATATTTTACCCCGACCAGCAAAGTGTTTATTTACAGCTTCGGGCTCCATATAAAGAATTTATTTATGTGGTAGGCGACTTTAACAACTGGGCATTCTTGCCGGATTACAGAATGAAGAAGAGTCCGGATGGGCAGTTTTTCTGGATTGAAATTACCGGGCTTGAACCACAGAAAGAATATCGTTTTCAGTATTTTATTGACCGGGAAGGCTTGCGGGTTACTGACCCTTATGTTGAAAAAATCATAGACCCCTGGAATGACCAGTGGATTCAGCAGAGTACCTATCCCGATTTGCTTCCTTATCCGGCAGGAAAGGCCGACGGCATTGTAGGGGTGCTTCAGTGTCAGAAAGACCCTTATCAATGGGATGAGACCTACCAGTACACCAGGCCACCCAAAGAAGACCTTATTGTTTATGAGTTGCTTGTAAGAGATTTTTCTAACCAGCGCACCTTTGATGAGGTAATTCAGAAGTTGCCCTATCTAACCGCGCTTGGTGTTAATGCAATTGAGCTGATGCCTCTGGCAGAATTTGAAGGGAATGACAGCTGGGGATATAACCCCATGTTTTTTATGGCGGTTGACAAAGCTTACGGGCCTGCCAACGAATTAAAACGCCTGGTTGATTCATGTCATAGCCGGGGCATTGCCGTGGTAGTTGATGTGGTATTAAACCATGCCTTCGGTCTTAATCCGATGGTGAAGATGTATTTTGACCCGGATGCTGGTCAGTACGGCCAGACCACCGCCCAAAGTCCGTGGTTCAATCAGGTGGCAAAACACCCTTTTAATGTTGGTTATGATTTTAACCATGAAAGCCCGGCAACACGCTATTTTGTATCCAAGGTATTGCGCCACTGGCTTGAAGAATACAAGATTGATGGTTACCGGTTCGACCTGAGCAAGGGTTTTACGCAGAAGAATTCAGGAGCCGACGTGGGTACCTGGGGGCAGTTTGACCAAAGCCGGATAAATATACTGAAGGCTATTTCAGATTCAATCAGGCGTACTGTTTCAGATGCGTATATCATTCTCGAGCATTTTGCCGATTGGAATGAAGAGTATCAATTGGCCAATTATGGCATGATGTCGTGGGCTAAGGGCACCGATATATATAATGAAGCAACGATGGGCTATGCGTCTAATATCTATGACAACACCATTCAGCGGCGTGGCTGGAATAGTTCTGCCGGCCCTCAGAATTACGGGCTGGTGGCATATATGGAGAGTCATGATGAAGAAAGGCTGATGTACAAGAACCTGAAATACGGTAATAGCTCAGGAGGCTATTCAGTGAAAGATTTAGCAACGGCTCTCGACCGGATGGCATTGGCGGCTTGTTTTTTCATTCCGCTGCCCAGTGCGAAAATGATTTATGAGTTTGGTGAATTAGGCTATGATTATTCTATAGAACGGTGCAGTGATGGTGTTACTTACAAAGAGCAGTGCCGGATAGATGCGAAGCCGGTAAAGTGGGAGTATTACAATGACGCCAATCGCCGGAATTTGTTTGAAGTGTTTCGCAAGCTGAATTATCTGAAAAAGACTTTCCCGGTTTTTCGTGATTTGAACCATTACTTCGACCTGGGGCTTTACCGCAAGGTGTTGCGCTTTACCGGCAATGAGCTCAATGCAGTGATTCTGGGAAATTTCAATGTAGTTGCTGAACAGATGAATCCAGGGTTTCAAGCGCCCGGTGTGTGGTATGACTATTTGACTGGTGACAGCATTGTGGTGCAGGATGTTAATGCCCCACTTTCATTTGCTCCCGGCGAGTACCACGTTTATCTGAATAAAAAAGTAATCCCGCCTCCCAATACATTCGATGGTATTCCGGCGGGTATATCCGGAAATGCATTTACCATGAATACACTGCAGGCCTATCCCAATCCCACATCCGGTATCGTGCACTTTAATTTGCCTTCAGGCGTGCAGCAAACAGTAGAAGTTGTGCTATACGACCTGTTTGGTAAGTTGTTGCTTCGTCAGCAATTTTCGGGCGAGGCTGAGATAAAAATTAACTTGAATGATTTGCCATCCGGCATGTATTTATATACCTTGCTTGAAAAAGGACGGATGTATAATGGCAAACTGATTAAAAACTAAAAAGCAGCATAACACCTATGAAAAGACTTCTACAATTTGCGTTCATTTGTTTCTGCCTGTTGCACTTGCCCCTTGCGGCACAAACCATCAGTGGTGTTATTTCTGATGAAACAGGTCAGCCATTGATTGGTGCGGCGGTAAAGTTACAGGGCACCAGCATCGGAGCAGCAACCGACCTTCAGGGAAAGTTTTCTTTTAAACCCGGAAAAACCGGAAAGGTAACCCTTGAAGTTTCTTTTATGGGCTATACCAAAGAATACCGAAGCTTGAACCTTGTTGCCGGGAAGGATGAAACAGTAAACCTGTCACTTAAACCCAATGTGAAGTTGATGAACGAGGTGGTAGTTGTTGGGTATGGTGTGCAACGTAAAAGAGAGGTTACCGGCTCTATTGTAAGCATCAGCGGTAAAGATTTGACCGAACTGCCCACACCGAGTTTTGAGAACGGGCTTCAGGGAAAAGCGTCAGGTTTGCAGGTGATTACCGGTTCAGGAGCAGCAGGCAGCAGCTCTGTTATACGCATCCGGGGGGTAGCATCAGCTTCTGCCGGAGGTGACCCTTTGTATGTGGTAGATGGGATTCCTATCACGCAGGATTATTTCTTAAATGGCAATTCAGGTGGTCAAAACAACAATCCACTGGCAAGTATTGCGCCAAGCGACATTGAAAGTGTGGAGGTGCTCAAAGATGCTGCTGCAACCGGTATTTACGGTTCACGTGGAGCCAATGGGGTTATACTCATCACAACTAAAAGAGGTAAAAAGAAAGGGTTTCATGTTGACCTTTCAACACGTCAGGGGGTATCAACACCTACGGCCTTGCCAAATATGATGAACAATACTGAGTTTCTTCAGATGTACGAAGAAGCCTATGTCAATGATGGTCGTTTAGGCGTTCCGGCTTTGCCCGGAAACATATCATGGGAAGATGCAAGGCGCACCAATACCGATTGGGTAAAGGAAGCAATTGGGGTAGGATACCAGCAGAATACAAGCCTGAGTATGGGCAAGGGAGCAGACAACTATAATATTTTCGGCTCTTTTGCACAGCAGAATGACAAGTCGTACATGTTGGGTAATGCATACAATCGTACCTCCGGGCGGGTGAATGGTGATTACAAATTTGCCAAATGGGGTAAAGTTTCTTTGGGAACATCGCTTTCTCAGGGTACCAACCTGTTACAAGGCATGGGCTGGAGTGGAGGTTTGGGGGCTGCAATGAGTACTGCTTTGCCTATCTATCCGATTTACTATGAGAAAGATGTATTGAATGATGATGGGTTGGTTATACATAAGGCCGGTGATTATTTTCTGCCGAGCAATGATATCAGCCGCAACCCTGTAGCCATGCGTGAATTGCGTGATTGGCGCAGTCGTGAAACACGTACCTTAAATAATATCAGTTTAGAGATTCAACCTATCAAAGATTTATACATCCGTGGTACGGGCTCGCTTGATTATATGGCATGGCGTCAGGATGAATACCAAAAGGCCGGCTATGATGCGAACAATCCATTACTTACCAAAGCCTATCGCAGGAGTTTTGATGTTGCGAATTTTAACATGAATCTGGTGGCAAATTACCTGAAGACACTGAAAGAAAAGCATGATTTTAATTTCATGTTAGGTACAGAGTATCAGGATTCAAAAACAAAGCATTTCTCAAGCACCAAGAATGAAACTTCTGCTACCGGGTACCTCTCTTCTGATGACCCGCTGGCAGTGAGCGACAACAATGCCAAGCAGGAAGAGTGGAATTTCATATCCTATTTCGGGCGGGTAAAATACAGTTACAAAAAGCGTTATTTGGCTGAACTGGTAGGCCGTCGCGATGGTTCAAGCAAGTTTGGTAAAAACAACAAATATGGTTTCTTCCCCTCAGCTTCTCTTGGCTGGATTTTATCAGAGGAGGCGTTTTTAAAAGGAAACAAAATTATTTCGTTTCTGAAAGTACGCAGTAGTTACGGGCTTACCGGCAATTCAAATATTCCGGCCTATGCGCAATACAATGTGTTTTACAAAAAGGCAAATGCATACAATGGAGAAACCATCTTTTTCCCGGATGCTGCATCACCAAGTAACCCGGATTTAAAATGGGAAACCAATCTGACATTTGATGCTGCTTTAGAATTTGGATTGCTCAACGACAGGATATCCGGCGACATTGGCATTTACAATAAGGATACCCGTGATATGCTGCTGTATATCTCTGCACAAAACAATACGGGCTTTACCAATGCATGGGCGAATGTGGGCAAGGTGAACAACCGCGGGATTGAGTTCAGCCTGAAAGCCCATATTATTGACCGGAAATTTAAGTGGAATGTTGATTTCAATATTGCCCGCAACGTGAATGAACTGACGAGCCTTGGCGATTACACCGAAGATGCAGTTTCCGGCGGAACCAACGATACCCGCCTAGTTGTTGGACGCCCCATTGGCAACAATTACCTGGTGCAGTTCAGCCATGTTGATCCTGCCAATGGGAAACCAGTATATTTCGACAAAAACGGCAACGAAACCTATACCTGGGATGTAGCGAACAGGGTTTCTGCGGGTTCAATTTTGCCGGATGCCTTCGGAAGTGTAAAGAACGATTTCAGATACGGTCCGTTCGACCTGAGCATGTTCTGGGTGTTTGTACTGGGAGGTGATATTTATGATTCATCATCAAAGCGGCAGTTAGGAACCTTTGATACGGATGGCTGGAATCACCGCACCGACCAGTTTGACCGCTGGCGTCAGCCGGGCGATGAAGCCAAGTATCCGTTGTTAACCACCAGTTCAACAGCGTATGGGTCGGGTACACCCTGGATTAACACTACCTTATGGGTACACGACGGAACCTTTGCACGGTTGCGGTCATTGTCTATTGGCTACACTTTTCCGGCAAAAATGTTAGAGAAGTCGAAGCTGGGAAGCGCACGTATTTCCTTGGTAGGCACCAACCTTATCACACTCACTAAATTCCCCGGTCTTGATCCTGAAATTGCCCGTGATTTTGAGAATGCCACCGACAGGAATATGAGTCCGAACATCACCTATTTAACTTCACCCCAGCAGAAGACCTTTAGCATCTCTGTTGACATTGGCTTTTAATATCCGGAAACATGAAACGTAGCAAAATACTTTCTGCAATAATTTTACTTTCGGTTTTGTATTCATGCTCCAAAGAATTTTTGGAGAAAAAACCGGAGTCAACTGATACGCAAATCAACAGCGACGAGGCGATTAAAACGGCGCAGGATTTGCGTGAACTGCTGAATTCAGTGTATGATGTAGCTGCTAACCTGTATGGTGGCCAGGCGCAAAATCTCATGGAATTATTAGGTGATGATGTGGGTTTACCTGTGAGCCAGACAGATTATTTACCGGTGTATTACCGCAAATCTGACATTTTTAACGGTACGATTGGTGGGCGTTACAAAGACGCATATTTGTCAATTTATCGGGCAAATGTATTGATCATGAAAAAAGATGAAGTGAGTGAAATTTCAGAAGCAGAGAAGATAAAAATCGAAGCAGAAGCGAGGTTTCTCAGGGCTTTGAATCATCACGCCATTTTGCGCATGTTTGCCCAACCACCCGGATTTACAGCAAACAATAGTCACCCTGGAATTGTGATGCGCATGAAATATTCACAGGATGCTGGCGTACGCTCGACCCTGGCTGAATGTTTGGCATTAATTCTATCAGATCTTGATTTTGCTGAACAAAACCTGCCCGATGACAATGGGGCTTATGCCACAAAATGGTCGGCAAAAGCATTAAAGGCAAGGTTTTACCTTGATCAGAATAAATTTGCTGAAGCAGCCCAGTTTGCCGGAGAAGTGCTCAACAGTGGTAAGTTTGCCTTGCTCGACAGTCTGAACCGCTTTACAGCGGGGGCGAATTCAGAGCAAATCTTTTATACTGTAAGTACCTTTGTTCAAGACAAGATTAGTGATGAAAGAGGTGGGGATTTCTTGCGTTATCGTTCAGATAACAACGACAACCCTTCAATGAGGGCAAGTGAAGAATTGTATAATTTCATTGCTTTTGACACGCTGGATAAAAGAAAAGACAATTGGTTTCGTGTGATTGATAAGGCCGGGATTGTAACATACGCGGTAAAGAAGTTCGATCGTTCATTTATGTGGATTCCAATTCTCCACCTGACGGAAATGAAACTTACCAGAGCCGAAGCCCTGGCAGCATTAGGAACAGATGTTTCAACTGCACTCAATGACCTGAACGAAATACGTCACCGGGCAGGCCTGGATTCGTTGTCGGGCATATCAGGTGTTGATTTGGTAAATGCTATACGTGATGAACGCAGGAAAGAAATGTGTTTTGAGGGTGACAGAACCATGCAAATCAAACGGAAAGGGGTGTTGGGGTATGATTCGCAGTCAAGAGGTGCGATTTGGAACTGTCCGGGTATGGTTCTTCAATTTCCCGGAGCAGAGAACAGTGTAATAGGCTTTCAATTAAATCCCACCGGAGGGTGTGAATAAAATAACAGAATATGAAAATCAGATTTTTTCAGTTATCCATGGGTTTTTTGACAGGAGTGGTTCTTAGCTCCTGCAAGCCAGAATTAAAAGAAATGGGTGAGGCTTATGCATCAGGCGAAGGGATTTATGGTACCTGGCAGGTTGAAGGTGTAAAGCAAACCGATTTATCACCACCATTGCCTGAAGCAAAGGATATTTCTGCGTTTTTTCAAAGTGATGCATCAAGGAAAATGATTGTTCGTTTTGACAAAGAAGGAGGTACTTATGCAGTAATTCAGGCAGGTTACCTTCCCCGCTTATTAGGCAGTGCCGGTACGTGGAAGTATGACACACTGCCATACCCCAGTACCTTGTTTTTTATGCCCGGTAATGGTGATACGGTAAAGGCGCCACTGCGTAATATGCCCAGGGAGATTGACCAGGTTTTTGGATTTTCTATTACCCGGAAGGACACATGTGGGAAAGCCTATTTAACTTATGATTTCACCTTTTCACGCCAATAATTCAGCACGATGAAAAAGATACTATCGAGTTTGTTTTTTATAAGTACCACAGTAGCAGCTTTTGGGCAAGCGGTCACATCGGTTCCGGCGGAGTACAATGACCCAACCAGCGAAGTGAAGATATTGATAAATCTTGACCAGCTTGACCAAAGTAAGGATTATGTGCTAAATCTGATAGCCGACGCAGATGCAGGGCTTGACCTGTACATCTGGACATGGAAGCCATTTGAGTTCCCGATAGGCTCACCTAAAGCAAATGGTGAAGGTGGTGCCCCCTGGAAAAACAGCAATGAATTGCTGAAATTGACAAAAGAAGCCAACCATCTTTACAGCTATACTATGATACCTACCCAGTTTTATGAGGTAGATGCTGCGACGGTTTTTAAAGAAGACATTCAGTTTCTGGTTAAACCGAAAGATGGCGGAGGTTACGGTGACCCTGATCGCAAGTCAGATGATTTAAAGTTAGAAGTAAACCCGCCCAATGTTGAACGGAGCATTGTATATGGTTTCCCGATGAAGGTACAGGAAGATGATTTACTCACCATCACCTACGATAACTATAAAGAAACCAAGACTTCTATGCAGCAGTTAAACCCCGATGAGGTGTATCTGTATCTTGAAGCTACTCTCACGGATAGTACGGTACTTAAGCCCAGCGGCTTTTTCCAAGTGGGCAATAATCCTGAGTTAAAACTTACCGAAACAGCAACGGGCAGTGGTTCTTATGCGAAGACATTTATCCCCCGTTTGTTTTTTAACCTGAATGAGAACCAGCATATTCTCTCGCTTAAAGCGGTAGCTATGAAGAAGGTGTTTCAGACAGGGGCAGACCGCGTTGACCAGGATTATATTTTAAAATTCGGGTGTAAATAAAAGACCCGTTAGTCTTTTATTTGTCATCAGAAAGCACCGAGAGATTCTTCTTCTTTTTGAACGATGCGTATGTGCACACATGCTCTTACTTCTGCACACACATCACCGGTTTGGTCTATAGCATTCACGTAATGTTCTATCTCATAGCGACCATCCTGACGTAAACCGGATATTGCTTTTTGCAGGTCTTCTTCTGAAAGATGAAAATGATAATCAAGACTGGTGCGTGCAGGTTTTCTGTAACGTATATAGGCTGATTTCAGCCAAACGATGCATTTAACGTTACGCTTTCTCAGGGCTTTCCAATACATCATTGAGTGGATAGGGTCGGCGGCACTAAAGATTGACCCTCCAAAAATTGAGCGGTTCAGGTTACGGTTCAGCAATGATTTGTACACTCTTACATCCACTTCCATGAAGTCGTGGCTAACCTTGCGTATCCTTACTCTGTTGAAGAGCGGAGGAGGATAAAGGTTCATTAGAAATTTCGACCAAAAAGGGGACACTGTTATTTAGCAAGAGGTTCTTTTTCAATTCGCAGACCCATCTCCATCACAAAAGGCAATATGGGAGTTCTCATTGCTTGTTCGAGTGAGAACTGATAAGTTCCTTTACGGGGGAAGCGCAGATTTTTCCGGAACATTATCTGGTGGTCGAAGATGTCGCCCAAACCGGAGCCTGTCCAGTTGCCTTCCTGATCCTGCAACATCAGTTCAACGGTATCTCTTGCCATTTGCCCATCAGGCAGCCTGGTATGCATGAAAACATAAAGGTTGCTGTAAGGGTACGCCTCAGCATGCCTGACATTCATGAAAAAACGATAGCTGCTTAAGGTGTCATCAATATTTACCTCAAAATTCACGGGTTTGTTTTGTTCCCATCCGGCTTTGTCAACCGCTGTATTTTCTTCAAACACCCTTGCCTTGTCGCATGCGACCAGTGGGAGTGCGAGAAGCAACACAAACAACAGTTTATTTTTTCTGAGCAGGTTTTTGCTTGTCATGATGGGCGGGCTTCTTCTTCTTCTTTTTCTTTTTATGGTCGAAACGTGTCAGGCTGTCTTGCCCCACCACGTTTTCATAATCAGGCATTACCTCTTTTTGCGGAATTTCTTTAGCTGTAAGCAGGGTTTCAGCTTTTTCACCTTTTTTATTCAGTTCGAAAATATGCTTTACACGTTTTAAGGGTACCGCAATAAAATTCCCGGGGTCATCAGCAAAGGTGTAGAAAATTTGTTTTCTGAAAATATCAGTTTTCTGTGGGCTGGCTATACCCTGTGCTGTTTCAAGCTTATGGTTTGCCGGTGGGAACTCTTTTATAGCATCCAAATAAGCATCCAGCTCAAAGTTCAGGCAGCACTTAAGTTTACCACATTGCCCGGCAAGCTTTTGAGGATTGAGTGATAATTGCTGATAGCGGGCGGCACTGTTGCCAACTTTACGAAAATCACGGAGCCAGGTAGAGCAACACAGTTCACGGCCACAGGTGCCGATACCGCCCAGGCGGCTGCTCTCCTGACGGGCGCCGATTTGTTTCATCTCAATGCGTACCTTAAATTCATCGGCAAGATGCTTGATGAGCTCCCGGAAATCAACCCGTCCGTCGGCGGTATAGTAAAAGATGGCACGTGCTCCATCTCCCTGAAACTCAACATCAGAGATTTTCATATCGAGCTTAAGCTCATTGGCAATGGCACGGCTACGCATCATGGTTGCATTTTCACGATCAACGGCGATTTGCCATTTATCAATATCTGATTGTTTTGCTTTGCGGTAGGTTTTGCGTACCACCTCATCAAGGGCGATACCCAGTTTTTTTAACTGTAATTTTACCAGCTCACCCGACAGGCTGACCATGCCTAAATCGTGGCCACTTGCTGCCTCAACAACTACTGCATCGCCCACTACAAGCCCGGCAATGCCGTTTGTTTTGAAAAACTCCTTCCGGCTGTTTTTAAAACGCACCTCTATAATATCAAACGGAGCCATACCATCAGGCAAAGCCATGCCGGCAAGCCAGTCGAAAACTGCAAGCTTAGAGCCACAATCTCCACTTCCACAACTCCCGTTATTATTGCATCCGGCGGGCATGCCACCCCTTCCGGAAGAACATCCATTACAAGCCATCTCTCCTAAGTTAATACCCAATCCTTATCCGGCAAAACAGAAAAGGACGAAATACAAAACTACACATTAAGCGGTTTATTATGGGTAATTTGAAAATAAAGACCATGTTTTGACCTGAGATTTATTTGTAAAGCCTGGGTTTAATAAGCGCGAAAGTGGTGAATCAGTGCTTTGTTAAATTTATTTTTGGGTAGAAAAACCTGCGCAATCCGTGTACCCGTTTCTCAAATAATTCGTAGCTGAGAATTGAAAGCAGCAGCGTAAGCGCCAGAATAATCAAAGGATTGAGCAGAAACACCCGAAATGCGTTGTTTTGCGCAAGATACTTTGTTGCAAAGGTCAGCACAAGCCCGTGATAGCAATACAAGCCCAGAGAAATTCTACCCAGATAATTGAAAATGCTGAATTGCCCGAATTTGATAAAAGAGCGCGCTGAAAAACATTGTTCAAGGATAATAAAAGCAAAGAGCAAGGCAAACACCTGTTTTTCAATCACTGTGCCCTGAACCCCTGAAAAGAGCCAGAAATAAAACACCGTAAGAAAAATAAGGGTGCTATAAAGCAATGCAATAAACAGGCGACTAAGATTACGCAGCCAATTTCTGATGGTTTCAAAGTTAAAAGTCAGCCAGGCGGCAAGTCCTCCGGTGCCAAAATTGCCAAGGATACTCAGTGTGTGGAATGAAAGGGTATTGTTTTCGTGCACGTACTGGTATCTGAATAGAATTGAACCTACCATCATCAGCAGGCACAGCCAGGGCAAGGCTTTCGGAAGCCATTTCAAGACCAGTGCCCACAGCAGGTAAAATTGTTCTTCTGCTGAAATAGACCAGAAGAAAACCAAAATAAATAGAAAATTTTGCCCCTGTTCAGCCATCCAGATGTTGGCGTAAAAGAGGAGAAACACTTGTAAAGGGGGCAAAGAAGAAATATCAGGCACAAATACAGCAACAATATACACAGCCCCTACAAGCAGAAAATAAAGTGGCCATAGCCGCAAACCTCTTCTAATGATAAATTTTAAAGGATGAAATGCTCCTGTATTTTTTATTTCTTCTAACCCAAGCCAGGTGAGTAGAAAGGCCGACAGAACAAAGAAATAGTCAAGACCTAAAAAGCCGGATTTAAGGTGAGCGTTTAAAAACTGAAAAGTACCAGTATCACGAATAACCGGCGAATTGCTAAAGAAACAATGTGCCAGAAAAACATGAAAAAACCCAAAGAAACGGGTAGCATCTAAATTCTCGAACCAGGTACGTTCGATTGCAACGTTTTTCGGCTTAGCCCACCGTTTCATGGTGTTGCTTGAATCTGCCAATCGAACACTCGGAAGATACGGGGGTGTTGTTACCCATAAATTCAACCATTTGGCTTGCGAGCATTGGGGCGAGCATGGTACCACGGGTGCCGAGTCCGTTAAAGATATACAGCTGCGGTATGCGTGGGTGGCGTCCAACCAGAGGGCGGCGATCACTTACCGTGGGGCGGATACCGGCTTCCTGCGATACTACCTCAAATGGTATGCGTATCAGGTGGGCCAGGCGTTTCTCGAGGTCAGCTCTTTGGTGCGGGGTGGGAATTTCATCCTTTTGCCCCCATTCGTAGGTTGAACCAATTTTATATACGTTGTTACCGGCAGGCAACACAAAGACACCTCCGCTGAAGGGAATGTCTGGCAATCCTTCGGCTTTCACGGTCAAAATCTCCCCTTTCGCCGGACGGAGTGGTAAATCTGCGAACCATTTGTTCTCTGTGTTTCTCCAACCTTCACAAAGTACCAGGCCACGTGCAGTAAACTCACGGTATATCACACCATTATGGGAAAATTCAACTTCATCGGCAACAAACTTATCCTGTACCAGTTGGGTGTTTGGAGCAAGAACTTCCTGTGCAGCAGCAAGAAAAGCAAGCATGTCAACAGAGGCGGCAGTTTTAATCATTGCCGCGCCAAACGGAGCATTTACATGTGGTCCGGGCTCAAAAGAGCCAGCCAGGCCAAGATCTGCTGAAAATTCATCCTGTAAGGCAAAGCTGTTCCAGTGTATGGCTTCGTGTTCTGTGCCGAAGATGCGTCCCATCCCCGTCTGGTGAAAAAACCTTCTTCCTGAAAATTCTTCGAGTTGCTGATAAAACTTTTGTGCAATCTCCAGTGCTTCTAAAGCGCGCCATGAATGCGAAATCTTCCTAAAACCCAAAGGGTTGATCATTCCGGCCGAGACTCTTGAACAATTTGAAATCGAAGGGTCGTCAATCGAAACCACCGAGTAGCCCGCTCGTAAAAGCTGCAAAGCTAATACCGAGCCCGCCAGACCTCTTCCTGCCAGGATAAAATCAACATTCATTCTCCAAAGATAGAGAATCAGCCGTTTAAGGCTTCAGCGCCACCAACAATCTCGAGGATTTCGTTAGTAATAGATGCCTGACGGGCTTTGTTGTAAGTCAAACAGCTTGCGAATCGCAGCAAATTTTTGTATCTTAGTTGCATGAAACATTATACAGAAATCATAACCATTAACCCTCAGGTTCGTTTTGGCAGGCCATGTGTACGTGGCCTGAGAATTACGGTTTATGACATTTTAGGGTGGCTGGCTTCGGGTATGACTCGTGATGAGATTGTTTCAGATTTTCCTGAGTTGACCATTGAAGATATACAGGCTGTTTTGGCCTATGCCGCTGAACGGGAGCACATGCTTAGAATTGCATTGTGAAATTATTGCTTGATCAAAATATTTCTTTCAGAGTTCTGCAGGAGATAAAAGATAAATTTCCGGAAGCAAAGCATGTTAAAGACTTTGACCTTGCTGCTGCTTCTGATAGCCAAATTTGGCAATTTGCAAAAGAAAATCAATGTATCATTGTAACTTTTGATGCTGATTTCTTCGACCTTTTGACACTATATGGTTACCCACCTAAGATAATTTGGTTGCGAACCGGAAATACTGGCACTAAAAGCATTGTAGCTTTATTATTAGCCCATTTCCAAGATATCAGAGATTTTATTTCAGACACTAACCGCAAAGAGGGCTGTCTTGAAATTGTCAGGCGGGTACAGCCTTAAACCTTTTTTCTGCAATCACGTATGAACCTTAGCCGTTTAAGGCTTCAGCGCCACCAACAATCTCGAGGATTTCGTTAGTAATAGATGCCTGACGGGCTTTGTTGTAAGTCAAACGAAGTTCTTTGAGTAACTCACGGGCATTGTCGGTTGCTTTGTTCATGGCAGTCATACGGGCACCATGTTCAGCAGCAAAAGAATCTAAAATTGCTTTGTACAATTGTGTTTTGAGTGATTTGGGAATCAATTCTTCTACAATCGTTTGCTGGTCTGGTTCGAAGATATAGTCGAAACTTTGTGATTTTGTACCTTCACTTGATGCAACAGGAGGTGGAACCGGTAAGAATTGCTCAGTAGTAAGTATTTGTACCGCTGCATTCTTAAAGCGGTTATACACAATTTCGACCCGGTCAAACTCCTTGGCAACAAAGCCATCCATGATGCGTTGGGCCAGCAGGGATACCTTCTCAAAGCTTAAGCCATCAAAAAGTTCATTGTGGCTGCTTAGCAAATTGAACTGACTTTTTGTGATGATATCACCCGACTTCTTTCCAATTGACATCCATGACACATTGCCTTCGGCCAATTGGCTGGCATAACGTGTGTTGACTATTTTCCGGGCTTCTTTCATTACGTTGGCGTTGAAAGCCCCTGCAAGACCTCTGTTTGAAGATATAACCACCATCAGAACTTTCTTAGGTTCTCTTTGGGCAGTATATACTCCACTTTCAGCATTTTCGGCACTGGTGCTCAGGTTGCCCAGAATCTCCTGCAATTTTTCAGCATAAGGCCTTAACCGAAGAATGGCGTCTTGTGCCCTGCGCAATTTAGCGGCAGACACCATTTTCATGGCATTTGTAATCTGCTGTGTTGAGCTTACAGAGGTAATACGGTTTCTAACTTCCTTCAGACTGGCCATTGGGAGAAAAAAGAGGGTTTATCAGGCGTTATATCTTTTTGACAGTTCACGAGCCACTTTTTCAAGTACTTCAGTGATTTCGTCGGTAAATTTACCTGCTTTCAGGTCGTTCATTACCTGCGAGTGTTGTGTATTCAGCATAGCCAGGTAATCGTGTTCAAACTCTTTCACCTTATTTACCGGCACCTGACGAAGAAGACCTTTTACACCAGCATAAATAATGGCAATCTGGTCCTGAACTTTAAATGGTGTGTACTGTGGTTGTTTTAAGATTTCCACGTTACGCACCCCTTTGTCGAGTACGTTTTTGGTAGCAGCATCCAAATCTGAACCAAACTTCGCAAAGGCTTCCAATTCACGGTACTGGGCCTGATCGAGTTTCAGGGTTCCGGCCACCTTCTTCATTGATTTAATCTGTGCGTTACCACCAACCCTTGATACGGAGATACCTACGTTAATCGCCGGGCGCACCCCTGCGTTGAACAGATTCGACTCAAGGAAAATCTGACCATCGGTAATCGAAATTACGTTGGTTGGGATATAAGCAGATACGTCACCTGCCTGGGTTTCGATGATTGGCAATGCGGTAAGCGAGCCTCCCCCTTTCACTTTGCCTTGTAGTGAAGTAGGCAAATCGTTCATTTGCTTTGCAATGTCATCAGAGGCATTGATTTTAGCGGCTCTTTCAAGCAAACGGCTGTGCAGGTAAAATACGTCACCAGGGTATGCCTCACGTCCGGGTGGACGACGCAGCAAAAGCGACACCTCACGGTAAGCAACGGCTTGCTTAGAAAGGTCATCATAGATAATCAGTGCCGGCCTACCAGTATCACGGAAGTATTCACCGATTGCAGCACCTGAGAATGGAGCGTAGAACTGCATAGGGGCAGGGTCAGAAGCTGTTGCCGAAACAACAACTGTATATGCCATTGCACCGTTCTCCTCGAGGGTTTTAACAATATTGGCTACCGTAGAACCTTTTTGTCCGATAGCAACATAGATACAGTAAACAGGGTTTCCTGCATCATAGAATTCTTTCTGATTGATGATGGTGTCAATACAAACAGCTGTTTTTCCAGTCTGGCGGTCACCAATTACCAACTCCCTTTGCCCACGCCCAATAGGAATCATCGCATCAATTGCTTTGATACCCGTTTGCAGCGGCTCGTTAACAGGCTGGCGGTAAATTACCCCCGGAGCTTTTCTTTCAAAGGGCATTTCAAAAGTTTCACCTGCAATAGGCCCTTTCCCATCAATAGGGGTACCGGTGGTATCAACTACACGGCCAAGCATTCCTTCGCCCACTTTCAAAGAGGCAATACGACGGGTACGCTTTGCGATATCACCTTCACGGATGCCACTGGAAGAGCCAAGTAATACAGCACCCACATTATCTTCTTCAAGGTTTAGCACGATGCCCTGAAGTCCATTGGAGAACTCAATAAGCTCACCTGATTGTACGTGATTCAGTCCGTAAATACGGGCAATACCATCGCCCACCTGTAATACGGTACCTACTTCTTCAAGTTGTGCTTCTGTGGTAAAGCCGGATAGTTGTTGTTTAAGGATCGCAGAAACTTCTGCAGGTTTGATTTCAGCCATTTCGTTTCAGTTTGATTGGGGTAATCAATAGTCTTTAATATAAAGGTTTTGTTCGAATTCGCGGCGAAGTTCAGCCATTTCGGTACTTATGCTGGCATCAATCTGCTTGTTACCAAAACGAAGTACAAAGCCACCAATTACAGTGTTATCAATAGTCTCCTGCAATTCAACTTTTTGATGTGTTTGTTTTGCAACCAATGCGATGATGGTTTGTCTGAACTCTTCATCCACGGGGAAAGCAGTAATGAGCTGTGCCTCTTCGATACCGTTGTTTTCGAAATACAACTGCATAAAGCTACGGGCAATTTGACCCACATGCATCTCTCTTCTTTTTTTCACAAGTAGTTCGAGAAATGCGTTGCTGAGTTGGCCTATTTTACCTTTGAAAATAGCATTGAGGATGCTTATCTTCCGGTCGGCTTTGATAATAGGGCTTTTAAGCAGGTTGTCAAGCTCTTTGTTTTCGCGTATGGTATTACCAATAAGGGTCATATCAGCGAAAACCACTTCAATTTCACTTCTTTCAAGCGCAAGCAGGAAGAGTGAGCGGGCATATCTTATGGCAGAGCGGGTATCGTGCATGGCTGATTAATTCAGTTTGGCATCTGCAACCAGTTTCGCGGCAAGTTCTTTTTGCTTATCGTCAGAAGAAAGTTGCTGTCGTACCAGTTTTTCTGCGACTTCTAACGAAAGGCTGGCCACCTGATTTTTCAGGTCAATAACGGCAGCCATTTTTTCGTGCCGGATAGTTTCACGGGCTGATGCAACGATGCGTTCAGCTTCTTCCGCTGCTTTCTGGCGGGCTTCAGCTACAATTTGCTCTTTTGTTTCACGTGCGATTTTCAGGATCTGATCACGCTCATTCATGGCTTCGCGCAGCAACTGCTCGTTTCCGGCATACAATTTTTTCATTTCCACTTTGGCCTGTTCGGCGGCACCAAGGGCATCTTCAATAGACTTTTCGCGTTCACGAATCATTTTAAGAATCGGTTTCCATGCGAATTTGCTGAGCAGGAAGAGCACCGTAAGAAAGGTTAAGCTCATCCAGATTATCAGACCTATGTCAGGGGTAACGAGTTTCATGTTTTTGTTTTACGTTTTTCTTGCTTAAAAAAGATCTGCCAGTTAGGCCAACCGCATAACCGGCAGATCGTTCAAATTGGCGATTACGACTTGAACGTAACCAGCAGACCAACTACCATTGCGAAGAAGGCAGCACCTTCAACCAAAGCGGCAGTAAGAATCATGTTGGTACGGATGTCGCCTGCAGCTTCAGGCTGGCGGGCAATTGACTCAAGGGCGCTTCCGCCGATGCGTCCGATACCAAGACCAGCACCTACAGCAGCAAGACCTGCTCCAAGAGCAGCAAGACCGTAAGCAATTCCAATGTCGAGAAGAACTGTGTTAAGCATGATTGATTTATATGAGGGTTAAACAAAAATTCATTTAAAATTAGCTGTGAGAGGCGTGTGCTTCATGATGATGGTCTTCAACAGCCGAGCCAAAATATATTGCCGAGAGCAGCGTGAACACGTAAGCTTGCAAAAATGCAATCAGCAATTCAAGACACATCATGAAAGTTGTAAAGAGCCAGGAAGCAACACCAACGCCCAGACCACCACCAACACTTTTTCCACCATCGCCGAAGATAAAGATAAGGCTGAAAAATGCCAGGGCAATGATGTGCCCGGCTGAAATGTTGGCAAACAATCGGATCATCAGTACGAAAGGACGAAGAAACATCCCCAGCACCTCAATGGGTGAAAGCAATACCAATGCCCAAACAGGCACACCGGGCATTGCAAGAATATGTCGCCAGTAATGCCCGTTACCATTTACTGTTGTAATAATAAAAGTTAATACAGCAAGTGAAAAAGTTACTGCGATGTTACCAGTCATGTTGGCGCCACCAGGGATAACAGGTACAAGACCTAATAAGTTGGCAATCCATATAAAGAAGAAAACAGTCAGCAGGTAAGGCATGAATTTTTCATACTTCGGGCCGATACTGGGTTTTGCAATATCGTCACGCACAAAGATTATCAGGGGCTCCATGAAACTCTGAAGTCCTTTGGGAGCCTGACCGGGCTTGCGTGTATATGCCCTTGCTACCGATAAGAATACCAATAACATGATGGCACTAACGATAAAAATAGTTAGAACATTTTTTGTAATCGAAACGTCAATAATAGAAGCACTCAGGGTAGGATCAACTTCACCGTTTACACCAAGCACCAGAATTTTCTCATCTTCAAGCACATAGGTATGATGCTTGCCTGTATGGGCCTGTGAAGCATGTGTTTCGTGATTTTTAAATACACCGGATGAAAAACACTCAAAGCCGGAAGGGGTATAGAGAATAACAGGTAGTGGAACATGGGTATGCCCCCAAAGATGCCAGTCGTGGGTATCGGTGATGTGGTCAACAATCATTTTACCCGGGTCAAATGCTGCAGAATGAGAATCAGCAGCATGCGCATCGCTTGTATGGGCAGCCGCAGTGCTATCTGTGGCCTGACTTGCAGCATGTGATGCATGTTCATCCTGTGCAGCCAATTGCAGGCTAAACAGACAAAATAGTAAGGGTATCAGGTGTTTAAGAGAGAATTTCCTTGCTTCGGCTGTCATGAACAGGGGCTGTTTATCGCGGTGCAAAAGTAGAAAAATTACTAATGGAAACATCTAAGTGTTGAATTTGTGTTAATTATATGCAAATGCCGGATAATGAATGAGATATAAACATGCTTTCAGTTTTTTAGCCAATAATTATATGTCAGGGCTAAAAAATCAGGATGTTTGCCAAATGAATATCTTATTACTCGGTTCAGGAGCACGCGAGAATGCATTGGCAAAATCATTGTCAGAAAGTAAACATTGCAGCAAGTTGTTTATTGCCCCGGGAAACCCCGGTACGGCTGCGTTTGGCACAAATGTGCCTTTAAGTTTGACTGACTTTGAACAAATAAGTACCTTTTGCCTGAGCCAGGGTGTTGAATTACTGGTGGCAGGCCCTGAGGAGCCGCTGGTAAAAGGCATTAGAGATTTTCTTGAAAATATACCGGGTCTTGAGAAAATGGCGATTATCGGACCAGGGAGTGCAGGTGCTATGCTCGAAGGCAGTAAAGCCTTTTCAAAAGCATTTATGCAGCGGCATGGGATACCTACCGCCCGTTATCAGAGCTTTCAACAACACCAGGCGAAAGAGGCAATTGCCTTTCTGAAACAGCTAAACGCACCTTATGTAATAAAGGCGTCCGGACTTGCTGCTGGTAAAGGGGTAGTAATAGCTAACACCTTTGAGGAGGCTGTTTCGGAGTTAGAGCAGATGTTTGGTGGGAAGTTCGGAACAGCAGGCCAGGAGGTGGTAATTGAAGAATTCTTGAAAGGTATCGAATGTTCAGTGTTTGTTTTGACAGATGGGCATGATTACGTTATTTTACCGGAAGCCAAAGATTACAAAAGAATAGGCGAGGGAGATACCGGCTTGAATACCGGGGGGATGGGGGCAGTTTCTCCGGTACCTTTTTATGATGAAAAACTTGCACAGCTTGTAAAAGAGAGAATGGTTGAGCCTACTATCCGCGGGCTGCAACGAGAAGGGATCTTATACAACGGTTTTATCTTTTTAGGTCTGATGGTGGTGAACCATGAACCCTATTTAATTGAATACAATTGCCGGATGGGTGATCCGGAAACCGAGGTGGTGATTCCACGTTTGAAAAACGACCTTGTAGATTTATTATATGCAGCAGGAACCGGCAAGCTGAAGAATCACACTATCGAAACCGATGACCTGACTGCTCTCACAGTGGTATGTGTTTCAGGCGGGTATCCGGAAATATTTCAAAAAGGCTTTGTCATTGCTGGTCTTGACCAGGTAGCAGGAGTAGAAATTTACCATGCAGGTACCAAAAGTGAAGAGAATAAGGTACTCACCAGCGGCGGACGGGTGTTGGCCTGTACAGTCCTTGCCGAAGACATCCGGCAGGCAAGAGCAAAAGTTTATAAAGCGATTGAAGGAATTCAGTACCAGGGAATGTATTTTCGGCGCGACATCGGTAAAGACCTGATGCCGGAGTAGCAAGATTTTATGGATAACAACAAATGTTTTTCCAGAAAACAAAAGGAGAAACCACAATCGAACCCATTGTTTTAAATTAGAAAGCAAAAGAATTTATTTGAATGGTTGCACATCAAATCTTCTTCGTAGGTTTGCGCCCAACAACCCCAAAATATTTATCATGTCTAAGTTAACCGAAAAGCGGGAGGATGCCTTCTACGAAGATGTTCTCAAGTATTTCGACCGCGCGGCAGCATTTGTGGATGTTCCCGCAGGCATTCTTGATCAAATCAAGTATTGCAACAGTGTTTACAGAATGCGTTTCCCGGTGAAAATCGGGTCGCAATTCGAGGTTATTGAGGCCTTCAGGGTCGAGCACAGCCATCACAAAGTGCCAACCAAAGGAGGTATACGTTTTAGTACTACCGTGAATCAGGACGAGGTGATGGCCCTTGCTGCGTTGATGACGTACAAGTGTGCTATTGTAGATGTTCCATTTGGTGGGGCGAAAGGCGGGATTAATATCAGTCCGCGCAACCTTACCGTTGAAGAAATGGAGCGCATCACCAGAAGGTACACTTCTGAATTGATCAAAAAGAACTTTATCGGGCCGGGCGTAGACGTTCCGGCACCTGATTATGGTTCTGGCGAACGTGAAATGGCTTGGATTGTTGATACGTATGCGACTTTTTACCCAAATGAAATCAATGCCTTGGCATGTGTAACCGGTAAACCGGTATCACAGGGAGGAATCAGGGGTCGTAAAGAGGCAACCGGGCTGGGTGTTTACTTCGGTATCCGTGAAGCGCTTAGCATTGCTGAAGATTGTGAAAAACTAGGCCTTACTACCGGTCTTCCCGGCAAAACCTTTATCATTCAGGGTTTTGGTAACGTAGGGTTCCATACTGCGAAATTTGTTCACGAAGGTGGCGGTCGCATCATCGCCATTGCAGAATGGGATGGTGCAATATACAACCCGGATGGAATTGACCCGATTGCTCTTGACGAGCACCGTAAGAAAACCGGAAGTATTACCGGATTCGCCGGAACGCAGCCTTACGATAAATACGAAGCATTAGAACTTGAATGTGATGTGTTGATTCCGGCAGCTTTAGAGAACCAGATCAACAAAGACAATGCTGCCCGACTTAAATGTAAGATTGTAGGAGAAGCAGCGAATGGTCCGGTAACTCCGGAGGCTGAAGATGTTCTGAATGAAAAAGGAATCATGGTAATTCCCGACATTTTCTTAAATGCTGGTGGGGTGACCGTATCTTATTTCGAATGGCTGAAAAACCTGAGCCATGTTCGTTTCGGACGTTTAGGCAAACGCTACGATGAAGCTTCCGGAAGAAATATGATTTCGGTAGTTGAAAACATGACCGGCAAAACAGCTACCGCCGCCCAGAAAAATCTGGTAGAGCGTGGTGCAGATGAGTTAGATCTGGTGTATTCAGGCCTTGAAGAAACCATGATTACCGCTTACCACACCATCCGTTCTGAGTTTAAGTCAACGCCTGGTATTAAGGATTTGCGTACCGCAGCATTTGTGGTAGCAATCAGGAAAATCGCGAAGTCTTATGACACATTGGGAGTTTTCCCATAAGCAGATTTGAATGCTATGCAAAAGAGGCTGCCTGAAAAGGCAGCCTCTTTTTTTTTACTCGGGTACTTACTGCGACAATCTGATAAATAGGTCACAAGGCTTGATGTTTCCACAGCACCGCCAATTTGAATAGTTGCTGTTTTAGAGTCAAAATAAGGTCAGTGTTTCTTCTTCGTATTTGATAATCCTTTTTATTTTGCCCGGTTGTGCCCAATTCATTGTCCCTTCCATTTTTAAAGACAGTAGATAGTTTTCTATTTGTTTATTTGACAACTCAGCTTGAACCTTTTGAGCTTCAGTTAATGTTTTAATTGGTATAAATGCTTGTAGTGACTGGTTCGCTTGCCAATACCCTTCAAACACTGTTGGATTAAAACTAGTTTTGCCGTATGCTTCCCATACTACTTTGTATGGGAAGAAGTTATATTCACCAACTCCCAACATTGCCCACCAATGCCCCCTATTAAGCAAAGCATTTAACATTACCCCTTTTCTTCTTTGCAATATCTCTTTGTTTGATTCAAGGTATTGATTAAGTTCAGGAAACATTTGAATCTGCTTCCATTCTAGTGGTTTGCCATTGGTGTTGTAGGGCAAGAGAACCCATTTCGAAGGGGATTTTATTCCCGTTCTAAACTCTTTTGCTGTAATAAGAGGAAAGATGAATTGCTTAGGGAGCTCGATGCTGACTTTACTCTTATTGGAAACACGCACTAGGTTTTCATTAACTTCACTAAGCTTATCAAAGAAATAAACATCATTTGCGCCACACGTATTAATTCCTTGTCTTGGACTTGATTCCTTTTTGATTACAACGGGTTTTATGTCTTCAAAATCCCCAATTTCATTCTTTGGGACGATGTTCAATGGATCGGTTTCATGAAACATTGGTTTAGCATGGAACTCGTGCCAACTTCCATTTTCATTGTGGAAATATGGAATTGGGAATAGAGATTTTTTGTCTCTAATGAAATGTGTCAACCCATAACGTGTTGCAATCCCACCGAAAACATCTTCATCATTGAAGTCGAAAATGGAATTAACACGATAATTTGCTGTACCGATGCTATATGTTCTGAAATTTCTATTTGCCCCATCATTTAAGAATAGTGAAAGCGGCATAAATATTATTGCTTCACCATCTTGTTTTATAAAATCTTTAATGGCAATCTGAATGATAAGGGCAGCTATATCAATTCTACTCCCTCCTAATAAAAGGCTTTGACTGTTGCCAATTAAGTCAAATTTGAAGAAATAGCTTTTTATTTGTTCTTTATAGCTCTCGGGCAAATCAACAAAGTTTTGCCAAGGGGGATTGCCAAAAACAATATCGTATTTCGCTGACGCAAGCCTAAGAAAATCTTCATTCGTAAGGTTTAGAGACATATCCAAGCCATATTTCTCAGAAAACTTATTTATGGTTCTATTGAAATAAACCGTATTTAATTCATTGCCAAAAAGGCTATGGGTCGGTAGTTCATTGATGGTAAATCCTTGCGATACCCCATAAGTTATCAAGGCTTCAAGTAAGTTGCCTTCCCCCATTGTCGGATCAAATATTGAAGCCCCGTTGATCCATTTTGAAAAAAGGTCAAATTTTGCAATAGCAAATTCACCCCATTTAAGAGGGGTGAACACATTACCTATTTGTAAGGCCTTATCTGATAAATCGAAAGTTTTCATATCCGCCATCTTTGAACTGTTCTATTGATTTAATGCGCTTTTCTGCGTCTGCTTTTACTCTCTTGTAATGGGTTATTGAAAGTTGGCAAAAAATATCAAAAAAGTCACTGTAAGACCTGTTCCAGTCAATCTCATCCCAAACCTGATTTACGGTGTAGTTTAGCCTTACTTGCCCGGTTCCCAAATTCTCTATTCGATATGTGTTCTCTGGCAGGCAATGAAATGGCGCTACTCGAATGTATTCAATATCCCGGCTACTATTCTTTGTTGTTGATTTGTCGTGCCCAAACTCTACAATCATAAAGACTCCTTTATCATTTGCAAGAAATTTAAGAAGATTACCAACGGCACAGACACCACCATCTGAATAGCTTGTTGAATCTAAATCTTTGGTTTTTACATCAAATCCAAAAAGTTTGCTTTCGATATTGCAGGCAAAGTCAAATATCGTTCTTCTACCCGGAATGTCAATGGCTTGCTTTTGTGCAATAATGTCTATATTAAAGACACAAATTTTTATTATCTAAGCACCTTCCGTTTGAGATATAGTCGCTGTTAGGTGTCTGGTCGCAGTACACCGCTATATTGCTTAAAGCGTCTGCTATAATTTCTTTACCAGATGTCTTGAATTATTAACTTTTGTTGCCCTAATCCAATGTCTGTTGTTATGTTTTTTAGAATGATAGTCTTGCAATGTAAATTTAAGATAACAAATTTTTTTCTATCCCACGTTCCAATTTTACACCAAAAATACCCTTTTTGCCCTAAAGTACAGGTTGCCCAAGCGTAAATTGAACTGTCGGAGTGAATTTTAATACTACCAACAAATTTTTTCTTAGTGAATATAAATGCCAGAGTGTCACCAACTTTTGCCCTTTCGATTGTCGTTTGGCTTATTGTCAACTCACCAATAAGAAGCTTGTTGTCAGACTGACAGACAATGTTTTTTGTCACAAGGAGCGTAATTATTAAAAAGAAAAGTTTTGTCATAACGTCGCCTGATTTTTTCGTGCGAACATCCTTACCATAATTCCCAGCAAAATAAACGTGAACATTTGTGTAAACGTAGATATGCCGTAAAATTCTTCAAATTCACCTTTTTTGCTTACCATAACCCAATCGGGTATGTTTTTATTTGTTTTTTCCTTTGGTACATAGCGCACATAATAAGTTGCGGATTTCAATTCTTCCTCGCTGGGCAGGGGTTCTTTATTTGAATATGCCTCTGAAAAATTGTATTCTAAACTGTCTGTAAGGCCATCACGCTTATAACTAAGAACAATCCGGATACTGCCTACCGCTTTTCCTGACATGGGTTTTATTTCAGCGGATTTCACCGTAGCTTTTACTGTAGTACTGGCCTGATTATACAAATAATTGTGCCAATACGACCTTGCGCCGAACACACCGAAAATTATTCCGATGAAGATGAGTATTGTGCCAATCAATTTCATTAAAATATTATCTTGTGAAGTGTTGGCGAATAGCATAATACAGTCCGATACCAGTAGCCACCAACGCCACTAAAATACTACCTGTAAGCCCTAATGCATCAGCTACTGTAATCAGTATGTCTTGTCGTCCTGCCTGTGTGCTCGAAGGTTCGATGGGTATTTCTTTTTCAATATCATAAGCATAAGCCACCAGTAAAGTGGAAAAAATTGCGATCGCAATTGCATAAAGCCAGCGTTTTAATTTTGGCATGGTAACTTATTGAATGCAATTAATAAAAAGCGGCATTCGAACGATTGATCCAACAAGGTTAAAACTTAATCTCTTTATAGTTTCCATCAGAATTCAACAACAATACTTTCGCTACACTATTCTTATAATCCATGTAGAAAACAAAGCAGCTCTGCATATCGGGGAGTGGCAGCAAATGGTCAACTTCCAACTCACCCGGGAACGTTGGTGGAGCAGGAATCTTATACAGCCTCTTGCCTTTCTTTACGTTGAAAACCGATACTGATTTGTCTTGATGTTCAATGGCGATGCGCGTGCCGTCTTCGCTAAAAACCACATCAGATGAGCCTGTTTTCTTATAGTTGAAATCCCATATTTTCTTACCTTTTACAATGTCTATCATTGTGCCGTCAGGCATTGTGAAAACGTGGTTCCCGCTGGGCGAAATAACAGCCTGCTGGAAGTACCCACGTTCCCAGTCCTCGTAGTCGGCCTTATTTATGTCTTTACTGTAAAGCAGCTTAGCTGCTCCATTTTTGGTTGTATCCAGCATGTCGTAAAGCATTGCTACGCCGTTAAGCCGTACCCCCAGCAGCACCTTTCGGGGTTTGTCTGGTTTATAAAAGACTCTTGGTTCATAACTGTGCACTTCTACTTTAGGCAAAAATGCGCTGGCAATTGTTGAATCATTTTTCCAACGCACAATGTATTCTTCCATATTTCCCTTGTCCCTTTCAAAATGAGACAAAGTATGAAACGCAACAAGTGCTTTATTCATCTCCTTCTCACGGTTCAATACTTTAGCCTTCAACATTTTAAACTCTAAGCCAAAACTCCCGTCGGCCACCCTGTCTGTAATAGTGCCGGTAGCAACATCTACAAAGTAAATCGTGTCGGAAGCGCCCGAATAAACTGCCTTAAAAGCAATCACTTTACCTGCACGGTCAGGGAAAACACGATTCCATCCTACATAATATTGCGCAGTACTGTGAAGTGGCAGCAAAGTGCCTATTGCACACAAACAAAAGAAAATATATTTCATGATGGGGTTTCTATCTGCTGAAAAAATCGTAATCCTCCTGCATCGCAGGTTTGAGTTGGAGAATAGAATTTGAATTAAATCGTTCTTCACGGTAGATGCTGTTTTCCGGATCAAGACTTACCGCGGCATCAAGAACAACAATATTGACAAAATCCATTATACGGTTTTCACGCCGGGTCACGGCAAACTGATGCAGTTCAGCGGCAGTTGCTTTTGCTTCTGTTGTTCCAATTTGCCGGGCACTCAAGTAACGAAAAGCAGAAGTAAGTTTCGGGGAAACCGATAAAAGCTCCGGAAAGCGACTGCTGTATTTTTCAAGCAATACTGGTAGCTCATTCCAATTGTGCAACCTCAGGTGGCTGCAAAGCGTTTGTGCAAAACTATTCAGGTCAGGTTCATTTATTTTCGCCAAGTACATTAATACTAATTTGTAAGTGCCGGCTATATAGCTTTTGTGTCCCCATCCTGACCAAATAATATCATGATTTTCAGCTATAAAGGAGGCTGAAAATGATTTATTCAACCTATCCATATCTTCTTCTCTCCCCAGTTTTGCATATATGCCGAACAGTCGCAGCGCAACAGTATCATTAGGTCGCAGTTTGTACATTTCAGAAAGAATAAGTGCCTGGTTAGACAGACCATTTGCGTTGTGCAAAAGCTCTTCATACTGCTTGTAAAAACGATCTTTTTCTTGCTGCTCTTGCCGGGCTAAGTCTGCAGGCGTGGGACCATAGTTTTTTTGAACAGCACTTGTTGAACCGCTGCTACCTTGCTGCAAGCTTTCCCTTCTCATGCGCTCAATTTCAATCATCCGTTGCCTTTCCCGCTCTTCCTTCATCTGTACCAGTTCCTGATAGGATGCTGCCATTTCTCCTGCATAATCACGCCCACCCCTGGATGTAGTTATAAGTTTGGCACCACCGTTAGAGTAATGGCGAAAAGTGCCATAGCGGGTTTGTTGGTCATAATACCAATTGGTACTTTGAGCTTTGCTAACGGTTACATTTAATAAAAGCAAAAGCTGTAGTATGTATCCTAATAAATTCTTCATTGATTGATGCTACTAAAGAGTGAGTTAAATTTTGCTTCAAAATTATTTTTGACAAATTATTTGCATGTGGTAATTGTTCATTCCGTTATTACCGGCCAATTCTTCTCTGTAAATAATTGCAGCATGTAATTTATTATTGAAAAAATAAACAGCATCAATTCGTGTGAGCTTTTTAAGGCCTTCTTCTTTTAGTATTACTTCGCTGCCACCGGTAGTTTTGTATTTCCTGATGCTGTAATGTGAATCCATATTTTCCACGCGATTGGCTACCATATATAAATTTCCTTGTGGGTCTATCTCCGCTAATGAAGCAAGGTTTTTTATAATAAATTCGGGATTCTCATAATTTTCTACTTTCGTTTCTTCCATTACTTTTTGTACATAATAGTTATTTAGATTGATTTTATACACCACATATTTATTTTGCCACTGAGCATTAATAGCAACAAAAAGATTTTCATTATGGCGAGTTGAGTGCATAATATATCCTGCATTTGGAATTATCACTTCATTCTTATTGGTCATCTCATAAACATTGGAGGGGCCAGGAGTGTTAGATTCTTCAAATACTGTAAAGGTTCCTTGAGTACCCGTTGTTCCGTCATTTAGTAAAGTGGCAACATAGGTTTTACCATTGTAACGGGTTGATACAAATTGGGTAGCCCAAAACACATTATCTTTCCACTGCCCGCTACCATAATGATAATGGGAAACGCTATTGTTGCCACCATAGAACTCTTTAGAAGTCAAAAGTCCATCTTCGGATGCTTGTAATTTATGCATAGTAAAGTTTGAATAACCAATGTCTGTATATTGCCCATTTTTATACGAATTGATATTGATGGAATTATTGGAAGATGTAGAAGATATGCGGGTTTCCCACGTGTCGGCTCCATAAATGGTTTTTATGTCTCTGAAATCTGAAGCCATATTTCCTGGTGGCTTAGTTACAGTTACAGCATTTTGGTTGTTTACAACAATCTCTATCGGGTCCTGAATGCCTGTCATGTGACTAAAGTATAGATACCAACGCAACTCATCCTGCTTTTGTAAACTGAACGCAGAAGTACCGAAACGCCCGCCCAGATTGCCCTGTTGTTTCTTTTGAATATGGCTCGCAACGACTGTCCATTGACTCGTATTGAGTAGTGTTATATTATTTGGATTATCATGATTAGGGACAACATCATCTTCTTTTTTACATGAAGATAGTAATACCGTGATAAATAATGCCATTGTTATTGTTTGTAGCGCTTTCATGCGTTTTTTTGAATGTAATAATGAAATTTGCAATATCTTTTTATTCTCAAGTATTGATTGATGACAGCTGTTCAGATTGCTGGTGCTAACAACATCCTGCTTAGCGAACATTATGCCCAAAAATAGTAAAAAGCGGCTTTGCTTTTAGCCGCTAATTAAGAGAGCTGGTTTTTGCAGGCCATATTTGCTTAATACAATGAGGCCTTAATAAATCTTTTAATAGCGCACAAATGGCAAAATAAAGCGGCTGCGTTATCTTATTCAGCCTTCGCATTGTCTTTAGACACCCTGCGGATATTTTCAAGACGGGCTTTTATTACGTCGTTGTTTTCGCTCATTGGGATGAGTGTTGGTGCGGTTCCGGAGTTTTTCTTTGCCTGTAACTGGTTGACGGCTTCCTGCTGCTCTGCTTCGGTTCGGCTAAGCAGATTCATGGCTTCTTTGTTTGATTTCACAGCAGATGCATGCATCTGCAACGCTTCTGAAGGCCCCATCCGGAAAAGGCTTCCGGCCATTTTCATCGTGTAATATTCAGTTAAAAGCCAGGTTGATGATTTAACCATTTTACTTAAGCGTACCTCGTCAATAGTACCATCAAGATATGTATCAGCAACAAACTGATCGCGCCCCATTTGCAAAGCAGCGGGTGTTGGCGCCGGGGAGTCATTCACCACGGCTACTTTGTCTAATTGACCGTTGAGGTAAGTGCGAATGGTTTTATCATCCAAAGAATAAACAGCAGCGATATGGTACCATTGCCCGTTTTCTAGTTCCTGACCACCCGGGCTGCTTTCAGTGCCTAGGTGCATTCCTGCCAAATTGATAAAATCAAATGCCACTTTGTTGTTCTTGTCAATATACAAACGGTATCCACCTGGTTGGTCGCCCTGATTTGATAGAATTACCTGATGACGGTTAATTGAATGCAACTGAACCCATGCTGATACACTGATATCGGCCTTTAAATCAAGTTCCTGTAACCAGGGAAATTGAGCACAGTCGCTATTAGCAGCACTAAAATTTCTCCCATTTCCAACAACACCATTTGCTTCAGATGTGCCCATCATGGTAGCACGAATTCGGCGTGAATTGTCGGCCTGGAGACTATTGCTAAAATGCCAGATGGCCTGATACGAACCTTCCCAGAAGAGCGAATTATTAGAGGGTGGTATATCGGCACGGCTGAAATAGAGGTATATCGAAGATGCACTTTTTGCCGACAGCGTATCCAGAAGTACCCAGGCCAATAGCCTCCCGGATTCAGGATTATAGTGTTCAATTTGTGAAATCAAAACAGTTTCACCATCTGCTTTACTGAACCGGATATCACCACCTTTAAGGTGAACCATTTTCCCGCCCCGGCTAATATGTTTTAAATCAGGGTCTTTCACTTCAATTAATAATGGGAAATTGTACAAAGTCTCATTACCCTGTAATATCGTTTTGTCGAAACTTATTTTTTTTCGCCAGGCATAACCCGAAAAACGTGATTCGTTAAATGCCCACGTATCGGTACTTGTTCCGAAATTGTAATAAACCAGAAAGCCTACAGCAACGAGTGTTGCAAACACTGCTCCTGCAACTACCAGACGAACCGAAGCACTTACACGTACCTTGTTTTTTGGTTTGAGGTGTAGCCTGGGTTTCATGATAGATTATCTGGTTATTCTTGTTTTACGAGAAATCTTATTCTCCTAATACGGTATTTCCGTTTCCGGGTTCTTTCGCCGCCTGGGTTTTCACACGTACCACTGAACTGTATGAATAGGTTTGGTCGGTACTAACAGCCATGATACGATACCATGTGGTGCCCGGAAAAGGGGTTTCATCGGTTAGCGAATAAAAAAGGTTTACACAAAGTGATGAACCAATCCGGTCTTTAAAGCCGAGCGCTTCGAAAAGAATGCCGTCAGAAGAACGCTCCACAATGAAGATGCCGTCTTTTTCATCATTTTGTACAAGCCATCGGATATAAGATTTCCCTTCGGCATAAACGGGCGAAAACGAAACAATATTGTTGCTTTCTTCCTGATACAAGCGGGCTGAACCTACAAGGCCTGCACCGTATTGTTGCTGAGCAGCGGCATCGCCCGTACCGCTTAATATCAAACCTATCAGTGCAGAAAGGATGAGTAATTTTTTTCGCTGTGAATATTTATGACAGAAATTCATACGGATAGGGTTAGGTTAAACGGGAGAAAAATTCATTTTTGATTTAAGCGTAAACGTTGCGTTAAAAAACCCCGCTCAGAACAAGTCCTCGCGGGGTTAAAAAGTAACGGTTAGGTTACAGCTTCTTGATTAGTTTGATAGTCTTGGATTCGGTTTCCTGTGCTATTGTGAGGAAATAAACACCGGCACGGATACCGGCATCATCCTTGTACTGGAAGTGTTGAGCTTTTGATTTTTCGCAGGCAACTTCCTGCTCATGCAATACATCTCCCTTAACACTTGTAAGTTTTACTTTGGCCATTCCGGTTTTTGGAACCCGGTATTCAACCATGAAATCTTTATTGAATGGATTGGGTTGCGCTGAGGCAATTTGAATTTTATCCTCGCCCATCGCTTCCACGCTGGCCGGAGTAATCATTGAAAATTCGTTGTTTCCCTGCGTGTCGGTTAATTTAACACGGTAGAAGTTTTTCCCTACCACCGGTTTCTCGTCTCTGAAACGATAACTTAACACTTCTATGCTGTTCCCTGCTCCTGGTTTGGTGCCGATTACTTCATAGGTAAGCCCGTCGGTAGAACGTTCAATGGTGAAAAGTTCATTGTTGTTCTCGTTTACAGTAAGCCATTTCAACTCAACTGTTTGTCCTTGTGTTTCTGCATCAAGCGTCAAAAGGCTCATTGAAATTTGCTGGGTGATATTTTCAGTCATGCCCGGTTTAATGAATTCCATCGGATTATTTTGATTGACGTATTCTGTTTGAATCCAGTGATTGTTCATCACCACATTGCGGACATGTACCTCCTCTATTTGTCCACCGAAGTAGAAAATTTTCTTAGAGGGTTCTCTGCCTATTTGAAGGGGGCTGCTGCTTCCCGCCATGCTTACGTATGTTGTAAGAAAGCGATCACGCTTGCCATTTACATAAGTACACATAGAATCACCACGGTCAGAATACACCGCTGCAACATGATACCATTTGTTTTTCTCGAGTGTGGTGCCATCAGAGCTACCTTTGATAGCAGCGGATTCAGCATTTTCGTTACTCACCGACAATTCGAGTTTTTGATTCTTGTTGAGTGAAAGACGATAGCCACCGTTAAAACCGTTCTGGTTCGAAAGAATTGTCATTTCTTTGCTTCCTGTGATATACACCCAGGCAGACACGCTCAAGTCGCCAGTAATATCAACATCCTCAGGGGTATTCAGACAAGGGTAGCGGCTTGAATTCTTTTCAGCTGCAACATATACATCTTTATCCTGCGTTACTGGTGTTACAGCTTTCTGGGCAACCTGGGTCGAGAAAGGTGTTTTTGAGCTGAGAATTCCTCTCAAATGCCACACACCTTTGTAAGTCTTATTCCAAGTATTCTGGCTGCTTTCATCAGCAGAAAACTTATTGCTGAAATACATATAAACATGGCGTGAAATACCTCTGCTGAGGGTGTCCATGTTCACCCAGGCAACTAATTCGCCTGTTGCCGGATTGTATTTTTCAATCTCGTATTCAAGTAAACTAACACCATCGGCTTTGGTGAAACGGATGTCGAAACCCTTTTCACTGAGAACTTTCCCGCCATTGGATGCAGATTTCAAATCCGGATCGGCCAAAGCAACCATCACGGGGAAATCTTGTAATAAAGTGTTTTCAGGGATCAATTCCTGGTTGAGCACCAATTGCTTTCTGAATTTGAATTCAGCCAAAGTTTCCATACCGTTGAAACGGTTGTTGGCGCGGCTCTCCTCAGTGTTAATCAAAGAGTTGTACACCATAGTGACTGAAAAAATACCAAAGGCAAAAGCACCGGCAATTGTCACATACCGTAAGCGGTTCCGGAGGCTGACCTTTACTTTGGTTTTGGGTGCGAGGCGTGTAGAGTTCTTCTTCATAAATGAAATGTTGTTAAGAAAGGGAGGTGCCTTCTGATTATTTTGATTCAGGTTGGTCAATAGCAACAGAGCCAGCCTGACGTTCAGGAATGTTTGTTTTTACCTTAACTACAGGGCTGTAGCGGTAAGTGTTGTCGGCTCCTACCTGTAAAATCCGGTAATGATTATAGCCTGCCAGTGGTTCTTCATCTACATAAGAATAGAAGAGATTTACTGAAAGCTGAGTGCCTACGCGATCACGAAAACCCATGGCTTCAAATTCTGCACCATCACCAGAACGCTCAACAATGAAAACACCGTCTTTACGATCGTTTTTTACCAGCCAGCGTACATAGGTTTTACCCTCCATATACACCGGTGAGAAGGAGATGAAATTATCTACAGAATCCGGCACAAGGTTACCCTTGCCAAGCATCGAGGTGCTCGTGGCTGATACCTGTTGCGCATTCAAATCTGAAGATGCGAAGGCAACCATTCCGGCGGCCAGTACTAAACTAAAATAAATCCGTTTCATGTTCAAAAGGTTGATGGCTTCTGTTACGTAAACTCCAGGCTACAGTTATACCTGTTTCTTGCCTTGCTGTTTACTTTCTTGCAGATGTAAGATTTTTGGCTAATCCTTGTTTTCATACGCTGAAACCCTTTATTTACAAGAGTTTTGTGAAAACACCCAGAAATTATGTGTGAAAGAATTTGCACTTAAACTAAATTTCAATTTTGTACAATTAAAAAATGCATTAGCCCTGTCAGGATTAATGCATTCAACATGTTTTTATTGAATATAAAAGGATGATATTATCCTCTTTTAACCAACTTAAGTGTGCGCTGGTAGTCAGACTGCCTGAGATTGAGAAAATAAACGCCCGGAGACAGCTTATCTGAACCATTGAAGTGGAAAAGTTGATCCCCTGTTTCTTCTGGCGTAAATGCAGATTTATGTACGGTTTCACCACTCATACTCGTCAGACTTATTTGTACCGCTTCTTTGGTTTGTGTGCTGAAACTCACATCAAACCTGCTTTTAAACGGGTTAGGTGATACTTGCCGGATTGAAATCGGGTTTCCTGAATTGCTGAAAAATACTTTTGCGGTTAGCTCAGGAGTTTGTTTTCCTGCCCGACCAAAAGTACTGATGCGGTAAACAGATTCGCCCTGGAGGGGTTCTTTATCAAGAAGAACATAATTTTGACCACCAGTGCCACTGTTACTTCTTACCTCACAGGTTTGAATGGTTCTGAATGAGTCTTTGCCGGAAGCTCTTTCAAGCATATAATATTCGGCGAGGTGTTCGTTCTCACTAAACCAACGTACTGCCACGTACTCGTTTTTTGCCTCAGCTTCAAGATCTGAAATTTTTGCACCTTCTTTCTTTTCAGAAACAAGTGCAGATGAACCAAGCAGATATTGTGGATTGTTTTCACATAGGAATTGGGAACCAATTAGCAAAGAATCATTACCCAAAGAAGACACACGCAATTCATCAAGTGTTCCGTCGAGGAAGCTGTGGCAGCGCTCAGATACAGCACCAATTACCAACCTCCCGCCATTTTGGTACGACCAGTTGGTTTGGCTTACACCTACCAATTGATTGTTGACATAGATATAAAGTTGTTGTTTTATGGTGTCAATACCGGCTGTAAACTTATACCATACACCAGCAGAGATTGGTGTTGAACCCTTGACACTTTGTTTTTTACTTCCTTTATAAAGTTCAAAAGCAGGACGATTATTCCGGTCAATAAAAAGACTTATACCTCCTTTATTGTTCTTGTCGGTAAAAAGATATTGTACATCTCCGGTAGTGTTTGGTTTAAACCAAGCCGACACCTGTATATTTCCATGCGTTGGAAACGAAACAGGCCGGTCAAAAGAAATGGATGCCTGGCTTGAAGCGTTGAATTCTTTTGCTCCACAAATCTTCCCCTCACCATCTTTTATCATCCGGTATTCTCCTGCAAGTGGATAGGCAGCAGAAGACTGAAAACCTCCATTGAGGTGCCAAACCGAGAAGTAGGGGTACCCAAAACCGGTAAGCATTTCATCAGAAGCTTCTCCATAGCCAATAAATATTTTGCCTTGTTTTGCCAGCTCATGATTCAGGTGAACCCAAGCCCAAACCCTGCCTGTGAAAGGCTCATAGCGTTCGATTTCATAAACCAGCGGAGACTTATCAAAACCAAAAAAATGAATATCAGCACCATCACGGCTGATTACTTTGCCACCCTGATCGGTGTGCCGAAGCTCTTCATGGGTATAGCATATCAAAAATGGAACCAGATCATTTTGCAATGACTGAACAGGAAAATCCCGGTTAATTGTTACGTTAAGCAGGTTCGACTGTGTGGTATCGGCTGTTATAGCGCCATAGCTTTTAACACCATTGATTGTAAATAGGTAGGTGAACCATAGCGCAACTCCAGTCAGCCCCAGCAGTATATAAACCGGAAGGCGTTTTAATAGTACCCTTTGGTTGAGCTGAATCTTTCGCCTTATTTCCTGACGTTTTTTCATGTTTGAAAGGGATTATTTTGCTTCCTTATTTTCTTCGCTATTGATAGCGTTCCCACCCGAATTTGACGCAGGACCAGTCTTTACACGCTCAATAGATGAATAATTAAAACTACGGTCTGTACCAACCTGCATAATCCTATAGTGAGCATAACCCGCAGGAGGTTCACTGTCGACATACGAATAAAACAGGTTAACCTTTTTGTCGGTACCTACTCTGTCTTTGAAACCAAGGGCTTCGAAGGTGCTTCCGTCAGTTGAACGTTCAATAATAAACACACCATCTTTTTGGTCGTTTTCTACCAGCCAACGCAGGAATGTTTTGCCATCTGCGAACACTGGGGCAAATGACAAGAAATTATCTACCGAGTCTTTTACCAACGGTTGTGCCTGGCTCGGGCTTTCTACCTTAAAGGTATGTGTTGTCTGTGCTGAGCTTTGCTGCACAATAGCAAGCAACATTAAAGTACCAATAAGTAGTGGAAAAAGCCCGGTAAATTTGTGTGTAGAGGTCTGAGTCATGTATTTTTTATTTGCTCAACGACAAATTTCAATCATCGGTTGCCTTTGGCTTTGCCTTAAAGCAGCTACAGGTTACAGATGTAAGATTTAACACAGACGTGATACCGCAGGTGGCGATGCCGCTGGCAGAATCACCGAAAAACGACTCAAAACAGAAGTAAATTTCGTGTAAGAATTTACTACTTACTTGTATCCGGAGGAGTGAATGTCCCTTTCGTACAAGCTTTTACAAACATGCCCTATCACATAAGGGCCGCTATTTTGTCTGTTAGAAAATTCAAACCTGCTTTTCTTGCGCAGGGTGGCGATGGTAAACGTCGAGTGCAACAATCATGGCTATCATTGACCAGAAAGGCAATGCAGCCTTGTCCTGATCAAGGAAATTATTCAGGATTCCATGAAAGAAATAAGTCATAAGACCCATTAATATGCCAATAACCAAATAGCCATTAGGTTTCCCACGGTTTGCATTGTACACCCTTGAGGCACAGTAGATAGTATAAGCAATAATCAACAGAAAGAGCAACAGTCCCGGAAATCCCATCTCAGAAAGGGGCCCCAGATATTCGCTGTGTGCATTTCCGAGCGAACCCGAATTTGTACTTACATAGGTTTGCTCATAAGAGCGCTGATAGGGGGCATATTGAAAGCGATATGTTCCCGGACCAAATCCGAGAACAGGCTTATCTTTAAACATCCTAATGGCCGAGCTCCAGCGGTTAATGCGTTCAAGGTTGGATGCATCGTTTCGAATATTTGAAACAGATTGCAAATGCTCAGCAAGGTCTTTTGAAGAACTTTGACGGTTTTGGCCAATGCGCAACATTATTTCATGCTGATATTGAAAAAGCAGCACCATGCCCAGTACAAATGCAGCTAAAATCAATTTCCAGCTTATTCTATAACGAAACAGCAGGTAAACACCCCAAGCGGCAACAATACTTAACCATGCAGCCCGTGTATAAGAAACAACAATTCCGGCAAAAATGATTATGAAAAAAGCCCCTGAAATTAATCTGTATTTGGGAAGATACGATTTGTCAAAACTGAAAACTATCATCACCGGAAGCATCATGGCAATTACTGCACCATAAATGGTATGGTCTTTGAAAAACGGCTGCATTACCCAGTACAGCGCATTTTTGTCAATGTTGTAATTAAAAAACTGGACGATAGAGTAAATGATTACGATAGAAAGCGGAACAGTAAACAGCCAAATCCAAAAGCGAATATTTTTTGCCGACCTGAATACCTGCGTTGCGATAAAGTAGAAGCTCACCATAAACCAGATACGGGCTAAGGTATATTTCAATGATACCATTGGCATCGTACTGGTCAGGGAGGTTATCACCATCCACGCGAGGTAGAGTAAAATAAGAACTGTAATGGGGTGCCGGGTCACCTGTCGGTCAAACCCTCCTGCGTAAACTATCCGGAAAATAAAAATGAGCAATACCCCAAATAAAAGCGGCTCGCTGGGTACCGACAAAGCCGCGTATTCACTGAATTCGAGCGTGAGGGAGAAGGGTACAAAAAATACAATAAAATATACCAGTTTGTCGAGTGCAAACAGAGCGGCCAACAAGATGAGAACAACAAGCGGCAGCGCAGAGAAATAAAAAATCCCCTGCCAAATCAGCAGACTGTTGGCAACAATAAAGAGGCCGGTTATCAATAAGAACCAGCGCTCAAACCATTTACTGGTGCGTTGATTCAGAATACCTGGCAAACCTTATTCTATTTAAGTTTTCGAGCAGGATAACAGCAATAATTGAGAGCAGGAAGGCTCCAAGCGTAGATACCACCACGATAAGCCATCGCACAGGATAGGCCTTCTTTTCAGCAGGTGTTGCAACGTTCACAACAAACTTATTTGGCAGCTCCTGACTGGCATCCACTTTTGCTTCTTCGTATTTCGTTTTCAAACGGCTTAAGGCTAACCGGTCATGTTCCATGTCTTGAATAATTGCGGTATAAATACCACCATATTGCACCAGGATATTCATCTTATCCTCAATGATTTTTGTGGCTGATGCATTGCCTGCCATTACCGCTTTACCATAGGCTTCGCTCAAACGTTCAACCTGTGCATCATAGTTTAATACCCCTAACATCCTAAGTTTATTGAGGGTATCCTCACGTGCATTCATGTAGTGCAGAAAATCAAAATACTCTTTCTCAACAATGGCAAGTGCCTTTTTTGCCCGATCTTGCTGCATGCGTGTCTTTACAGAGTCAAGTAGATCACCAATGGTATTGGCAATGTTTGCAGCCATCTGAGGGTCTTCGTCCATAACATCAATACGAACTGATAAATACTCTGTACGACTGAATGAAATGTTTTCATCAATCTTCCGGTTCAATTCTGTACGTGGGTACGTACTATTTGGATTGATACGGTAGTGATCCATCAGGTTGTATTTCTTTATAACCCGGTCTCTTACTTCGTCAGAATGCAGAATCTGCATCATTTGTTCAACCTGCTCTTCTGCTCCAAACTGCATGATGTTCTCATTCTCAAATGTAGCTTCACTTAAAAGAGAGCGAGAAATTGAGCTGTTGGTTGTTGGAAATAAAATAACCGAAGAACGAAACTTGGGTTTTATGAAAAAGGGTGAAGAAAACACAATTGAACCTACCATTGAAATGGCGGTGGCAATGAGTATTATCTTACGTTTTGTCCATATAAACAACAGCAATTGTGTTGAATCAAAGAGACTTTTTTCATTGGGAGTTTCCATAGATGCGAATGGTTTATCCGTATTTTAAAATGCGATAGATTGACTTAATATGCAACAGGCCAATAGAAAATGCCAGCCCGGTACCCAGGAAAACAAGCAGAAAAAAGCCTGATACCCAATTGTCGAATAGATTACTGCAGAGCCATGCGATAAGCAAACATGCAGGAATGAAAACAGTTACTTGTGCGATTAAGCGTTTGTTAATCCTGAACCCAAAAAGTTTTTGTGCCAATAGCATTTGAAGTATAGCAGAGGTGCTTTGGGTGATAAGACTTGAAAAAGCTGCTCCGGTGGCATGGAATCTTGGAATAAGAATGAGATTAAGAAGCAGGTTAATTGCCATGCCTGAAGCTGCCAGAACATTGAGTTGCCTAAGGTTGCCATTGGCGGTCAACAGGGTACCAAAAATATAGGTAAGCGAAGAGGCAATAAAGCAACCCATGATGATGCGAAAAACCGCAGCAGATTCATCAACATGGGCATTGTACAGTAGCCCCATAATTTCCTGACTGAAAAATAATGCTGCACATACAGCAATCACGGCAGGCGTAATTAATATGGTAAATGCCAGCTTCACAAGGTGTTCCACAGGTTCTTTAAAGCGAAGCATCCTTGAAAACATCGGAAGTAATAATCCGGCAAACAGGAACGAGAACATATTTGCCGAGTCAAGAACGCGATACGCTGCCGCATATAATCCGCTCTCTAACTTGCCGTCAGGTAACATACGCTCAAGCATCACCGCATCTATCCGGTTATAAAATGTCATCAACAGCACCAGAATCGCATACGGGAAACTCTTCTTAAGAATTAGCAGAAAAAAAGGATAATTCCATTTGAGCCGTTTAAAGTGTGCCTTTCTGATAACAATAGCCAGGGTAATGCCGGTAGCAATTAAGTATGAAAGTGTTTGGGTATATACAAACAATTCGATAGTCATTGGTTCATCCAATACGTGACCCCACAAGACGGCTCCGCATAAAATAATCATCAGGCTCCGGTCTAATACAGATATGATACTGTCGGTCTTAAATAGGTGCAATCCGGCCAGATTTGATCGCAGGTACATAATCATGAATGAAAGAAATTGGTTGAAGCCCATCATGGCCAGTAAACCCAGTTCTTTCTTATTGTACCCAACAGTAAACCCAATTATCATGGTAACCAGCATGAAAATGCAACCCAGTAACAACTTTAAAAACAAAATGCTCGAAAAGTGCTTGGTAATCAGGTGGTTGTTTTGCGCAATGTTTTTGTTGTTGAAATTGGTAATACCAAAATCAAGCAGAATATTCAATAAGAATGAAAAGTTAAATAGCGCGAAATACAAGCCATAACTCTCAGTTCCTACCTGGCGCTGAACCTCGGCTTCAATACCAAATACCCAAAACGGCTTTATCAGTAGATTAAGCGTCAGCAGCAGTATCAGGTTTTGGATGAAGGTTTTCTGCATAAAAGGTTTTACCGGAGCCGGTCGGCTGAACGAATTAGTTTCTCGTCTTTACTTATTGCTAAATATGCCAGTACCAAAAAAATAACCGAGGAAGGTATCAGCAATATGCCCATTGAAATGGTCGCCTGAGCTACAAGCGATACCTCAAAATACAAAAGTGCGGCAAGTACAATATTCAGCACGCCCAGAACAAGTACCATCCTTTTTTGACGTGCCCTCTTTCTAAACTGAAAGATTATCGGCAGTGGGAGTAAGGTACAGGCAAGAGAAAGCAACCATAACGCATCTGTTTGGTTTGTTGTGGTACCCTTGCTGAGCCATCCATATACATAAAGGCTTAATCCATCAGGACTTTGCCCCATAGGCACCAAAAACACTAAACCCGCACATAGCGCGGAAAGCAAAAGCCAGATACTTTGAATTCGTTGAACCATAGTATAAGAAAGGGAGGCAAAAATAGGCAACCAGAACCGATATCGGTTAAAAAAATGTTAAAGCCTATTGACATCGTCGTTTTTGTTGTATTATTGCAGCAGTTCTCTTTACTTCCAAAGAATTACTTTCCTTTAGTCGGATTTCCCCGGGTACCTTACTGCTCCTCAAATCAGGACTATTCCCAGTAGATAAAATTTATTGAAACACCTTAAATGATGTATGATATTACAGAGTTGAATGCAAAGCTCGTTGGTGAATTACGCGACATTGCCAAGCAACTTGAGATTCCTAAATCGGAATCACTGAAAAAAAGCGAACTGGTTTACAAAATCCTCGATGAACAGGCCGTAAAACCGGAAATGGCTTCAAAATTAAAGCGAAGCAGTACACCAGCACCAACGCCGGTAAAAGTAACAGGCGAAGAACCAGCACCACCCGCCCCCGCTTTAGAAGCTGAGGTCAAGCCTTTGGTGCAGACAAGTCCTGAAAAAGCCCAGCCCCGTGTGGAGCGCAAGCCCAGACGACCCATGCCGGAAAAGACAGAGAAACCTGCTCAGACTGCACCCCTAAGCAAAGAACCGGCAAGAGAACTAAAAGAGCCGCCAGCTCCCTTCAGGAAACCACATCCAAAACACCGTTCGGGCGAAGAGAGAACTAACAGGGTGACCTTTGACAAACGAGGCGATAACCTGGCCGACTACCAGCCACCCCAGGCAGTAGAAGGTGCAGTAAGTGCACCCGGCCCCAACCCGGCCCCTGCTCCACAGGTTCAACAGCAACAACAAAGACAACACGAGCAACGTAACAACTGGCAAAATATTCCTCCGGGTAATCGCCAGAACCTGCCAAGAAATCCACAACAAAGCCAACAGAATCAACAAAACCAGCCGAACCAGCCCGAAATACCAGTTCCTGACCTGTTGGTGCAGGCTGAAGGTGTCATGGAAATCATGCCCGAAGGCTATGGGTTTATGCGCTCATCCGACTATAATTACCTTGCCTCACCAGATGATGTGTATGTGGCTGCCGGGCAAATCAAACTCCACGGACTGAAAACAGGCGATACCGTCAACGGATTTGTAAGACCACCCAAAGAGGGTGAGAAATACTTCCCGCTGGTGAAAATTGAGAAAATTAACGGACGCGACCCATCGTTTGTACGTGATCGGGTGCCTTTTGATTTCCTCACACCAATGTTCCCTGATGAGAAATTAAAACTCGCCAACCACCGACACGGAACACTTTCTACCCGCGTCCTTGATTTGTTCGCCCCCATCGGTAAAGGCCAGCGGGGCCTGATTGTAGCGCAGCCAAAAACCGGAAAAACCGTTTTACTCAAAGAGGTGGCAAACGCCATCGCAGACAACCATCCGGAAGTGTACCTGATTATTTTATTGGTTGATGAGCGGCCGGAAGAGGTAACCGATATGGCACGAAGCGTTAGAGCCGAGGTGATTGCATCTACTTTTGATGAACCTGCCGACCGCCACGTGAAAATTGCCAATATCGTATTAGAAAAATCAAAACGACTGGTAGAGTGCGGCCATGATGTAGTCATCCTGTTAGATTCAATTACCCGCCTTGCCAGAGCATACAATACGGTGCAACCTGCCTCCGGAAAAGTACTCTCCGGCGGGGTAGATGCAAATGCCCTTCACAAACCCAAACGCTTCTTCGGAGCAGCACGGAAAATTGAAAAAGGCGGCTCTCTGACCATCCTTGCTACAGCATTGATTGATACCGGCTCGAAAATGGATGAAGTAATCTTCGAAGAGTTCAAAGGAACCGGTAACATGGAATTACAGCTCGACCGTAAGTTGGCCAACAAACGGGTGTTCCCGGCGATTGACCTCATGTCGTCAGGTACCAGAAGAGACGACTTGCTGGTTGACAAAGAAACCATGCAAAGAATGTGGATTCTTAGAAACCACCTGAGCGACATGAATACTGTTGAAGCTATGGAATTCATTAGCAAACAGATGCAGGGCACCAGAAGCAATGAAGAGTTTCTCATCTCGATGAACTCCTGATGAAGCCGGAAACAAAGTACAGCCTCCTCATTCTGGGGCTCTCTGTGATTTGGAAAACAGGCCTGCTCCTCAGCGGGCAGGCAGAGGGCTTGCTGGGCAAGTACCCCTTATTGCCGGTATTGGGCTTTATGCTGATTGGAATGTACCGGGGTGTAGAGGAGCGCAGGAAACTGTCGCATCCTAATGGAATGGGCTTTTTAGATGCGTTTAAACCTGCCATTTCGATTGCCTTGTTGGCATCCCTCATTTATACCCTGTTTCTGTATGTGTATCTCAACTACCTTGATGTTGATTTTAAAGCAAGGTTTGTTGCCAACCGTATCGAAGATTTAAAAACAAACGGCTCGAATCCGGCAGATATCGAAGCCTGGATACAGTCAACACAAACTTTCCCTTTTACAACAGCCTGGATCTTATTTACCTTCATTGGTTTGGCTTTAATTGGCTTTGTTTATGCTTTGGTTATTGGCCGACTGATGCTAAAGAAATATCCGCTCTCCCGCAAGGTATAACTTGATAGCAACAGCCTGCCGCCCTCTCAGGTAACTTACTGATTGATTGTGCCTACGGGCGCATAAATTCGCTGGACGTCCGCGTCATTTATTTGATTAGCCTGTAACCAGGCGTGAAGTGTTGCTTCATCGCGGTAATCAAAAAAATCCATATATCCCGGTGGGTAATGGCCGGAATAAGCATTCACCACCTTGATACCCAAATCCTGAGCTGCTGTCATGATACTTAAATGATCACGTATAAGCTTATCGTGATAACTTGGTAAATCCATATTAACATTGGTCACCATATAAGCCACGGCTTTTGAATGACCATCATAATTGTTCTCAAGCACTTCCTTCACGGCATTGCGTTCATCCCGGGCCTCCTGTTTGTAAATCCTTTTCAGTTCCCAGGGCTCTATTCTATTGTCAACTACCACAGCAAGCGGTATCAGAAAAACAAGGTACTTCCCGTACTTTATTTGCGAAAAAACCTGCACAAACCCTGCTACCATCACCAATACAAATGAAAACACAATCACAACCATAAAACGATCAATTGAACGCATGGATGAAAAACCCGGTATGGCATGAATCAAGTGATACAGTGAGAAATTGCCAAATTGGGTAGTGAATGCCAGACTAAATATCAGTGCCAGCAACAAGGCAGTAGCTTCTTTCGCAAATACCTCCTTTTTGTACCGGAAAAGAAAAACAACACATGCCAAAAGCCCCAGCCAGGGCAAAGCCCCGGTGAATTGAAAATGAAACCACCAATCGTCAAAGGCAAACTGACTGTGATCCGACAAAATGCCTTTCCAGGTTGTTGCTGCCGGATGGGAAAAGAAATAGGAAACCGGCCGGGGGATGGTTGATTGCAGCGATTCAAAAGTCCGCATACCTGTAATAGCTGATATTTCCATGTATGGCAGCATCAATGGTAACATCAGGATAACCGACAATGCCCCCCAAAAGAACAATGGTCGAAGCTTGCGAAAACCATCAGGCCGCCCAAAGACAATTTTATAGGCAAAAAGCAGGCAAAGCTGACAGAAAAACAATATAAACCCCAGATAAACAGCACAATAGAACTGGTATAGCAGGCCAATTGACAACAAGGCAAACATCTGAACCTTCCCGTTTTTAAAAAACTGCCAGGTACCATACATTACCAAAGGAACCATAAATCTGGGAAACACCTGGAGGTGGTTTACATGCCCGGTCAGAATGATTCCAAATGCAAACACCCATGCCCCTGCGATAGAAAGTGCCAAATTGCCAAACCAACGCTGTAAAACCCAATAGGCACTGAGGTAATTCAGTATAAATAGCACCAGAATCCAGCATTGCAAACTTGTTTCCCGGTCTAAGCCTGCAAAACGAAATGCCGCATAGAATGGCATGGTGCCTAATAAATTGTCTGAAAATGCAATCACGTTCGCAAAAGGATACATGAACGGAGCATCCCAAAAACTATCTTCTAAGCCACGCAGACACCGGTATCCGTGCTCCAGAAGGTAATTGTTAAAACGAACGTCTCCCCAATCGCCAGGAATCATATTCCAGTCGTGCTCAAACCAGGCAAGTGGCACCGACCACAGGCCATAAAGCAGAAACGCTACACAAAGAACCAACTGTGTAAGTTGCTTATATTGAAACAGTTGTGGCTTTGCCGGGGTCAACAACCTTGTAGCCTATTGGGTGAGATGGAGTAATTGGGGCAAGTCCTCAATTTGAATGCCATCGAAATTACCTGAGCTCATCATCAGTAAATTGGCATTATTCCACGATTGCTGCTTCAACGCATCAAGCATAAGGCCTGAATGGTTGAATACACGTAAGTCACTTCGGCCAAAAGCAGCAGACACCTGTTCTTTACTGATAGGTTTCAGCTTCTTATGTTCCACAGTATGAGGGTTGAAATAAACGAAGGCCTCATCAGCCATGTTCATTGCACCTTGGTACTCCTCAAGAAACTGCTCATTTAAACTGCTAAAAGTGTGCAATTCCATGCAGGCAATGAGCTTCCTGCCCGGAAATTGTTCGCGTACAGCTTCTGTCGTTGCTTTTAACTTTGAAGGCGAATGGGCAAAGTCTTTGAAAAGGGTAAAATCATCTTTTTCGAATATTACCTCAAGTCGGCGCGCAGCACCGGTAAAGCTTTGAATATGCTCGTAAAATTCAGCTTCCGATATTCCTGAAGCAACACACACATGCAGTGCACCATTGATATTCTGAAGGTTATGTTTGCCGAAAACACGAATCTGAGCCGTAGTGCCATCTGGCTTTATGAGAAAGGTGCGCCCATTTTCAATCTTTGCCGGATGTTCTTTGTATGGCAAAAGTTCTATGCCGGATGGTGCATTTTTAGCCAGATTCACTAAGTGTTCATCGCCTTCGTAATAGATCAGACTACCCCCGGATGCTATCTTGTCAATAAAGATACGGAATTGTTCAAGGTAGTTATCAAAAGTTGGAAATACATTGATGTGATCCCAGGCAACACCACTCAGAAGAGCAATATGAGGATGATACAGATGAAATTTCGGGATTGGTTCAAGCGCTGAACTTAGGTATTCATCTCCCTCAAGCAGAATCACAGGCGCATCCGTAAGCCGAACCATGGTGTTAAAACCTTTTAACTGCGCCCCCACAAGGTAATCACAGTCTTTGCCGCATTGGTGCATCACATGAAGTATCATGGCGGTGATAGATGTTTTACCGTGGCTCCCGCCTATTACAATCCGGGTTTTATTACGACTTTGTTCAAAAATATAACCCGGATAAGAATACACCGGAATACCCAGTTCCTTAGCCCTTGCAAGCTCCGGGTTGTCGGCACGGGCATGCATCCCTAAAATAACCGCATCTAATGCCGGATGAATTTTTTCCGGAAACCATCCATCCTGCGCAGGAAGCAGCCCAAGGCCTTGCAATCGTGTTCTGGAAGGTTCAACAATTTCATCATCCGAGCCAGTTACAATATATCCTTTTTGGTGCATGGCAATCGCCAGGTTGTGCATAGCACTGCCGCCGATGGCAATAAGGTGAATATTCATCGCAAATAATTTAGGGTAAAAATAAATGTTGCTGCCTGCCGGATAAAGTGTTGGGTTTATATTTGTCAACATGGCAATGTTGCTGTGTAAGGCTAATTCAAACAATCATGAAACTGTATACCATCGAAACCGGAAGGTTTAAACTCGACGGCGGCGCTATGTTTGGCGTTGTTCCCAAATCTTTGTGGCATCCACTTTATCCGGCTGATGAAAACAATATGTGCTCATGGGCGATGCGTTGTTTGCTCATTGAAGACCAGGAACGCTTAATGCTGATTGATACCGGTATGGGAAACAAACAATCAGAGAAATTCTTCTCCCATTACTACCTGCATGGTGATGACAACCTCGATGCTTCACTTCAGAAAGCTGGCTTTCACCGTGAAGATATTACAGATGTGTTTTTAACCCATCTGCATTTTGACCATTGCGGTGGTGCTATCGAATGGGATAAAATGCGTGAAGGCTATCGCCCTGCATTTAAAAACGCCAGGTACTGGAGCAACGAAAAACACTGGAACTGGGCAATACACCCCAATGCCCGCGAAAAGGCCTCGTTTCTGAAAGAAAACATACTGCCTATACAAGAATCCGGACAGCTTGAATTTATCAAAGAAAACGATACCCCGCTTGGCTTTCAGATTGAATATGTTTTTGGCCATACAGAAGCGATGATGCTTCCGCTGATTACTTACAATGGCCGGAAAATACTTTATATGGCCGACCTGTGCCCCTCAACAGCACATCTGCCGCTTCCCTGGGTGATGGCTTATGACATGCGCCCACTGGAAACCCTGCAGGAAAAAGAACGTATCCTTAATCGTTGTGTAGAGGATAATTATGTCCTTTTCTTCGAGCATGACAAGAACAATGCCTGCGCCACATTGCAGATGACTGAAAAAGGCATCCGGGTGAAAGAAACATTTTCATTAGAGGAATTAGGGTAAGAAGAATAAAAGACAACCCGGGAAGGGTCGCCTTTTAACAGTTTTGTGTACCTGCTCTTTGAGATATGCTTTTCGGGTTGTTGATTACCCAAAATGCTGAATTCTTTTTTAAGTCAAACCCCTTGTCATACTTCTTTATTTATTCTACCATCAATGTTAAATTTAATCATTTTGGTTTTATAGCTTAACTTATTAACTTTGATTTCTGTTATTCTACACCCTCCACCCTTTTCTTAAAGTATGGACAAATAAGAATAAATTATTGATAATCGGTGTTGTCCATTTGTATAGTTTTTGCTCTTTATAAAATATGGCTTATTTGATCGAATACCCTGTCATACGCATCAACCCGTACCCGTTAATCGGTACCCAGTTTACCGCAGGACTGGATGCGGTTGTTGCTGCTGATTCGACGGTAGATGATGTTGTACAGGCGGTGTACGATTACGTGCAGCCCCTGTACTATCCCTACCCGGCATCGGCATCAGCCGTGGAAAATGAGTTGAAAGCGGTGATATACAAGGCGCTGAATGGCTTTGGCAACCAGATGATCCGCTCTGCAGGCTGGCCTGGAAACAAAACGTCCAAAGCCAATGTGTTTAACAACCGACAGCAGGTATTTGTCGAAATCATGCTTAACGGTTTATCAAATGTTCCCGTAAATGCTATTGACAGTTATCTTTCGGATGTGGAAGATAACATAACCAATTCACGCCTGAGCCTAAAAGAGCAGGCTCCTTTACTCATGGCCACCCTGGTTGGCCGCAAGAGCTATGCATACTGGATTAGTAAAACGACCACTCCCGGCGACTGGAGCGGCTATTTCAATGCGAACCGGGCCATTAATTTTGCCAATATTCCCTATTGGGTTTCGGCCTCTGTACAGGGCGCCTTACTTGCAGCCACCCGAAACGATAATGCAGATAAGCCCCAAAATGTAAGCATTGATCCGGCGCATGCCCTGGCCTCCAGTTTGGCAGTTGCTGCCAGTAGGGTGATGTTGAATTACATATCCAGAAGACCTAAAATTCATTTTGAACTAGCAAAGTTGGAAACAGAACGGCTAAATGAAATTTTCGGAGGCAATAGGATAAACCAAGTTGAAGAAACCGGGAATGGTGGAGAAGATTCCGGAAGATGGAAACCAAAACCAAAACCGACAGCAACATGCAAATTAGGCTTAGGTAAGGACTGGGGGTGTTGCGGTAATTATAAGGGTTGTTGTTATCTGTGGCATGAGGTATGCTGGTACCATGATGCTGCATGTTTTAACTGTGGTCATTATATTCTTTGCGGGGGGCCATTCTGCCAACCCGGTTAACATATAAAAAAGATGAGGGCTAATTTGATTCGATTTACATTTATAGTATTTCTCCTGAATATTTATGATTTTATTTTAGGTTACATAATAACAAAAAATACAGAAACATTTGAAGATCGAATGGATATGTTTAGAATATCCTACCTTAACCTGATTTCTCCTCAGGGAATGAACATATTGTTGCTGACCCTGTGCCTGCTTTCTATACCGGTTCTTGCTCCAAAAATTAAAAGAGCATCTTTGTTTAACGAAAAACTATACGCTTTTATGGTCCTTGTTTTTGGGATGTCTGCTCTCATTCGTTTATTTTGGTGGTTTATGGGCGGGTGAACCCCTCTCTTAAAGTATGGACAAATAAGAATAAATTATTGATAATCGGTGTTGTCCATTTGTATAGTTTTTGCTCTTTATAAAATATGCCTTCTTTGATCGAATACCCTGTCATACGCATCAACCCGTACCCGTTAATCGGCACCCAGTTTACTGCGGGACTGGATGCGGTTGTTGCTGCCGACCCGACGGTAGATGATGTTGTACAGGCGGTGTACGATTACGTGCAGCCCCTGTACTATCCCTACCCTGCATCGGCATCAACCGTGGAAAATGAGTTGAAAGCGGTGATATACAAGGCGCTGAATGGCTTTGGCAACCAGTTGATCCGCTCTGCAGGCTGGCTTGGAAACAAAACGTCCAAAGCCAGTGTGTTTAACAACCGACAGCAGATATTTGTCGAGATCATGCTGAACGGTTTATCAAATGTTCCCGTAAATGCTATTGACAGTTATCTTTCGGATGTGGAAGATAACATAACCAATTCACGCCTGAGCCTAAAAGAACAGGCTCCTTTGCTCATGGCCACCCTGGTTGGCCGCAAGAGCTATGCATACTGGATTAGTAAAACCACCACTCCCGGCGACTGGAGCGACTATTTCAGTGCCAACCGGGCCATTAATTTTGCCAATATTCCCTATTGGGTTTCGGCCTCTGTACAGGGCGCCTTACTGGCAGCCACCCGAAACGATAACACAGATAAGACCCAAAATGTAAGCATTGATCCGGCGCATGCCCTGGCTGCCGGACTGGCAGTTTCGGCAGGTAGGGTGATGTTGGGGTTTGTGCAGAGGATACCAAGTATCTATATCAATCAGGTAAATAATCTAATTGCTACCTGTCATGAAATACTGTTAAATCCTGGAGAAAATATCAATTCAGGTAGAGTGGGCGGATGCAATGATAACTTCTATTTATGTGAAGCTGGCTGTGTTGCAGCTGCTGCCCAAGCTGCTGCTTTGGCGCTACCAGCAACTATATTTGGCTCCCTCATTGCAGGTGCCCTTACTCACTGGGTATGTACCTTAAATTGCTTTTGTTCATTCTGTGATGGCCATCCCGCATATAAGCAAAAGTGTAGTGGTAAGGGTAAAACATCACTCACTTCCATGCGTCAATTAAATTTCAACAGTAAAATTAAATCCAACTGAAATGCGCAGAATTTTAGAAATTAATCTTTTATTATCCGGGCTTTTCTTTATGTTATCAATTGCATATGCCATTTCTGGAAGAAAAATTTTTTTTTTCTCTGCTAATTTGAAAACAAGTAGTTTGAGCATACCTCAAGGAAACATAATTAGATTAAATAAATTAATTGCAAAAGTTTACGCCAGCTCCGGTTTTATTGTGCTCATTCTTGGGTTATTACCCAAATATTTAAACCTTCAAAAAGAAAAAATTCTAATTCCTTCTATATTTATTAATATACTTATTATGTTAGCATGTGATTTGCTAATTAGTCGTATTATCAGAAACTCATTGGATAAACATGGAGATGGCAAATAAGAACATAATGCTACCTCGAATCAATATTCCCTATTGGGTTTCGGCCTCTGTAAAGGGCGCCCTGCTGGCAGCCACCCGAAACGATAATGCAGATAAGACCCAAAATGTAAGCATTGATCCGGCGCATGCCCTGGCTGCCGGAATAGCTGTTGCTGCATGCAGGCGACCTTTAGGGGTCGCCTTTTCTTATGCTGCTGCTTTGTTTACTTATCTACCGTTACAACTAAATATTTCGATGATCGCCAGAATGCCTCAGGGTTATTAATGGTGATACTTTTTACCATTTTCTTTGAGTCAAAATTCATCTTGTAAGAAGTGGTAGGATGGTTGGTGATGATCTTGGCATTCTTGGCGTTTACCGGAATAGTGGTTACACTTAGAATATCAATTTTGGTGAAATAATCCTGATTGAAATCCGACTTGAGAAGCTTTTTCTTACCCATGCCAAGGAATCCACCTTCTTTGTTTGTTACCCGGTTGTCGCGCAATTCTTTATAGGTGCCAACTGCATACCAGCCTGAATTAATTTTCGCCGTTTGCTGCTCAATTACCTGTGTCTTTCCGGCACTTTCTTCTTTCAGGGTGCTTACAGTGGTGTTTAATTCAGTGATTTGAATATTCATGGCAGCCAACTGCTCTTTCAGCCCTGCAATCTCAGCATCTTTCTCTTGTAATTGGGCAGTCATCTGCTCAATCATTTTCTCTAAAGAAGCGATTTTAACATTTGATTTCTTCAGTTTCGACTGTAGTGATGACAGCTTCTTCTTGTTCTCATCCATCAACTCATTGATATAGTTGATTTCCTCGTTAATTCTATCTTTTGCAGAGCCCTGCAGTTCAGCGCCTTCTTTGGCAGTTGTCGAGATTATACCCTGCTTTTGCTTTACTTCACCCAGATTGCGTTCAATATCATTTAGTGATTCAATGAACGAATTAATGGTTGAATCTTTCGATTCGGCAAAGCGGGCAATCGAATCACGCTCAGCTTTCAGTTTTTCAAGCTCTGGATTTACCGATTCGCCACATCCGAAGATGAACAAGGCAGCAGATAATGAAAACAAGATTTTTTTCATGCGGGTTTTTCAGGGTATAATTTCGACAAACTTACTGGTAAAGTGCCATTTGGACGCAGGGTTTTCGGCGCTAAGCAAGTGAAAGAATACACAATCAAAATGCCTGATTATACTGATGATTGTTGATAATTACCACTGTATTTGAACTTTATAAGCAGGTGTTCTTTCAAATATTTTGGTTTATGCAAACCAGGCTGCCAGCTCAGCGAAGCCCAATTGCGCTTTTTCGGCTCCGCTCAGGTCTCGCCTTATCCGGCCTTCTGCAAACTGAATCAATCGGGTTCCGGCTTGCAAACAGTGTTTAAGGTCATGCGTAACCATAAGGCAGGTGATCGCCTTTTCTTTTACAATTGAACAGGCAAGGTTAAATACAAGCGCTGCTGAAGCCGGGTCAAGCGCCGCCGTCGGCTCATCCATCAGTAATACAGACGTTTCACCCCGGGTGGCCATTAACAACGACAAAGCCTGACGCTGCCCTCCCGAAAAACTGCCCATTTTTTGCTCTAAACGCTCTTCAAGCCCCATGTTCAACCGACTTACTTCTTCAGCTACCTGCTTGCGAAAGTCGGCGTTAAGCCCTGTGCGTAGCCTTCTGTTGCCTCCCCGAAGCGCTGCAAGCCTGAAGTTTTCGAGCAAGGTCATTTCAGGCGCAGTGCCTTGCATAGGGTTTTGAAAAATCCGAGAAATAAATCCACTTCTTTGGTAATCCGCCAGCTTTGATATTTCCATGT
>JAIBAI010000103.1 GCA_019695235.1 Bacteroidia bacterium | reverse complement strand
CACCTGTAAGGGCATCTACAGGCAGTTCTTCAGGGAACTCGTTATGTTTGTTTTTGATAAATTCAGGGGTTTCCTGAAGTTCCTCTAACCCTTTCCAGTATTTCTTTGATTGACTCATAGTTGCCGATTCCGGTTTTAGAACAGGAAAATCAATAGTGGCATTTGGCGCATTCAAGTCCGCCAATACTGCCAATTGTGAATTTGTCTCCTTTTTTGTATTTCGGGTCATTTACAAATTGCTTGTGCAATTCTTCGTAATAACCGTTGTTTTTAAAGTCAACTTCGGTCTCACGATGGCAATTGACACACCAGCCCATAGTAAGCGGAGAGAATTGACTTACCACGGTCATTGAATCAACTGCGCCATGACATTCCTTGCATTCTATTTTACCCACCTTCACATGTTGAGAGTGGTTAAAATAAGCATGATCTGGCAGGCTGTGCACTCTTATCCACTGAATAGGCTTCGGATTTGGTCCGTACTGTTGCGTTTCAGGGTTAAAGTCTAAGGCTGCGTATATTTTGGCAATTTCTTTGGTGCCATGTTCAGGCCCTTCTTGCACATATTTATGACAGTTCATACAAACGTTCGCCGAAGGAATCACAGCATGACGTGATTTTTCAACCCCTGTATGGCAGTACTGGCAGTCAATTTTATTATCTCCGGCATGTAGTTTATGGGAGAATTTTATTGGTTGTTCAGGTGCATATCCCTGATATACCCCAATACCTAAAAGTGCATCCCAGGTGATTTTCAGAATCCATATAAATATAAGGAAGCTGGCTACTGCAACTAACTTTTTGTTGTTTGATGTCCAGTGACAGAAATTGCCCCAAAGTGAGCGGTCTGCTTTTTCAGGAACCGGAATGCCTGCACGCTCATTGAGCAGTGCCTGTTGTGCAGCGCGCACTTGCCCTAAAGCAGCAATTAAAAACAACAAAATGATGCAAAGACCTACAAGAATATAGGGAGTGCTGCCAGAAGATTCGCTGGTTTGTGCAGCAGCTGCTCCTGCCGGTGCCCCAGCTTCAGGTGCTTTGGCCACAGGTGCCGCTTCATCACCACCTTTATCGCACCAATCAATTATGGCAGTAATTTCAGCCTCTGTTAGCGACTGAGGTGGCATCGGAATCTGATTAAATTCCTTAAACAGGTTGTTTGCATAGGCATCACCTGTTTTTAGAAACTCCGGGGCATTCTTTACCCAAGAGATCAGTTTTGCCTGATCAGGCCAACGAGATTTTACATTGAGCAGACCTGGACCTGTTGATCTTTTATCTGAAGTCTTATGGCAAGCTGCACAATTGGCCTTGAATAACTTGGCGGCATCTTGCGAATAAAGATTCGAAGAAATAAAGGAAACAGTCAGAAAAACTGCCAGAAGAGAGATGAAGCGTTTACTTAAATTACGCATATTCCTTAGCTTGGAGTACCTTCATGTTTTAACGGCTGCAAATTTAATTGTATCGCAATAGCAGAACAGCGAATTTTAATATTCCTGGTAATTTAAAACGATTCTAAATAAAGCAACTGCGCTGAATAGCCACAAATTGATGGTGTAAGTGTAACACATTCAGCAGGATGGCTTGGCTCTAATGTTCTGAGGCTGGAACACCGCCCATCAATTTTAATGGAAGTCATGATATACTCAAACTTTCAGCTTAACTGATTTGGGTTATTACAAAGATGTAAGGTTTTGTTGCTTTTGTGTAGGATTGAATTTGTTTAAGATGAAATTAATGGTAAAAATATTGAACGTTAATATGAAATTAATCCGAAATTAATTTGTACATTTGAATTGTGTTTGAAGATATAGTCAACCTGGTTTCAATAATTATTCAAAAAAATCGTCAAAATATACATGGTTGGTCTAATAACTTCAAAATATTGCTTTTCTAACAAAAATATTATAGAACGTGATGCAACTTTTACCCTCTTTTGAAAACAGTAATTTGAATGATTGGTTTAAAAATCAATATGTAAGAATTCAAATTGTTCCTCAGATTCGTTCTTTAAATCATTTACTGGGCATAGAGCGGCTTAATAGGCGTTCTGTTGTACACTCGTCATTCGTTATGCTATTTATCGTTTGGTTAGGTCTTGGAAAGGCTGAGGCACAAACTGTATATACCTGGACTGGCGGCAGCAATGGCGCCTGGAATGTTCCGGCAAACTGGACGCCCACCAGAACTACACCCGATATTAGTGATGAGCTGATAGTGGGTTCCGGGGGTAGTGTGACCATTCATACTTTCGCTACTGAGAGCGTGAATGGGCTTAGGGTGAGTGGGAACACTGATTTGACGATAGAGGCTGCAAGTGTAAACCAGACCTTGAATGTTAAAAACGGTCCGGGGCTGAATGATTTAGATGTTCAGAGCGGAAGTTCACTCAGTATTGGTACCAATGTAAATTTGTTGATGTTGCATGCCTCACATTTTCTGGTTGCATCCGGCGCCGACTTAATTATTGGTGCAAGCCGTAGTTTTTCGGTTACAAATTATGCCGACAATACCGGAACCATCAATGGAAACTTAACTATTGAAGGTTCATTAAATATCGGTGCCAGTGCATTGGTAACAGTAAATGGTATGATTATTAATAATCCGAGTTCAACATCTGTAGCAACAGGGGCTGCCTGCCTGAATTTTAGCGCCACGGGTATTTATGAGCACAGAAGGGCAGGAGGTTCTTTTGTAAATGCCACCTGGGACCCTAATGCAGAAGCCCGTGTGATTGTGCCAGCCGGGGCTTCGGGTACCATTGCACTGTCGGGTGGGCAAACCTTTGGGAAGTTTTTCTGGAACAGTCCGGCACAAACAACCACTGTTTCACTTGGGCTTTCGAGCACTACCAATTTCAACACAAGTTTTGATATTGTTTCTACCGGAACAGGAGAAATGTCGCTGGCAACTGCTGCAGCAACGGTGAATTTCAATTGCGACCTTAATGTAAGCGGTACAAGTACGATGAGTATCAATACCGGAAGCAACGTTGTGAGTTTATATGTTACACGCGACCTGAATATTGCCGCTGGAGCAACGCTGCAATATGGCAGTAGTACGAGTAATCAACTCATTTATTTCAACAGTGCTGGTATAGATCGCAACATCAATAATACAGGTACTCTTGACGGAACCAGATTAAGTATATATGTAAACTTAGGCTCCGTGAATACGATGATGCATGATATTACAGGCCTTACAGGTCCTTTTTATGTGAACGGAACGCTGAAAATGCAGGA
>JAIBAI010000102.1 GCA_019695235.1 Bacteroidia bacterium | reverse complement strand
CCACTGCTTGATGCCGCTGCACAAGCACCTTTGTCGGATGAGGCTGAGATTGTACCGGTATATACTCCTGCAGCCAATATCCCTGGAACAGGTACTGTGATGGTGTGCACCTTGGTTTGAATATTATTTTCGGTAAAAGGCCCGATATTGGTACTGCCATTGGTAAAACCATAGGTAACACTAAAAGGTGCCCTGCCGGTAAAGGTGACAGTAAATGAGATGCTGCCGCTTGTTCCGGTACAAACATTAAAAGGCCCTCCGGAAATCGTTGCCGTTGGTTGGTATCTTACAACATTGAGTGTGCCAGTTGGGCTTGCACATCCGCCAGAGGTTGTTTCGAGCACCGTAACCTGATTGGTACCCGGAGTTGCAGACCAGTTCACGTAAACGCTATCGTCATTGGCCTGTGGAACAATTGTTCCACCACCAGATACGCTCCAGGTGTAGGTAGAAGTAGGGTTGACCGAAGCCGGGGGGATACGGTAAACCACATTGTTTGCACCCAGACATACAGAGTCAGGATTGTTAGTTACATAAGTCTGTGCCTGGAGGAGGTTGCTCAGAAATGCCAGACAAACAAAGAGAATCAGGTAATTTTTTTTCATAGATACTGCCTAAAAGTTTGCGAAAAACCAGCCTACTGCAATATCCTGTACCTTTTATCCTGTTCAGGCAGGATACATGCTGTTGACTGCTTTGCCTATTTTGGGCAATATAGCCATTAAAAAACTGAAAAATACGGTGATTGAAAATTTCAATCAATTTTTAATACGGCCATAAAGGCATCCTGTGGAATTTCAACCGAACCCACTTGCCGCATGCGCTTCTTACCTTCTTTTTGTTTCTCGAGCAGTTTGCGTTTCCGGCTGATATCACCACCATAACATTTGGCAGTAACATCTTTACGCAGGGCTTTTACAGTTTCTCTTGCAATAATTTTTGCCCCAATGGCTGCCTGAATAGCTATTTCGAATTGTTGACGTGGTAATAGCTCTTTGAGTTTCTCACAGATTTTCTTTCCGAAATCATAGGCATGGTCACGGTGAATAAGCGAAGAAAGGGCATCAACTTGTTCGCCATTGAGCATTAAATCAAGTTTTGAAAGGTTTGATTCACGATAGTCAATTGGGTGATAATCGAAGGAAGCATAACCTTTTGAAATTGTTTTCAGTTTATCGAAGAAATCAAAAACGACTTCGCCCAAGGGCATCTCGAACACCAGCTCTACGCGATCAGTGGTAAGGTACACCTGATTGACAAGAATCCCTCGTTTGCCAATGCAGAGGTTCATAATTTGGCCTACATATTCGCTTTTTGAGATGACCTGTGCCTTGATAAACGGTTCTTCCACATAAGAAAGTTTGCTGGGGTCGGGCAGGTCGGAAGGGTTATTGACGACGACCATTTCGCCGTTAGTCAGGTATGCCTTGTATGAAACGTTCGGTACGGTAGTGATAACGGTCATACCAAATTCTCTTTCGAGGCGTTCCTGAATGATTTCCATGTGAAGCATTCCCAAAAAGCCGCAACGAAAGCCGAATCCGAGAGCAGCCGAGCTTTCCGGTTCAAAGGTGAGTGATGCATCGTTCAGCCGTAGTTTCTCCATTGAATTACGGAGCTCTTCATAATCTTCGGTATCAACAGGGAAAATTCCGGCAAAAACCATGGGTTTCACATCTTCAAAACCCTGGATTATCTCCTGGCATGGCCTGTCAACATGGGTAATGGTGTCGCCCACCTTCACCTCACGTGCATCTTTAATTCCGGAAATCAGGTAGCCTACATCACCGGCACTTACCTCGTTATGTGCTTCAGGTTTGAGCCGCAGGAAACCAATCTCTTCGGCAAAATATTCCTTTTCAGTGGCGACAAATTTCACTTTTTCACCTTTGCGGATTTTTCCGTTTATCACCCTGAAATAGGCGTATATACCCCGGAATGAGTTGAACACCGAATCAAAAATCAATGCTTGTAAGGGTGCGTCCGGATCGCCTTTAGGAGCGGGGATACGGCTTACAATAGCCTCCAGGATGTCAGTAACTCCATGGCCTGTTTTGCCGGATGCCGGTATGATATCTTCACGCTTGCATCCAATCAGGTCAACAATTTGGTCTTTAACTTCTTCGGGCATCGCACCGGGAAGGTCCATTTTATTGAGTACTGGAATAATCTCAAGGTCGTGTTCAAGCGCAAGATACAGGTTAGATATCGTCTGTGCCTGAATACCCTGTGATGCGTCAACAATCAGCAATGCTCCTTCACAGGCAGCAATGGAGCGGGATACCTCGTACGAAAAGTCAACATGGCCCGGAGTGTCAATCAGGTTCAGCGCATATTTTTCTCCATTGAGGAGATAATTCATTTTTATAGCCTTCGACTTGATGGTAATACCACGCTCGCGTTCAAGATCCATGTCGTCAAGTACCTGGTCTTGCTGCTCACGCTTGGTGATAGTTTGTGTGTACTCCAGTAAGCGGTCAGCCAGGGTTGATTTACCGTGGTCAATATGAGCTATAATGCAAAAATTCCGAATATTTTTCACGGGCGCAAAGGTATTGCAAAAACCGTTTATTTACGAGGGCTTGAAAACATGTAAGTGTTTACCATTTCAAGTTATTAAACTTCTCTACTGTAAGGGGTTTGGGAATGAATGCCAGCACGAGCGGATTTGTAAGTGCACGTTGATAATCAACAGGGTCAATGGATGATGAAAGCAGGATTATCTTTACTTTTTCCGGAATTGCCTTGGGGAGTGTTGCCATTTTCTCCAGAAACTCAAAACCATCCATTTCAGGCATGCGGATATCTAACAAAATAAGGTCGGGCAGCACTGCCGAAGTAGCTAATGCATTGAGCGCATCTTCAGGAGATGGTACTTGTAACACGTCGCCGGCAAAGCCACTCTGAGCGAGTACACGTGAGTTGATAAAAAGGTCAACCGTACTATCTTCAACGAGCCATATTGTAGTAATCTGGTTCAAGCCTTTTCTTTATATGTTGTTTCAACAATTTGTGGAATAGAAATCGTAAAGCAGGCCCCTTTATCTATCTCAGATGTAACGTGAATATCTCCTCCCATTTTTCTAACTGTTTCACGAACAATATACAGCCCAAGACCCGAGCCTGTACTACCTTCATTTGAGCGGTAGAACATATCAAATATGCGGTCAATATGGCGGTCACTTATACCGATACCGTTATCACTTACATCAATTTGTACATCATTTCCGCTTATCATGCACCGAATTTT
>JAIBAI010000101.1 GCA_019695235.1 Bacteroidia bacterium | reverse complement strand
GGGCTTTCAAAGAAAATTGCCACCTTTTCAGGTGGCAAAGTGTCGGGGTGGCCAGATTCGAACTGACGACCTTCTGCTCCCAAAGCAGACGCGATACCGGGCTACGCTACACCCCGAACTCAATAATAACCGGAAAGAATCCGGCAGCGGTGAGGGCGGGATTCGAACCCGCGGTACAGTTTCCCGTACGACAGTTTAGCAAACTGTTGGTTTCAGCCTCTCACCCACCTCACCAGTGAGCGGCTGCAAATGTATCAATAAATTTTTTCAAAAAAACGAAAAATGAAAATTTCTTAAAGCTTAAAGAAATTTATCGCCGGCAGAGAATAATTTTAATTTTGTCGGCTATGAGTGAAGCAAAATTAATTCTGGTTTGTAACGACGATGGCATCACCGCACCTGGTATACGTTCATTGATAAAGGTAGCCCGTGACTTGGGCGATGTAGTGGTAGTGGCACCTGATAAACCACAATCAGCAATGGGGCATGCAATAACTATCAATTCAACGCTCAGAGTACAGAAAATGGTAGTAGATGGTCAAACAGAATATGCCTGTAGTGGAACACCGGTAGATTGCATCAAACTGGCCGTCAATAAAATCCTGCCCCGCAAACCTGATTTATTGATATCCGGCATTAATCATGGTTCTAATGCATCAATCAATGTAATCTATTCAGGCACCATGTCGGCAGCAATGGAAGGAGCGCTTGAAAAAATCCCTTCCATCGGGTTTTCATTAACCAATCATTCAATTGATGCAAATTTCGAGGCATCAGAAAAGGTAGCACGCAGTATTATAAAAAATGCACTCCTGCATCCGATGCCAGCGGGCGTTTGTCTGAATGTGAACATCCCTGATGTGAGTATTGACCTGATAAAAGGTATAAAGGTATGTCGCCAGGCAGAAGCCATCTGGCAGGAAGAATTTGATGAGCGCAAAGACCCTACCGGACGTACTTATTATTGGTTAACCGGCGAGTTTAAAAACCTTGACTCCGGCACAGATACAGATATATGGGCACTTGAAAATAATTACGTTTCTATTGTTCCTTGTCAATTTGATATAACTGCTCATCAACACCTGAATTTTTTCAATGATTGGCAAAGTTTTTAAAAAAGACCATCTTGCTTTCGGAGCAATGATCGGTGCGATAGTTCCGGTTATCATTTATAGCCTGCTTGAATTGATTACATATAAATCAAATGGTATCAATTTGCAGGTCTTTGACCAAAAGACAAAACTCGTTCTGGCTGTTGCAGTGAATATTTTACCCTTCAGACTCTATATGGTAAAACTGAAATTTGAGCAAACAGCCAAAGGAATTCTTTTGGTTACATTTATTTATGCCCTGGCTTATATCTATATTTCGCTTAATTGAAAATTTACGCTTCTGAAAGGTTTTGATTGAATTTGCATTTTTCAACCTAAGCCAAAAATACATACCACTAATAATCAGCATATTACAAGATTGGGCATTCTCAAAAAGCCCATGTGATTTCCAGCGCAATTAAGGCTGTAATACGCATAACACCCTGAAAAATACCTCCGTATACCCATCCGATGCAATATCGGGTAGGGAAAATACTATCTGCTTGTCTCCATACACAAGCCAACAGCAAAAGATTGTCTTTTGCATTGCGCAGTCATTGGCTGGTATTCACCCTGTTTATGTTGAGTACTACCTTGCAAGCGCAGGTTGGTGGTCGTTTTTACAACTGGTATTTTGGTAACAAGGCTGGTGTCAACTTCTCCGGAGGTCCGCCTGTTGCTGTTACAAACGGACAACTGGTTACTACAGAAGGCTGTGCTGCCATTTCTGACCCGGCAGGTAATTTGCTTTTTTACACCGATGGTGTAACGGTGTGGAACAAGAACCACCTTGTAATGACAAACGGTACAGGGCTTACAGGACACGCATCATCTACCCAGTCGGCTGTTATTGTTCAAAAACCGCTCAATAGTAATATATACTACATTTTTACAGCAGACGCTGATGCGAGTGCCAATGGCATTAGATATTCAGAAGTAAATCTTAGCCTGAGTGGGGGTCTGGGCGCTATTACCATCAATAAAAATGTTCCTTTAGTTGCGCCTTCCTGCGAGAAAGTAGTAGCAGTGAGACATTGCAACAATCGTGATATTTGGATTGTAACGCATGATTGGAATACCAATGGTTTCAGAACATGGCTTGTCAGTCCTGCCGGTATTTCAGGCACTCCGGTAGTAAGCAATTCGGGGAGTGTTATATCCGGAATCAATCAGTCGAAATACGGGCAGTTGAAAACCAATAACAATGGCAACAAGATTCTTGCCGCGCATTATGGCTATACAACTGGTGGTATCAATAAAGTTGAACTCCATGATTTTAACAACTCGACGGGTGTTGTTTCCGGAGGTTTTTTATTATCAAATGAAACCGGTGTTTATGGCTGTGAGTTCTCTCCCAATGGCCGTGTGGCTTACGCTGCTACCAACGGAGGAAATTTAATTCAGTACAATTTATGCGCCGGAACAAATGCGGCAATTTCAGCATCACGCACCCTGATTGCTTCGCTTGGTCCGTTTATTGGCTCATTACAAATCGGGCCTGATAATAAAATATATGTTTCAAGAAATTCAACCAGCTTATCGGTTATCAATAACCCAAATACACTCGGCGCAGGCTGTGGTTTTGTCAATGCCGCTATTCCTCTTTCCGGAAGAAATTCAGGCCTTGGATTACCCAATATGGCCGCGCTTTACAACCGCCCCCCTATACCACCCTATACTTTCAATGCCAATTGCCTGACTGTTAACTTCACAAGTCCAACGGTCAGTCCATTAAATAATAGCTGCAGCAGCACCGGTTCAGCCATCAATTCGGTAAGCTGGAACTTTGGCGATCCCATCTCCGGGCTAAGCAATACCTCTACTCAACTAAACCCCACCCATGTTTTTTCAAGCATCGGTGCCTATCAGGTGCAATTAATTCTTGATTTAGGGTGTTACAAAGACACTTTGCTGCAAACTGTTAATGTAACCGGCTTTAACCTTACCATGTCAAGTACCGCCACCCCATGCGGAGCTTCCACCGGAACTGCTACAGCAACGCCAGCACTGCCTGGCACTTATACCTATTTATGGAGCAACGGAGCAACAGGGCAAACTATTACCGGATTAGCTGCAGGCGTGTACAACGTTACCGTTACTGCTTCAAATGGATGCACCGCTATTGGTAGTGTAAATGTTCCTGGTGGTACCAATCTGAACGTAATTACCAATACCACCAATATTTCATGCTTTGGGGGCAGCAACGGCGCTGCAACAGCTACTCC
>JAIBAI010000100.1 GCA_019695235.1 Bacteroidia bacterium | reverse complement strand
AACAACGTGGCCAGTCAGGGCAACCCATGCCCGAACCGGTCATACGAACTACAGAACCAGCCAGCGTTACAAGGAAGGTGAAAAACAAGGCCAGTTTCGCAAAGCGGGTAAATTGCTTTTTCAATGTGGAGCTTCTTTTGATTTGATGCAAACCTACGGTACAAACCTATAAATTTGCAGCCCAAAGTGTACCTGTTATGTTAATTGATCTGAAAGTTCCTTCGCCCGGTGAATCTGTTACTGAAGTTGAAATAGCCAACTGGCTCAGGCAAGATGGCGATATTGTTCAAAAAGACGAAGAGCTTTGCGAAATTGATTCCGACAAAGCAACGCTTACCATTAATGCGGAAGAAGGTGGTAAGCTGATAATCAAGGTACAGGCTGGCCAAAAAGTAAACGTAGGTGAAGTGGTGGCAAGTATTGATACTGCATTTGCAGGCGCAACACCCGCAGCGAATAAAGCAGCAGCACCCGCGCCAGCACCAGCCCCTGAGAAAGCCGAGGCTGCATCGGCCCCTGTGGCACCGGTAAAGGAAGAAAAACCGCATCCGGCAAAAGGACACCCATCACCAGCGGCGGCAAAAGCCATCAGTGAAAAAAATATTCCGACAGCAAGCGTACCCGGTACAGGGCCTGGAGGTAGGATAACCATGCAAGACGTGAGCACCTACATGCAGGCAGGTTTTGGTAACAAACCTGTAAGTATCAGCAGAGCGCAACGCAAAGAGAAGATGACCAGCTTGCGCAGAAAGTTGAGCCAGCGTCTGGTCAGCGTGAAGAATGAAACTGCCATGCTCACTACTTTTAATGAGGTGGATATGTCGGCCGCTATGAACCTGCGCAAGACCTATAAAGATAAATTTAAAGAGGTTCATGGCGTTGGTCTTGGCTTTATGAGCCTGTTTACCAAGGCAGTAACTATTGCTTTACAGCAATTTCCGGCGGTGAATGCACAGATTGACGGTGACGAAATCATGTACTTTGACTATGCCGATGTGGCTATTGCCGTTTCAACCACCAAAGGACTGATGGTGCCGGTGGTACGCAATGCTGAATCACTCAGCCTGGCAGATATTGAAAGAAATATTGCTGCCCTTGCCGCTAAAGCAAGAGAAGGGCGTATCAGCCTTGATGAAATGACGGGCGGCACTTTCACCATTACCAATGGAGGAGTTTTTGGCTCCATGATGAGTACCCCAATCATTAATCCGCCCCAAAGCGCGATTCTTGGTATGCACAACATCGTTGAACGCCCGGTAGCTGTGCAGGGTCAGGTTGTTATCCGGCCTATGATGTACGTTGCCCTGAGCTACGACCATCGCATCATTGATGGCCGCGAATCTGTCGGATTCTTGGTGATGGTAAAAGAGCTCCTTGAAAATCCTGAACGTATGCTTTTTGGAGGCAAGAAATCAGGAGAAATCCTGCTGGGGCTTTGATTATCCTCTAAGATACCTGATTAGCATAACAATCAGGGCAAACAAGAAAACATAAAGGCTTATTCTGTTCATGCCGTTCATAAACCGAACACTGTGATTGGCTTTTTTAGCGCCTTTGCTGAACAAAGTCCGTATGTCAAGATAGTACAAGAGTTTTTTGAGAAACATACACAGATTGCTATATAACAGCGGGGTGTTTTTAAGAGCCTAAATGTATGTATTTCAGCCGATGTGTTCAATGGTAATAAGCATTGCATTTGGCAGTTCTTGACTTTAATTTCACATATTGTTTTTTTTGGAACGGTTCTTGCTGTAGAAACTTCTTGTTCTATTTTCAATTTTATCACTCAGCCGTATGCGCTTAAATTCTAAAATAATCGGGGTAGCAATATTCAACCTCTTGATATTTTTAGGATTCCTGGCGCTTAGCTTCAGCATATTTGAGCCCTCAAAACAACCTCCGGTAAAACAAAGCAGATATATACAAGCTGCGCTTATCGGCAAGAATATACGTAAAACCGAAAAACAAGAATTAATTACTCCCACTGTTCAGGAAGGGTTTTGGGCAACATGTGAAACTATACCTGACGAAAACAAGAAACTCCTTAAAGATTCAATATCTGCTGAACTGTTGGTGTTAAAGCAGGTATGTCTTGACGCATTTGGCAACAGTACGTTTGCAGCTTATGCCGCAAGAGAAAACAGAGATGTAGGCAATAAGCTTTATCTCTCCTATGCTGTATTAAGAATATAGATTGGCAGGGCACCTGCTAGTATCAACTTCTGAAATTTATCAGAGCAGGCAATGCCTTGAGATATAATCAGGCAGGTTTGAACTATACTCTGATGGGTATTCGACTTAATGAATGCAAACAGCATTCTTTTAGGTTGTTTCACGGCTCCAACACAGGGCTCAATAATCAATCTTACTAAATTATGAATAAAACACGCATTATGGGTGGGCTATTTTTGGCCTTATCCTTAGCCGCATGCGGCGAAAAGAAAACTGAAAAAGAAGAGGAAGTTCGGTTTCTTGTCTCAAGTCCTCTGAAAATTGACACATCTATAACCAGAGAATACGTTTGTCAGATTCGTTCAATTCAGCATGTTGAATTGCGCGCCTTAGAGAAAGGCTACCTTGAACAGGTATTTGTTGATGAAGGGCAAGCCGTGACGAAAGGCCAGCACATGTTTCAAATCATGCCGGTGATATATAATGCCGAATTTCAAAAGGCCCAGGCGGAAGCGAATTTTGCAGAAATTGAGTACCAGAACACCAAGCAACTTGCTGATCAGAATGTAGTTTCGGCAACTGAACTTGCAATGGTCAAAGCCAAGTTAGACAAGGCAAAGGCTGAGCAGGCATTAGCGCAGGCGCATCTGAAATTTACAGAAATAAGGGCGCCTTTTAATGGCATTATGGACCATCTGCAGGTTCGTTTGGGGAGTTTGGTAGATGAAGGAGATTTGCTCACTACCCTTTCAGACAACAGCCAGATGTGGGTTTATTTTAATGTACCCGAAGCGGAGTACCTTGATTATAAGCTCGACTCGGTTGAGGAAAATTACAAAAAGGTTCAACTAAAGATGGCTAATCACCAGTTGTTTGACCATACCGGAGTAGTAAAAACGATTGAGGCCGATTTTAATAATGAAACCGGCAATATTGCATTCAGGGCCACCTTTCCTAATCCGGCAGGCCTATTGCGGCACGGGGAGACAGGAAATATAGTAATGCATGTACCCCTTAAAAATGCCCTACTCATACCGCAGAAAGCTACCTATGAAATTCTTGAAAAGAAATATGTTTTTGTGGTTGATAAGGAACACAAAGTACATCCGCGCGAGATAAAAATCGAGTCGGAAATCCCTGATTTATATATCGTTCAGAGTGGTATTACCGAGAACGACA
>JAIBAI010000099.1 GCA_019695235.1 Bacteroidia bacterium | reverse complement strand
TATATTCCCTGGATCGTCTTTTTTGATCACTTTGCCGGTTTCATCTTTTTTGTCTTTTGCAAGGTAGTTGCTGTAAAGGTCAAGACGGGTTTTGAACGTGGTTCGTTCGTTAATATTTACTGTATACCTTCCTGAAAAGTATGCGCCGAACTGGAATTGAGTTGTCTTCCCGGAGTCAATGCCAAATGCACCCGTAGGCGACATAGAAGTATAATAACTTTCTGCAACAATTAGTCGGCCGGCAATAGGAGAGAAGAATAGAGAAAGGTTAGTCCCTTTTTTGTACTCAGCACCTATTGCGAGCGTGAAATATCCGGGTGATAAAAAAGCAGATGTTGATGCAGAATCAAAATTCTTCTTTGAGTAATCGAAGCCTTTGGTGAACTGCGATTTAAAGTTGAATAGTCCGGTCAGGTAAAGATTCCCCTTATTTAAACGTTTGCCGTATTTTGAAGTAAAGTCTATACGGTCATCAGTTTTTCTTGGTGTAAAGTCGTTTGAGAACATATAGTTCAGGCCATATGAAAGATCCAGGTTGTTGGTCCATACCGCACCTTTCATCAGTCGGTCTAAATGCCCGCTGAAAAGGCCGTTAACTGTCAAAGATGCCAACTCGCCACCGGCAGCCCAGTTGTGCAGGAAGCCTTCGTTCGCGCCAATGTTAATTGTTCCGCCATACACCCATGCAGTGGTATCTGTGTTAGTTGTTTCCAACGATTTTCTTACATCGTCTGTCTTGCCAATTTGTGCAGATGCACTGTAATTTGCTGTGATGGCAATGAAAATGCCGAGTAGTAGTTTGCGCATAAAGTATCTGTATGGTTATTCAATAATAATTTGAGGCAAAAGTAAAAGTTTGTTACGGACTTATCAATGACTCGAGTCAGTGTTACCTGGGTTTGTATTTTGCAGAATCGAGGAAACGGGCGGGATCGTGGTGGCCATTCAGCAATTCAGACAATGTTGTTTTTGGATATTGTTGCATGTATGAAGCGACAATTCTGTAGCCCAACCACGAGCCGACATTGCCCGGGGATACTTTTACAACATCGTCTGCTGCCTCCAGCCCACGGGCGAACGGGCCCTCATGCACATAAGGCATGATCGTTTGAGGAGTTTTATCGTACAGGTAGTTCTGGCGGATGAAGAAATTATAGATAAGCGCCTCATTTTCCGCACACCAGTTAATTTGTGTTTGTGTGAAACCGAATAGAACTGAATCGGGTTCGTGGGGTAATATTTTATGTAGGAAGAATTGCTCGCGACCGCGCTGCAGCATCAGGTCCAGTAGTGTTTTGTCGTCGGGCATGAATGGGTGCGACATCCTATAATATGTACTGAATAGAGAAACAGGGATGTATGATCTCCTGCTGTGAGACAGCATGTATTCCGGCAGGCCTATGGCCTTGTAGTGGGGGTATTGTTCGCCCAGGAACATATCGAGACCGATGCATAAAGTGTTTTGGTCTACAGGAAATGTAGGCCATTTGCTGAGCCCCATATTGAGATAAATGATGCGCGGAACAACAGCTTCGGGGAAGTAATATTTTATGAACTTAAATCCGGCTGTAAGTTTGTCGTCAATATCCTTGTTGTCGGGGTAGTATTTTTTGATCGTATCCTCCAGATTCACAAAATCTTTGAAAGTGAGATCCAGCCTCACATCTTCCCTTATACCCTTTACTGTGTCATTAAAATTCCCGTGGATGTTATATTCCCGTACAGTGTCGAGGTAGTAGTTGAGGAAATCGGGGTACTTAGCTGAGAGTTTTTGAAGGCCTTCGGCAATGTGATTCGTATCAATGGCGTACAGATCAAGGTCGAAACGGTGAGTTTGCAGTGAAACTTCGATCTTGGATACGTCAGGGATGTTTTCCGGGTTGTTACTGCAACTATTCAGTATCAACAGAAGCGCTGCAATGGAGCACAAATACCATTTTGCAGACATTATTATTTTTTTTCTCATAATATTATGGCCATGCAAAAATAGAGAAACACACATTTACGGGTTTCGTTCGATTCTTATTTTATCATTATTAATATAAAGTAAATTAATGCTTTAAGAATACTAACCTTTTTTAAAAATATTACGCCTGATTAAAGTACTGACCACACATTTTTATCCAGGAAGGCGGAAGAATTTGAGGCGAAAGTGATTGAAAAAAACAGTGATATTTACATGCAAAACTAAATCATATATAAATATATGCCTTGAGTAGTTATGTCTATGCAAAAAAAAACTGTGGATAGTATAATTTAAATACAAAATAAACTATCTTAGTCCCAAATTTGTATAAAGGCATGTTAAAAATGGTGTCTCGAAAACCACCATTTTTTTAACTGCTTATTGTAGATTTTATAGAAAGTTAAAAAGTAAAGCAGGTCAATCGATTATTATTTTAAAGCAAAAGATTATGACAGTAGGAAATCTTTACACTAAACCATTTATTGCAAAAACAAAACTAAAAGGCGGCCTGATACAAAAGGTTGTTCTTTTGTTTGCAGCTCTTGCTGTTTTTTCCAATATTGGTTATGCCCAGCTTGCATCGAAGTTTTCGTTCGTGCGGTCGAGCAGTGCGTACTCGAGTATTTCGGGTTCGGGCACGCTTGTATCTTCTTCTGGATCGGCGGTTAGTGGCGGTGTTCAATCGGATGATGGTAACCAGGCATCTATTCCTATTGGCTTTACTTTCGTTTATTGCGGAGCTAGCTATACGCAAGTATCTGTTGGCGCGAATGGTGTCGTTTCACTCGCTAACAATGTAGTAGGTTTTGTGCCAGCGGCAGCCAATATCAACGGAGCCGGGTTTCTGATGGCTTTGTGGACAGACCTTTGGGGTGCAGCGGTTGCCGGAGGTAGTCCTATAGCGTACTATCAAACTACGGGTGCAGTTGGTAGCCGTGTATTCACTGTTGAATACAATGACTGGGCTGAGTTTGGTAGTGGTTCTGGGCTAGCTGATCATTCTAATTTCCAGGTTAAATTGTATGAAGGTTCTAATAAAGTTGAATTCAGGTATGGTTCAATTGTTACTACTCCACCTAATATTGCAATAGGTATCTCAAACAGCACATCTGATTATCAGACATTGCCTACAGGCTCTTCAACAACAGCTAATACTTCGTTCACTACCGGTCTTACTTTCCCTGCTACGAATTCTGTACTTACCTGGAGCCCGCTTTATTTCAATAACGGTAATTCTCAATCGTTATCGGTTTGCCAGAACTCAAGCCCAACCTCTCTCAATACAATGTTGACTTCTACAGATTTCAGTGGGCCAACATTGACGTGGAGCGTTGTAACCGCTCCTACGAATGGTGTGTTGACTGGTTTTCCTGCAAGTACAGCAGCAGGTGTTAGTGTTGCACCAACAGGTACTGCATTCCAACCA
>JAIBAI010000051.1 GCA_019695235.1 Bacteroidia bacterium | reverse complement strand
AAGGCATAGTCAGCCTGCAAAGGGTCAAAATTCCCATAAAACAGGCACTCATTGTGCGGGTCATGCTAAATTACACTCAAAGCATTACGACAGTAGTTATGGCATGTAAGGAAAATCTTACATCAAGATTTAAGCATCTTGAAATTATGCTGCTATACTATATTAAAAGGGGACCACCGGGCCCCCGCCACTGACAAGGTACGAAGAAGCTGAATAGGTGCTTTTGCATCTGATGCAAAGAAATTGCATGTAGTGCAAAAGAAATCGCTGTGTAGCAACGTTGGTCAATGATACAGGAGAATTTTTATTTTTTGTAGAAAGCGCCTTTCGTGGCGGGAAATGCTCTGTTTAAAATTCTCCAATTTTAGACTTCTCGCTTCAACCAGCTCAGGTCGGGCCTCCCAAACTCCATTAAGCACATCTTTAGAGGTCTTAAGCCTTTCTTAAGCTATCTCAAATGAACTTTGCTGCCTATGAAGTATGCCCTGATGCTCGCCTTGCTTTTTGCCATACCACGCGGCGTGAAAGCAATGGATACGCTTACTGTTTCTATCAAACAAGCCGACAGCACATTTCTTAAGAATAACCTGCTGTTACTGGCCGGACAATTAAATATTTCTGCCAATCAAGCCCTTCAAATTCAGGCACGGGTTTGGCCGGGCCCTACTATAACGTTTGATTTGAATGCATTTGACCCAGATAATCAACGTTATTTTCATACTGGCCCCACAGGTCAAAAAGCAGCACAGTTTGAGCAATTACTGTTAACTGCCGGCAAAAGGAAGTTTCAAATTTTGCTGGCTGCAACGAATACCGAAATTTCACGACAGGAACTTATTGATTTGCTGCGTGAATTGCGCTACCAACTCTATCTCAATTATTTCGAGGTCTTCCAGCAAATGCAAATGATTAAAGTATTCGACAAACAACTAATCATGCTTGATGAGTTGGTTACCACATACACCAATCAGGCAAAAGAAGGCAATATCACCATGAAAGAAGTTATCCGGCTTAAAGCGGCTTATTTCAGTTTGAATAATGATAAAGCTCTGGCGCAAAACAAGCTGATTGAAAGTCAACAAAAAATTCGAACTATTCTTATGACCGATGCCTTTGTATTACCTGTATCTTCTGAGCCATGGTTAAGTAACATCAATTCTCTGCCCACTGTGAATACATTGCTTGATAGTGCCCTTAGCCAAAGACCCGATTTAAAATTAGCCTCACTCAATCGCCAATACAATCAATTCGATTTAAAACTTCAACAACGACAAAGATTTCCGGATGTTAATCTGATTGGCTCATACGATCAGCGGGGTGGTGCCTTTACGAATCAGCTAAATGTTGGTATTTCATTTACACTGCCTGCCTGGAACTTAAACAAGGGAAATATCCAACACGCTTTTAATCGGGTAAATATTGCCGACAACACTTTGAAAGCTACACAGCAAGAAACGAGAAGCGAAGTGATTGCGGCATGGGAATCTATGAATACCAGTTTAAACCAGTACAATAAAATCACCAGGTTTTATTCTTCCGACTTTGATGAACTGATCGAAGGTATGAATGAAAATTTTAAAAAACGAAATATCAGTATGCTCGAATTTGTTGACTTTTTTGAAGCATATATCTCCGCCGAAAGTGAATACGAACGGGTACGGGCACAACTTGCTTTCTCTGCTGCGAATATCAATTATGTCACCTCATCTTCTATCTATTAAAATGAAAGCAAGATTTCTTTTTGCCATACTCCTGCTGCTATTGATTGGCTTCTTTGTTTCGTGCAAGCATGAAAAAATTGTTGAAAATGAAAGCGCATTCAGCATGTCAGATTCAATGCTCAAAATATGCAAGTTTACTGAGGTGCAACTCGAACCTGTGAAGAATGAACTACGCTTGTTTGGGAAAATCAATGCCGATAACAACCGTATCGCGCAGGTTTACCCGGTGGTAGGAGGAAATGTGATTAACATCAATGTTGAACTTGGTGATTATGTTGAGCAAGGTCAGGTACTCGCTGAATTGCGCAGCCAGGATGTGGCAATGTTCGAAAAAGAACTCCTTGACGCACAATCTGACTTTGCCCTTGCTCAAAAAAACCTGCATGTAAAGCAAGAACTCTTCTCTGCAAAACTAAGCTCCGAATCTGAACTTAGCGCAGCAAAAAAAGAATTAGAAAAGGCAAATGCAGAATTAAAACGCATCCAGGAAGTCTATTCAATCTATCAACTGAAAAAAGGTTCTTTGTTCTCAATTACTGCTCCCATCAGCGGTTATATTATCACTAAAAACATCAACCGCAATGAACAATTGCGAAGTGACAACGCCTCTGCAATTTTTTCTATCGCCCAGATTGATGTGGTTTGGATGATGGCCAATGTGAACGAATCAGATATCAGTAAAATACAAACCGGATATGAAGCAGATGTAAAAACCGTCAGCTATCCGGATACACTTTTCAAAGGTAAAATTGACCGTATTTTCAACGTGATTGACCCCGAAACAAGGGCAATGAAGGTTTTGGTGAAAATTCCGAACAAAACAAGTATGCTCAAACCGGAAATGAGCGCCACCATGACCGTGAAATACGAAGAAGATGAGTTTATGTGCACGGTACCTTCTTCTGCTGTCATCTTTGATAAAAACAAAAATTGGGTGATGATTTTTAAAGACAGAAATAACATCGAAACCCGGTTGGTAGATGTGTATCGCCAAACAGGAAATACTACCTATCTGCGGACAGGCGTGAAGCCTGGCGAAAAGGTATTTTCTACTAATGGTCTGCTTATTTATGACGCTTTGAATGATTAAGCTGCCTGATTATGAATAGATTACTGCAAAAAATACTGGCATTTTCCTTAAAAAACAAGGGCTTCACGTTTTTCTGGGTAGGGCTACTCGTTATAGCCGGATGGATTAGCTTCTCACAACTACCCATTGAAGCCTTCCCGGATGTAACGAATACCCAAATTATTATCGTTACTGAATGGAATGGTCGAAGCGCTGAAGAAGTTGAACGCTTCGTTACTACCCCTATTGAAATCTCTATGAATGCGGTTCAGAAAAAAACCACAGTCAGGAGTATTACCATGTTTGGCCTCTCGGTTATTAAAATCATCTTTGAAGATGATGTGGTTGACTTCTTCGCCCGCCAACAAGTCAATAACCAGCTTCGCAATGTAAGCCTGCCGGAAAATGTTGAGCCGGAAGTGCAACCACCTTACGGACCAACCGGCGAAATATTCAGATATGTACTCAAAAGCAACAAACGGGATACACGTGATTTATTGACCCTGCAAAACTGGGTGATTGACCGTCAGATACGCGCTGTGCCAGGGGTTGCCGACCTTGTGGCTTTTGGGGGGCAGGAAAAAATATATGAAATATCGGTAAATCCCGAAAAATTAAAAGAATACAACCTCAGCCCCATTCAACTTTACGAAGCCGTTTCTAAAGCCAACCTGAATGTAGGTGGAGATGTCATCGAAAAAAACGGACAGGCCTATGTGGTACGCGGCTTGGGGCTGCTGAACACCCGGCAGGATATTGAAAATACCGTTGTGGCTCAGATGTATGGCAATCCTATCCGGATAAAAGATTTGGCATCGGTGATACTGTCAAGCGCCCCACGGGTCGGGCAGGCCGGCCTAGATGATCAGGACGATGTGGTAGAAGGAATCGTGGTGATGCGCAAAGGCGAAAACCCATCAGAGGTGCTGGCAAGTCTCAAAGAAAAAATAACCGAGCTGAATGAAACAGTACTGCCATCGGATGTGAAAATGGAAACTTTTTACGACCGTGACAACCTGATGGCTTATTGTACCCATACGGTGATGACCAACCTGCTTGAAGGTATTATTCTGGTAACAGTAATTGTATTGCTCTTCATGGCCGACTGGCGCACCACGCTTATTGTGTCAATCATTATCCCCTTATCACTGCTTTTCGCATTCTTCTGCCTGAAACTTAAAGGTATGAGCGCCAACTTACTTTCGCTCGGTGCGGTTGACTTCGGAATCATCATTGACGGCGCGGTGGTAATGGTCGAGGGCCTCTTTGTGGCACTCGACCACATGGCCTCAAAGATTGGAATGGAGAAATTTAACAAACGAGCCAAATTAGGCCTGATCAAACAAACCGGTGCCTCACTCGGAAAAGCAGTTTTCTTCTCCAAACTCATCATTATTTCTGCCCTGCTGCCCATCTTCGCTTTTCAGAAAGTGGAAGGTAAAATGTTTTCACCTCTTGCCTATACCCTGGGTTTCGCCCTGCTCGGAGCCTTGCTCTTTACCCTAACACTCGTGCCGGTATTGGTATCAATCCTGCTGCGAAAAAATGTACGGGAGAAAGAAAACATCATCGTAAAGAAAATCAACACCGGCGTAGAAATAGCATTCCTCAGCACCTTTAAAAACAAATGGCTCACCCTGGGTGTTTCTGTATTTATCCTTGCCATCACCCTGTTTTCCGGAAAATGGCTGGGCACTGAATTCCTGCCACCGCTCAACGAAGGCGCCCTCTGGGTGGAAGCAAAATTACCAATGAGTACCTCCCTAAATGAAACGGTTAAAATGGTTTCGCAGCTCAGAACAGAATTAAGAAAGTTTCCGGAAGTAAACGGCGTACTCTCACAAACCGGGCGCAGTAATGACGGAACAGATCCGAGTGGTTTCTATTACGTTCAAATGCAGGTAAACCTTAAACCGAAAAAAGAATGGAAACGCAAAATCTCTATGGACCATCTGGTAGAACAAATGGACAGCAAACTAAAACAATACCAGGGAATTGTGTACAACTACTCCCAACCAATTATTGATAATGTGGCTGAATCTGTAGCCGGCATCAATGCGTCAAACGCTGTAAAAATATACGGCAACGACCTTGACCAATTAAATGAATTGGCCGACAAGGTCATCGCAAGCATTCATGATGTACCCGGAATAAAGGATGTTGGCATCCTCAGAAATCTGGGCCAACCTGAAATAAGTGTTCTGCTAGATGAAGAAAAAATGGCTATTTATGGCGTTGATAAATCTGTGGCACAGAGCGTTATTGAAATGGCAATCGGAGGTAAAACAGCCACTGAAAAGTTCGAAGGTGATCGCAAATTCGATATCCGTATAAGGTACCAAAACGAATTTCGCAAAGACGAAGATGATATCATGCGCTTAATGGTACCCACCATGCGGGGCAACCAAATACCTCTTAAAGAAATATCTTCAATTAATAAGGTTACCGGACCGGCATTTATATATCGCGATAATAACCGCCGGTTCATCGGAGTGAAATTCTCAGTCAGAGAACGCGACCTGGGCAGCACCATTGCCGAAGCTCAGAAGAAAGTTCACGCCTCAATTCAACTTCCAAAAGGCTACAATATCGGCTGGACCGGTGAGTTCGAAAATCAGATACGGGCTACCAAACGCCTAAGCCAGGTAGTTCCCATTAGTCTGCTGCTCATCTTTATACTGTTGTTTGTTCTTTTTGGCAACCTCAAAGACGCCGGTATCGTGTTGCTGAATGTTCCATTTGCACTTATTGGTGGAATTATTGCGCTACACCTGACGGGTATAAACTTCGGCATCTCTGCCGGTGTGGGATTTATTGCCCTGTTCGGCATCTGTATTCAAAATGGGGTAATTCTCATATCTGAGTTCCAGGCGAACATTAAAGAAAAAGGCTCTCTCGCTGAATCTATTTTCGCAGCCGTGAAAATAAGAACCCGACCGGTAGTGATGACCGCACTTATGGCCGCAATAGGACTGCTCCCCGCAGCCATCTCGACAGGTATTGGCTCCGAATCACAAAAACCACTTGCGGTAGTAATTATTGGAGGGCTTGTAACTGCCACCATTTTTACGCTTTTGGTTTTCCCGGTTTGTTACTACCTTATCGAACGAAAATCACCAAAATACCACTCTTAAATCCAATGCCTGAAATCCTCCTGGTTGAAGACGATGTCAGACTTTCTGAAGACTTGCAATCGCAACTCAAATCAGAAGGCTTCAATGTTTTTCCTGCCTTCGATGGAATGATTGCAGAAAGATTGCTCAACCGAACCGCCTTCGATTTGGTTATTCTCGATATCAATGTGCCGCTAAAAAACGGCCTGGAACTATGTAAAAATTTCAGACGCGCAAACCACCACACTCCGGTAATCATGCTCACCGCCTTTGCAGAAGTGGATGATAAATTAGATGCATTTAATGCCGGGGCTGACGATTATCTGACCAAACCATTTTACTTCAAAGAGCTCGTAGCCAGAATAAAAATCCTCCTTAAAAGAGCAGGTCAATTGCGCAAAGATTCAACACCTTATCAGCTCGACACCCTAGTACTGCTACCAGATAAAAAAGAAGTATATCGCGACAATAAACCCATCCGGCTTACTGCACGTGAATTTGCCCTGTTACAACTATTGCTCGAAAACAAAGGCCTTCCGCTTTCAAAAAAAGAACTTATGAAAGAAGTTTGGGGCTCGTCAATACAACTGAATACAAACACTGTAGAAGTTTTTATCAATGCCCTGCGCAACAAAATTGACAAAGATTATCCGGTAAAACTAATTCATACACGCCCTGGTTTTGGATATTACCTCGCTGTTCAGCCGACTGAACCTTAAAAACAGAATTTTTTTCCTGTACTCAGCAAGCTTTCTTCTCATTGTTGGCTGCTCCTTCCTGCTAATTTACTACTCTTCTACTGCTTTCAGAAAAGAAGAATTTGTTGAGATGCTGAAAGAAAAAACCAATATGACCTTGCACCTATTGGTGAAGGTGAAAAAGGCCGACCAGGATATCGTACGCCTTTTCGATGATCAGATGGTTAGCCAACTATATGATGAGAAAATTCTGTTGTTCGACAAAGATATGAACCTGATATACAGCAGTGTAGGTGACACACCACTGCGCTACCCGGGCGAAATTATCAATCGGCTAAAAGCAGGAGAAAAAGAAATCTCCTATACCGAAGATGGCTTTGACGTTATCGCCCACCATATTAGGTACAAAAATGCCGATTACTATGCGCTTGGAAAGGCCTATGACAATTATGGAAGAAGCAAACTTCGTTTTTTAGGGGGCATTCTTCTAGGGACATTCTGCCTGGCCCTTCTTCTAATGTTTTTGCTTAATGCGATTATCAGCCGGAAAATCACCACCCCCATCTCAAGACTTATTTCTGAAATGGATCAAATAACAGCAAACAACCTCCAAAGAGTTTATCAACCAAGTTCAAACGACGAAATCGCCCGCCTTTCTGCTGAATTCAATAAAATGCTTAACCGGATGGAATTGGCTTTTAATTATCAGAAAAACCTGGTACATCATATTTCACACGAGCTTAAAACTCCTATTGCTGTGCTGATATCAAATATCGAGCGCCAGACTGCAAACTCCACATCAGCTAAAAATGAATTTCTCGATTTCCAGAAAGCAGGCCTGATGCAATTGGCCGACATTATAAATACCCTACTCGAAATTTCACGATTTGAGCAAATCCGCCCTGAACATCTCGCTCATGAAATACATCTGCTTGACCTGCTTTTTGAATGTGCCGAAGAAATTCAATATATCACCCCTGACACACATGTAGAAATGAAGGTTGATGAAAGCGTTCATGATGCATCTACCCTGAATGTGCCGGGCAATGAGCGCCTGCTGAAAATTGCATTTAGAAACCTGATAAAAAATGCTGCAGATTATTCAACAGATAAGCATTTGCACGTTCGGCTTTCTAAAAACAACGGAGCACTTCATGTTGCTATTGAAAACAACGGGCCGGCTCTCAGCACCCTCGAACAGAAAAAACTATTTATTGAGTATTTCAGAGGAGCAAACAGTCAAAATAAATCTGGCTTCGGACTTGGTCTGGTAATGGTGAATAAAATTCTTCAACTACATCAGGCTACAATTGAATACCATATCAATGCAGAAAACCGCAATGAGTTCCTCATCTGTTTTGCCCGGCCAGTTTGAGAACACATAATTGTAGTGGCTAAAACAGAGTTTGCACAGATTTTTTAACTTCGTGGCAATTATGAAGTCGAAAACGATTATCTTTTCCTCTATTGGCCTGTTGGTCATTGCGACACTTTTTACTGCTTGTAAGAAAACAGCTAAAGAGCATCAGTTTACCAAAAGCTATGGTGAATTGAGTTTTACCGTTGACACCATCTCAAAGGTGGGCCCTTTGTTCCTGGCATCAGCCGAATACCTTACCGATATTGAAGCTGAACTGGCTGAAAAAGACTTCGGCTTGAACAACCTCAAGAAAATCAGCGTCTCAAATATGACAATCAGCATTACCAATCCAGGCCAAACCCTGAATTACTTCCGGCGAATTGATGTGCGTGTTAGTAACGGACAAGCTGATGACCTTAACATAGGTTCCATAACGCTTCCAGATGAAACCAACGTAACAAGCGCTGTATTTAGCCCTGTTGATGCTGAATTAACCGAAATATTCAAACAGAAAAAAGTCACCTTTAAGTTTTACGGAGAAAACGACCTGCCTATCGTTCCTGATCCGCTGAACATGAAGGTAAATGTTTCATTGGAGTTCAAGGCAGCCCTCGGAAACTAAAGCCAGCACCTTTCTGCCATATCTCCCAGCTATATTCTGCCTGAAGGCATAACATATTGTAGCCGTTCTGCACCTGAGCACCTCTGCTGATGCCTTCTTTAAGAAATTGGGTCTCAGAAGGGTTATAAATCAAATCATACAAGATATGCGATGGGCCTAAATGTGAATACAAAAGTGCCGGACGCTCCGCTATTGCCGGATATTGCCCAAGGGGTGTTGTGTTTACAATCAATAAATGATGCCGCATCACATACTCATTTACATGCTCCCAGCCTATCTGAGACGCCCCTTGTGGATTGCGACTAACCAACAAAACACCTAAACCCAAACGCCGCAACACATAGCAAACAGCCTTTGAGCTGCCTCCGGTTCCCAATACCAATGCACGCTCTACCCCTGCCTTTAACAAAGGCTTTAGTGAATCGCGGAATCCATAAGCATCGGTATTAAAACCTGTCAATCTACGCCCTAAAATCTTTTGTCCATCACGCCTATCAACTACCTCAACCAAAACAGTATTCACGGCACCTATTTCACGTGCAACAGGATCAATTGCATCAAGAAATGGTAGTATTTCCTGCTTGTAAGGGATGGTAACATTAAAGCCTTTTATCTCCGGCGAGGCCAAAAGCAATTCGCTAATTCCACCTATCTCCGGCAACTCCCATTTCTGATAACGGGTATGCTGAATACCTTGTTTGGCAAACTTTTCGGCAAAGTATGAGGGCGAAAAACTATGTGGCAAACTCTTGCCAATCAGGCCATAAAGCCTCTCTTCAACCTTTTCCAACCGCTGGCTCAATCTGCTCTCTCCAGGCTAAAATGCCCCCTTTGAGATTATACACATTGTCGAAACCCTGTCCCTCAAGGTATTTAACAACATTAGAACTCCTGCCCCCAGAACGACAATGCAAAATCACAGGCACATCTTTTCGCAAGCGACCTATACATTCAGGTATCTGCCCCATACATATCAACTCGGCACCAATATTCATTTCTTCGTACTCATACTCCTCACGAACATCCACCAACTGATGATTGGTACCTGTATCACGCATGTGTTTTAAGTCTTGTACACTAATTTCTTTCATGACTATGCAAGCGTTTGCTTAAGTTTTTTTAACTCCTCAGGTAAAAATTGAAAAAATGTATCACCCCTGAGCCCCAAACGCAGGGTTTCTAACGGTATTACATCATCATGAGCAATATTGCCCAAATTAACATCAGAGCCAATATGTTTAATAAACCAAGCCTGTTGAGCCTTCAATGGAGCCTCCCAGATAATGCTTTCTGAAGGAACCTTTGAAAGAATCCGGTTCACCAAAACCACGTGTGCTGTACCATTCGGCCTGTATATCCCAACATTTCCACTTTCACGTGCCTCTGCAATAACTTTCCACGAACCTGCATTTAATTCTGCCTTCATCATTGAAATCCATTTGGCAGGAGCAATCAAAATACCTGCCTCCTTTGAACCAACTTCTGAAACTACCCGGTACTTCGCAGCCAACTGCTCAATAAGCTTACACTTTTCTTTATGTTCAATCTGTATGGAGCCATCTGAAACTTCTACCGTATCTAAACCCAAATCGTCAATATAACGCATATAGCCTTCAATGTCATTTCTGATTAAAAAGGCCTCAAACAGAGTGCCGCCTACATAAACCTTCATGCCGGCCTTATGATACAACTGCACTTTCTCCTTCACCTGCCTACTGACCAAAGAAGTACCAAAGCCTAACTTGATTATGTCGGCTAAATGGCCGGAAGCACTCAAAAAGTCTTCTGCCTGACGCAAGCAAATTCCTTTGTCCATCATCATGGTCAAACCATGCTCCCGCGGACGCTCAGGGCGAGAAGGCAAATGTGATAATATAGTATTTGACATCAAATTGGTCGGTTTATATCTATGAGCCGGCGAATTTCGGAATTCAATCCAAACGACGGCAACTCCTCCAGCATTTTTTCATGCATTTTGTAATCTAAATCAAGCGCAAACTCACACATAAGCATGGCTTCCGCCTCACGCCCTGCCCTCAGCATCACCTCACACGACTGGTAAACAAGCCGCGCATTCTCATGATGATACTGCAAACAAGTAGTCATGACTACAAAGGCATCATCTGCACGTTGCTGTAACATCAAAAAATCGCTGAAGTATATCCATGCTTCTTCTAACTCCGGACTCACTGTTATTGCCTTCTCAAAACATTCTTCTGCTGCCTGGTAATCACCGCACCTTTGCTGCATATCTCCCAGCAATACCCATAAATTACCATTCTCAGGCTCAAGATTAATTGCCCTTCGTATGTATGCCATCGCCTCAGTGCTTCTACCAGCGTAATCCATTAGTACCCCAATTCCGGCCCAGGCATCTGCTATGCCTTCATCAAGCTCTACCGCTTTCTGGTAATAATCCATCGCCTGCTGATGCTCTTCAAGGTTCTCATAGCATTCTCCAATATGTAAAAACGTATACCCGTCAGGCTCTTCAAGCTTAATGGCTGCCTTGTAACAGGCAATCGCATCCTTGTATTGCTCCAAAGCCATTAAACAACCCGCCTTGTTTATCCAGGCAGATGTGTATGTTTCATCTATCACAAGTGCATAATCAAACGCTGATGCAGCCCGTTTGAAATCTTGCCGGCCACTGTACATGTGCCCCAAAACATACCATGCTGTGGCTGAATAGGGGTGCTCATCAATAAATTCATTGAAAAACTGTATTCCGGCCTTGTATTTGCCACTTATGTCGAAACAAAATGACATCTCATACAATGCTGGTTCATTGTCAGGATTCATCTGTAAACATTTGCGCAAATAACGCGCCGCCTGACCATACTTCTGAAGTGTTTGAAACTCAAATGCAATGAAAAGATAAACATCCTCCAGAGAACGGTCAATCTTTAATGCCAATTTATAAGCAGCTATTGAAGCCTCAGGCTTGCCAAGCATCGAGTTGATACCCCCACGGGTAATATATATCTCTACATTGCCCGGCTCGAAGATTTCTAACTCTTCTAATAAGGCAAGTGCTGCCTCAAAATCACCACTTGAAGCAAGCAATTGAGATTTACGAAGCAAAAAAACACTTGAATCAGGGTATTGCCCTGTGGCAAAACGTATCGCCTTCAGTGCTTTCTGATGAAAATTGCCCTCCAAATAATAGGCGATAATCGTTTCCAAATCATCATGCTCAAAATAATAAGCCTCTTTTAAACGAAGCATCTGCTCAAAACGGCCTACTGCCTTGATGACGTGCTCCTGCTCTTCCTTCGAATAATCACTCATACGCGCTCAAACACTGTTTCTGCAAATTTATGAAAATATCAATCCTTCCGGATGAAAAGACTGTATTTTATGAACATCCCAAACAACCTTTTGTATTCAAAAAAAACTTTCTGTCATATTGAAAATTTTCACCACACCTGCCCTTTTTTTCATAGGTTTGCGGCCTTAATTGAAAGCATTTCATGAGTGTACTTGTCAATAAAAACAGCAAAATAATCGTTCAGGGTTTTACCGGAAGTGAAGGTACTTTTCACGCCGGACAAATGATTGAATACGGAACACAACTTGTCGGAGGCGTTACACCCGGAAAAGGAGGCTCACAGCACCTCGGAAAACCGGTGTTTAACACAGTAGCCGAAGCCGTACAACAAACAGGCGCCGATGTTTCTATCATTTTTGTACCCCCTGCATTTGCTGCTGATGCCATCATGGAAGCCGCTGATGCCGGAATTAAAGTCATCGTGGCGATCACTGAAGGTATCCCTGTGCAAGACATGATAAAGGCAAAAGAATACCTCAACGGGAAAAATGCCCGCCTGATTGGCCCCAACTGCCCAGGTGTTATTACCCCCGATGAAGCAAAAGTGGGTATCATGCCCGGATTCGTTTTCAAAAAAGGAAAAATTGGAATCGTTTCAAAATCAGGTACACTTACCTACGAAGCTGCCGACCAGGTAGTGAAAGCCGGACTGGGTATCTCAACAGCCATTGGTATTGGCGGCGACCCAATTATCGGAACAACAACTCTCGAAGCTGTAAAACTGCTTATGAACGACCCTGATACAGAAGGCATCGTCATGATCGGTGAAATCGGCGGAAACCTCGAAGCTGAAGCCGCTCGATGGATTAAATCGAACGGTACTAAACCAGTTGTTGGTTTTATTGCCGGAAAAACTGCCCCGGCAGGCCGCAGAATGGGCCACGCCGGCGCTATCATCGGTGGTGCTGACGATACCGCCGTGGCAAAAATGAAAATTATGCGCGAGTGTGGCATCGAAGTGGTCGAATCACCGGCTGTTATCGGTACCACAATGGCCGAAGTACTCAAAGGAAGGGCCTGAATCCATGAAAAATAGCCTGTACTCCGTTTCTCCAATTGATGGACGGTACAGCCAGCTGACCAGCCCGCTTAGAAATTATTTCTCTGAGTTCGCCCTGTTCAAATACCGCCTGCTCGTTGAAGTTGAGTACCTCAAAGCTATGGCGGCCAGCGGACTGCCACAATTCAAGGCTTTTGACCAGCATACGCTTGTTGCGCTGGATGCACTCTGTAAAAATTTTAGCCTTGATGATGCTGAACGTATCAAACAACTTGAAAGAACTACCAATCACGATATCAAGGCATTAGAGTACTTTATTAAAGAAAAACTTGAACACCAGCTTGGATCGGCAATCGAATGGGTGCACTTCGGACTCACCTCCCAGGACATCAACAACACAGCCGTTCCGCTCTCAATGAAAGACGCAACGCTGGAAGTGCTCATCCCTGCGCTGAACGAGGTAATCTCGAAGCTTAGCCAGATGGCACAAAACTGGAAGCAAGTGCCTATGCTTGCCCGAACACATGGTCAACCAGCTTCGCCTACAAGCCTCGGAAAAGAACTTTTCGTTTTTGTTGAACGCCTCAGCATTCAGCTCAAAGGACTTGAACAACAGGTTTGGGCTGCAAAATTCGGGGGAGCAACCGGTAACTTTAATGCACATTATGCTGCGTTTCCGGATACCGACTGGCCTGAATTCGGTAATAAGTTCCTAAACAGCCTGGGGCTTTACAGAAGCCAAACCACCACTCAAATTGAACATTACGACCACCTTGCCTCATGGTGTCATAACCTTGTACGCATAAATACCATCCTGATTGACCTTTGCCGTGACATCTGGATGTATATTTCAATGGAGTATTTTACCCAGAAATTAAAAGAAGGCGAAACCGGCTCATCTGCAATGCCACATAAGGTAAATCCTATTGACTTTGAGAACGCAGAAGGAAATATGGGTGTTGCAAATGCTATCCTGTCGCACCTTGCCGAAAAACTGCCTGTTTCACGACTGCAACGCGACCTTTCAGACTCCACCGTCTTGCGCAATCTGGGAGTGCCCACCGCACACGCTTTGATCGCTGCTAAATATATTTCAAAAGGCCTCGATAAACTTATACTCAACCAGGCTGCTATTTCTGCCGACTTACAAAAGAATCCGGCTGTTATTGCAGAGGCAATCCAGACTATCCTGCGCCGCGAAGGATACCCAAAACCCTACGAAGCGCTGAAAGACCTCACACGAGGCAACCAGCAAATCAGCCTTGAAAGTATCGCCGCATTCATTGACCGCCTCAACATCAGCGATACCCTCAAAGCAGAACTAAAATCGCTGAAACCCGAAAACTACACCGGCATCATCAGGTTTTAGCTATGAAAGTCAGTGGGTTTACCTTCATCCGGAATGCTGTAAGGTACGACTATCCCCTTGTTGAGTCTGTCAGGTCAATCATACCCCTTTGCAATGAAGTAATTGTGATGGCAGGCAATTCTAATGATAACACCCATGAGCTGCTTGCTGCCCTGCCCTTAGATACTGTAAAAATTTACCACAGCACCTGGGACGACACGCTAAGAGAAGGAGGCAGAGTGCTGGCACTCGAAACCGACAAGGCACTCGCTGAAGTAAAACCAGGTACTGATTGGGCTTTCTACATCCAGGCTGATGAAGTGCTTCATGAACAGTTTATCGAACCTTTGTATGCCCAAATGCAAAAATACAAAGACGACCAAAGTGTTGAAGGTCTGCTGTTTAACTACGTTCACTTCTATGGTTCATATAACTACATTGGTGATTCCCGGAAATGGTACCGCAACGAAGTCAGGGTTATCAGACCCGGAATCGGAATCAGAAGCTATCGCGATGCCCAGGGCTTTCGCCTAAATAACAAACCACTCCGGGTAAAGCCTGCACAGGCTGCCATCTACCATTACGGATGGGTGAAACCGCCCGATAAACAACAGGAAAAACAGAAATTCTTCCATAAACTCTGGCATTCCGACAAGTGGATGCAAGAAAATATACCTGATACTGACACATTTGACTACTCAGCAATAGATTCGGTTGCCCCATTCAATGGTACACACCCTGCTGTGATGCAAAATAGAATCAAGCAGGCCAATTGGAACCCCCATATTGACCCGGCGAAAAAAAAACTATCTTTCCGCTACAAAATCCTGATGTGGTTCGAAAAACACACCGGAATACGCATCGGAGAATACAAAAACTACCGCCTAATCCCTGACTAACGCTATGAAATTCCTGGTTTACAAAGCTTCCGCCGGATCGGGAAAAACCTTCACCCTTGTCAAAGAATACCTCCGTATAGCACTGTCAGACACTGACCCGACAAGGTTCCGCAAAATACTTGCCATCACTTTTACCAACAAGGCTGCCACAGAAATGAAAGAAAGGGTCATCTCTACCCTTCACCAAATGGCACTCCCTGAAGGTCCTTCAAATGGCTCCGCAAAAACGATGGCGCAGCTGCTCGAAAATGACCTGAATATTAATGCCCCAACCCTCCAAAAACGTGCCGCTAACCTGCTCTCCGTTATCCTGCACAATTACAACGATTTCTCAGTAGGTACCATTGACAGTTTTATGCACCGCGTTGTGCGAAGCTTCGCCCAGGAACTCCACATGCCGGTAAACTTCAGCGTGGAACTGAGCAATGAGGTAATCATTCAACTCGCCGTAGATGAACTGCTCCAAAAGGTCGGAAGCCATCCGGCAATCACAGATGCATTGGTTGCTTATGCCCTACAACGCACAGATGAAGAAAAAAAAGTAGCCATTGATACCGAATTGGGCTCGGCAGCCAAAGATTTGCTCTCCGAACAATACTCCGACGCCATCGGCAAACTGAAGAAATTAGCTATTACCGACTTCCTCAATATCCGGGAACAATTCAAGCGTGAATGCAAAAAAATAGAAGAAGAATTAGAAACATTAGGCAATCAAGCACTTGAATGTCTTGTAAAAGGCCTTATTGACAGCAGCGATTTATACAAAGGCAAAAGTGGCATCGCTAACTGGTTTCGTAAATTAACGCAAACTTCGGAAAACGGCCTGCCATACCCATCGGATACCGTATTAAACACTGTCAGCGATAATATTTGGTATTCTAAAGCAAAAGAAAACACTCCCATATCGGCAGCCATTGACAAGATAAGCGGGCAATTGGGACAAATTGCTGAAAAGGCAATTAAAATAATTGAACAACAAGGCCCGGAGTACGAAATAAAATCAATCCTCTGCGACGAGTTGTTCAGAATGGCCCTGCTCAATGAAATAAGTCAGATTATTGACCGGATTCGCTTCGAAGAAGGGATTGTACACATCTCAGAATTTAACAAACGGGTAGCCAAAATCGTTGGCGAAGAACCTGTACCATTCATCTACGAACGACTGGGCGAAAAATACCAGCATTTTATGATTGATGAGTTCCAGGACACCTCAGTGACCCAATGGCAAAATCTGTTACCGCTTATCCAAAATGGCCTCGCACAACAGGCTGGCTCTCTGATTGTTGGCGACGGCAAGCAAGCTATTTACCGCTTCAGGGGCGGCGAGGTAGGTCTTTTTGCGAAACTGCCCCAACCCTTTCCTGAAACCGACCAAAAGTTGATTCTTGAGCGACATTTGTTGCTCCAACAACTATTTGAGTCGAAAGACTTAAACAGAAACTTCCGTAGCACCGAAACAATCATTGAATTCAACAATCATTTTTACCAATTCGTCGCTGAAAATTACCTGCCGGCACCTTTCCAGGATGTGTACAAAGGCCTGCAACAGGAATCTAACCCAAACCCCCAAAAAGGTTATGTGCAAATTGAGTGGATACCCCAGGGATTGAAAGCAGCAGAACGCAACCCTGAACACACCCAACGAACACTCGACATTGTAAACGACTTAACCGGCAACCGGAATTTCACTTTCCGCGATATCGCAATTCTGGTAAGAAACAACAGGCATGGCGCAGTGCTTGCCACAGCATTGGTTGAACAAAATATCCCGGTAATTTCGGGTGAATCACTGCTGGTAGATGCTTCACCTGAAGTAGCCTTGCTACTCGCCTGCCTGCACGTAATGGCCAACCGGAACACCGATATAAACCTGTACCATATCTGCTCCTGGATGATTCATAACGGGAAACTTCCCTTCCGTACCCTGGAGGAGCTCACAGCAAAAATTGCCCCACTCAGTGAAAGTTCACTTAGCACCCTGCTTGAAGAAAACGGATTCTCACTCAGCTCATTCAGGCATGAAAGCGCATCACTGTATGAAGCCTGTACCAATGTGCTCCGGCAATTAAATATCCCCCTGAACAAAAACCCTTACGTACTCTTCTTCCTTGAAGCAATTTGGGCACGCTCAGGCAAATCAGCCACCGACAGCCATGTGTTTCTGGATTGGTGGGCCGAAAACCGTGAAAAACAATGCCTAAAACTTCCTGAAAATGCAAATGCGGTGCGTATCCTCACAATACATAAATCAAAAGGACTCCAATTTCCAGTGGTGATTTTCCCATTTGCACATGGTGAAAAAGAGAAAACAACTGTCAGGTGGATTGACCAACATCCGGATATGCCGGAACAACTTCCGGCAATGAGACTCCCCCTTGTAAAGGCACTCGAAAAAACCTCATTTAACGACTTGCTCCTTGAGGAAAGTCAGAAAAACGCCCTTGACCGCATCAACCTGATGTACGTGGCTACTACCCGGCCTGAAACTGCATTGTATATCATCACAGGCAGAAGTGGTATCAAGGGAAGTTTGGCCAAAGGCTGGGAAGAATATCTCGAAAATTACCTGCTCCGGATAAACCCCAAAGCAATTGAAAACAGAAAAATAGCCTGGGGCGACCCCAACTTCATGAAGGTTAGCCAACCCGCCAGCGATAAGCCAGAAAAATCATTGATGCTTGATTATACCCCCGGAAGCTGGCAAAAACACCTGTCTATCAGCGCCCTGATGAAAAAATCATTGCAAGAAAAAAACACCCCGACCCAATGGGGAAACCTCCTGAATACAGCCCTCTCAAA
>JAIBAI010000050.1 GCA_019695235.1 Bacteroidia bacterium | reverse complement strand
TGAATTGCTTCTTCGCGTAAAATAGTACGGGCTTTTTCAAATCCAAACCATTTGATGAGTTGATGCCATGAATAGGCGTTCAATAGTTTGGCATAAAGCTGTACCTGATTTACACCTTTGCTACTTTCCTCTCCATAAAAAACTGCCAGCAGTTCATCGGGCGAAATGTAATAATCCCATACCACCCTTGTAAGAATTGTTTTCAGCTCCTGCTCTGACAATGGAAAAGAAAATGTTGCTGTGTTGGCTATTTGATTGGATACAAAATTAGCATAATTTTCGTGTCCCTGGCGCAAATCAATGGCTGGCACCCTACTCGTTCGTCCCTACCAAGCGGTCACAAATCGGGCATAAGGCCTGTGCGCAAAACGTTATGTGCAAGCGTAGATAAAACAAAGTCTTAAATTAAATATTTGCTCAAGTCTGATAATCAGCCCATCATATTCAATCTGACATAAAGTACTTTATAGTTGCATAATATATATATATTAAGCCTTTTAAACAACTTTATAGTTGCATTTTAAAATACATATTGTACCTTTGCAATATCAAACCATTATGTGAGCACAGAAGCGGAAGTAGCGTCATTTTTAAAAGACTTCAAAGAAAAGATGAAGTTTTGGGATGTGCTCTTTCGTGATGACAGAGGCAAAAATACCCAGGCACTGGTGGATTTAGAGCTTCGCCCCATAGACCGAAAAGCCATCCTAGAAGCCCTCGAAACTAAGGATTTTAGTGAAGGCCCTCTAAAAGAAAAATTATACGGAGGTGCTGATATGTGGGTATTTGGTAAAACGATTAGGAAAAAGGAAGTATACATCAAGATTACAATGGGAGCTATGAGCAGCGGTGTTATTTGCATTTCCTTTCACTTGGCGCAGCACAAAATGAAATATCCTTTAAAATAGAACAATATGAAAAGTCCAATCACAGGTAAAGCAATGAAATTGATCCAAGAACGCAGGTCAATGGATTTCAGGAAGGAAACATTTGAAATTGTTTTTCATTATTACAAATGCGAGGATAGCGGAGAACAATTTACCACGACATCATTTGACGAGGTGAATATGAATCAGGTATATAACCAATATCGAGATAAATTCAATATTCCCTTCCCGGATGAAATCATCAGAATTCGTGAAAAGTATGGCTTATCCGCAGCCAAGATGTCAGAGATATTGGGCTTTGGGGTAAATAGTTACCGTCAATATGAGGCAGGCGAAATGCCTAGTGTGGCAAACGCCAAATTGATACAAATGGTAGATGAACCCGAAATTTTTATTGAAATGGTTGAGTTATCTGCAAACCTAGACAATAAAGCCAAAAACAAATACATTCAGAAAGCACAATTGCTTGCAGAAGAAAAGAAACGAAACATTTTCAATTTGAATTTCAAGGAATATTTATTGGGTAATCATCTGGCAGATGTTTATTCAGGGTACAGAAATCCAAACTTTGAAAAATTTACTGAAATGGTGGTGTATTTTTCAGGCAAACTATCGCCATTCAAAACCAAGATGAACAAACTTTTGTTCTATTCCGATTTTTTGATGTTCAAGCAAAGTTGTTTTTCAATAAGTGGTGTACGTTACAATGCCATTAATATGGGGCCTGTTCCCAATAATTTTCAGAGCATTTTTGAGTATTTAGCCAATAAAGGCGAAATAGATATTTACACAACAGAATTTCCAAGCGGTTATACAGGTGAACAATTCAAAGCAAGAAAAGACAGAAAGTTTAACGCAGAACTGTTTACAGAAAGTGAATTAGAAACCTTAGAAAGGGTGGCTACTGTTTTTAAAGAAACCAGCACTATTGATATTATTGAGTTGAGTCACTTGGAAGAAGCTTGGAAAAAAAATGCTAAAGGCAAAAGCGCAATCAGCTATGAATATGCATTTGAACTTAACCAGATTTGAATGTAAGGAATAAGGGTTTCAGCTTGCCTTTCTTTGTTTTACGAATGTAAAACTTTAAAAATGCAAACTTGTTATTGCAGCCCAATGCCAGTACGTTTTTCTACAAAGGTGCGCAGCGGTGCCTATTCCGCTGACCCTACCAAAAAGCGCAATCCGGCATAAAACATCCGGCCATAAGTGGGGCCCCAGATATACGAGGCATCAAAATACGGGCTTTGTGGATTTGATGCAGCAAGCACCTGATTTGGCTGGTAAAAATCTCCAAGGTTTTCGCAACCGATGTAAAATGCCCATTTTTTCACGTTATAGGTTACTTGTGCATTGAGCAGTACATAACCTGGTGAATGGTTTTCCATCTGAAATGCTGCCGGATTGCTTCGGGTTCCGGGCAGGCGTTTGTATCCGGAGTAATTAGCGGTGATATCGGCCAGAAAGCGGTCTTTACGGGCATGCCAGCTCAAATTGAGCATGGCCCGGTGTGGTGGCATATAGGGCATGAGCATACGGGCATTCTGGTAGGTAGCTTGTGAATAATTCAGGCGGTACGATGCTTTGAGGTCGAAGCGGCGCGAGAGTTCCTGCGACCAGTCGAGCTGTGCGCTCCAGGCATCGCCTCCCTGCTTGTTGTAAAACCATATTTCAGCAGGCGACACATCAAGGTCGGCCAACATCTGCCGCTCGAACCAGGTGTAGTACACATCGGCAGAGATACTGCCCTCACGCCCCCATTTCTTGTAGTTGGCATGAAGTCCACCACCGGCATTCCAGCCTATTTCAGGGCGGATATCGCCATAGATTTTGCCCGTATTACCTGGCAGAACTACTTTTCGCTGACTAACAAGCCAGGCGGTGTTTTCAGCAAACACATTGGGGGTTCTTTGGCCTCTTCCGGCGGCAAGTCGAAGGGTAAACTCTTCCTTTAGGTTGTATTTCAGGTGCAGGCGCGGGGTTACAAAGGCCCCGAAAAGTTGGTTGTAATCAGCCCTGAGCCCCGCTACCATTGAGAAGCGGCCAGCTTCACGGGTGTATTCAAAGAAAGCTCCACTCACACTTTCACTGCGGTTAAACTGCATTGAATCAGGCGATTCTGCAACTTTGTCGTAAAGAAAATTGGCCCCGGTACGGTATTTATGCCCGGTATGCCCGATGATTCCCTGCATTATCAGCGATGCATGTGCTGAAAGCTGGTTGGCCAGATAGCTCCGTTTGCCTGCATGGTTTTGCTGGTCATAATAGGTCATATTGGCCAGAAAGCCAATGCTTTTGTATCGTTTTTCCGGAAAGATATATCCGGCTTTCACCCATACATCAGCCCTTTCGGTTTGCTGCTCAAACTTAAACCGTAGCGAATCCGGCCTGCCTTCAATGGTTCCACCCATGCGTTTGTCCTGCATCAGCCTAAGACCAATCTGCCCTGAAATATTTTCACCGCTGCGGTAATGCCACCTATTGGCTACATTCCACTGCCAACCATCCGGAATATCCATAAAACCGTCATTGTTTCGGTCGGAGTTAAATTTCATGTAATTGCCATGCGCCAGAATTGTTGAACCCCAATGAGGGCCGGCATTCCACGACTTATTAAGGTTCAGTTCAGAGCGTCCCATCTGGTTCAGGTAGGCGTTGAGGAAGAATCGCTCAGTACCGAATGGTTTTTTGAGTTCTGTATTGATTTGACCGCTTATTGATTCAAAGCCATTGGCCACCGAACCCACGCCTTTGTTTATCTGAATTGATTCAATCCAGCTTCCGGGCAATTGGGTAAGTCCGAAAGGAATTGAAAGCCCCCTGATACCCGGCAGGTTTTCTATACTCATCTGGGCATAGATACCTGAAAGCCCCAACATGCGGATTTGTTTGGCCCCACTCACCGCATCGGTTGAGGCGACATCAACGGTGGCATTGGTTTCAAAGCTTTCGGAGAGGTTACAGCAGGCGGCTTTATATAGTTCGGCCTTGGTAATGACTTCGGTTTTAATGGGTTCAAGGGCCGAAACGTAGGTGGATGCCTGTTTTCCAAATATCTCAGCGCTTTTCAGGGTGCGTCGTTGCCTGAGAATCACCGTTACCGAATCATGGTCACGTATATTCAATGTATCAGCCACATAGCCGATATAACTAATTACCAAAGGGTGATGGTGGCGATGGTCGGGCAGATGAAACACCCCATATTCATCTGTTGTGGTGCCAATCTGGGTATCCTGCCACCAAACACCGGCGCCGGTGAGCGGACTGATTTTACCTTTCTCATCCTCTTCAAGCACCAGGCCGGTAAGGGTGCGCTGTGCCATGAGCTGTTGCCCGCCTACCAGCAGGAACAATAACATAGTAATAACGTGTGGTATGAATTGAACAGGTAAATTCAGCGATTTTATCTTCATGGTATTCATCATTTCTTCAGCTTAAAATATCTGGTACAAAAATGCCCCTCGAAGGGGGCAATCTTGTTACAATTTTAGCAGAATGATTTGTAAAATTATGGCGTGCTCAATAAATGATACGAACAGCGATAACGGTCATCGCATTTTGAAGCACCTTAACAGGTTCGTCATTTCACTATTTTCAATGACTGTGTTTGCCTGGAGTTCGGTATTGGCAGCAATCGGGCAGCTTTTTGTAGGCGGCACTATCAGCAGTATAACCGGGGGTATCGTATCCGGCACTGGCGATGAGTTTTTTCAGTTCGTCTTCTGATATTTTCGAAGCTTTGTATTTAATTGTAACCTTTTTGGTGTCAACATTCCAAACTGCTTCCTGTACGCCTTTAACATCAAGGGCGGTTTCAATGCGTTTTTTGCACATAGAGCAGTTGCCGGAAACAGGGAAAGTAGTTTCAGTAGTTTGCGCTGTTGCAGATGTAAAAAAACCAATAAGCAACAACAAGGGCAATAAAAGTGTTTTTTTCATGTTAAGAAGTGATTTGTAGGTTTGAGGTTTCAACTTATGTTTGGGCATGCAAATGAAAGGATACAAAGGTAAATTATTCGGCTGGCTGTTATTCACGCTTTTTGGGGCGAAGTTAAACGCACAAGCTATCAATAAATATGCCGTTTTCTTCAACAGTAAAGAAGAAAAGTCGTTTGACCCATACTGTTATTTCGACACCAGGGCAATTGAGCGAAGAGTACGGCAGCAATTGCCGCTTTACGACTGGTATGATTTGCCGGTAAATGAGAATTATATATTTGCTGTGTCAGGTACAGGCGCAACAATCAAAATGCAGTCGCGCTGGTTAAATGCTGTGGTAGTACTGGCCTCAGAGCATGAACTGGCAGGTATTAAGGCGCTTCCATTTGTTGCCGAAGTAAGCAATCTTGGGTATTCAGAAGCTAAAACAGCATTGATTGATCTTGAACCCCTTGACAAAGGCCTTTCAGAAAATGACCTCTATACCCTTCAAAGGCAAACTGAACGGATGGGAGAAAAAGTTTGGAAAGAAAAGAACATCAATGGCAATGGTATCCGGGTGGCGATCTTTGATGCCGGCTTTTCGGGGGCCGACAAGCATCCGGCCTTTGCACATTTACACCAAAAGGGGCGTGTGATTAGAACACGTGATTTCGTTGACAAGGATTCACTTGTTTGGCATGGTTCTACGCATGGTACGGGCGTATGGTCGTGCATTGCCGGTATGGTTGACAGTATCCCTTCTGGCCTGGCTTGGGATGCGGAGTTTCTGCTTGCACGTACCGAAAACGCTGCAACAGAGCCATTTTCAGAGGAAGAAAACTGGGTAGCAGCAGCTGAATGGGCCGACAAACACGGGGCCGACATTATCAACAGCTCGCTGGGTTATACAGATAAGCGGTATTTCACTTATCAGATGGATGGTAAGAGCACTTTTGTGAGCAGGGGCGCCAATTTAGCGGCACGCAAGGGGATGTTGGTGGTAAACGCTGCCGGAAATGAAGGGAGTGGTTCTTGGTCAATCATCGGTGCCCCGGCAGATGCCGACAGTGTTCTGACTGTAGGAGGCGTAGAGGTTTGCTGTGATTACCATATAAGTTTCAGCTCTTACGGCCCTACATGGGACAAGCGACTTAAGCCCAATGTAACAGCTCAGGGCTTTGTTACCTGTGCTCAACAGGGTGGCATGGGCACTTCACAGGGCACTTCGTTTGCAAGTCCGCTGGTATGTGGCTTTGCAGCCTGTGCCTGGCAGTATATGAGAGACTTGAAAAACATGGAACTTTTCAGGGCAATTGAGCGTTCTGGGAGTTTGTACCCTTATTTTGATTATGCCCATGGCTATGGCATACCGCAGGCCGCAAGGTTTACCGGTGCATTGAATGTGGATACGCTTTTTGTGATTCGCCCGGTTCAGGGGAGCGATTCGGTGTATGTTGAGCTTATTCAGCAGTCGTTAAATTTGTTACCTGCCGGCGAAAACGCTCCGTCAGAGGAGCTAACAGCGGATGATTTGATGTATTATCAGATTCAGCAAAGCAATGGCTTGATTGAAAAGTATTATGTAATCAATGTTAGCAGCCCGCAACCGCTTTCATTTTCAAGGAGTGATTTTGTATCCGGACAAAAGTTACGTGTATATTACCGTGGATGTTTACAGGAATTTAGTTTTTAAGGCATGAAAAAGACAGTATTATTTATTCTTATGTTGGGCAACTTATCTGCGTTCGGGCAGGAGGTATTGTTTTTAAAAGACCCGGCGATTGATTCTATTGTTCCACACTGGGGCCCCAACCGAAGGCATTATATTCATCCCTATATTGCCATTGGAATGGCTATTGATGGAGGTGAGCAAGGTGGTCGTATTCGTCAGCCGCATTTCTTTGATGAAACCCGGTTTGGGTTTCGATATAAAAGAAGACTTAATGGTGTTTTTTCATTAGGTGGCGATTTGTTGTACAACGTTCAGAATTATTCATTACGACAAGATTCATTGAAAATATTGCCGGATACCCTTCTGTACAAGAAACAGCGAATGCTTTTTCATCAACTCCGGGGGGCTGTATTCATCCGGATTAATTACGACAAACGTGGGAATCGTTTGGGCAATTATATTGATTTGGGGGCTTATGGCGATTTTAACTTTGCGCACATCATGTACACACGCATAAAAAATGCCGACAATACATTGACGCGTGCAAAGACCAGCAGACTGAAATACTTTAATCCGTTGGGCTACGGCTTGCATGCCCGGGTCGGATTTAACCTGTTCTCATGCTATGTTCAGTATCGTTTGTCAGACTTTTTTTATCCTTCAAAGCATTTGCCAGAGTTACCAAGGCTAACAGCCGGTGTTGAATTTTTTTTAAAGAAGTAAGGTGAGGATTGCGGTCAACACACGTTTACTGATAAAAAACAAGCTCGAAGGTATCGGGTGGTTTACGCATGAAACCCTGCGGAGGATAGTACTCAGCCACCCGGAGCATACGTTCATTTTTATTTTCGATCGTGATTGGGATCCGGAGTTTATTTATGCTCAGAACGTAATACCCGTTAAGATTCCAATACCTACCAGGCATATCCTGTTATTCATTCCGTGGTTTGAGGTGCTTTTGCCTTTTGTGCTACGCAGGTATAAGGCAGATGTGTTTTTAAGTCCGGATGGGCATCTTTCCTTGCTCAGCAAGGTACCTGCTGTTCCGGTGATTCACGATTTGAATTTCGAGCATTATCCGCAACAGTTGCCTCCATTGGTTCGTTGGTATTACCGGTGGTTCTTTCCGCGTTTTGCCCGCAAGGCAGCGCGGATAGCTACTGTTTCTGAATACACCCGGCATGATTTACAAAAGCAGTATGGTATTGCAGCATCAGGTATTGATGTAACGCACAATGGCTGTCATGAAAATTACCGTCAATTAAGTGATAAGGAGCAGATAGCCACCAGAAATGAATTCAGCGAGGGGCATGTATATTTCCTGTTTGTCGGATTGATTATACCCCGGAAGAACCTGGTGGGCTTAATGCAGGCATTTGAACTTTTAAAGGTGCGGAGCAATCATCCGGTAAAACTCTTGGTAGTAGGTAGCCGTAAATGGTGGGATGCTGCGCATGAAGAAATTTATAGCCGGATGAGGTTCAGAGACGACGTGGTGTTCCTTGGGAGGCGGAGTGCAGAAGAACTTTCACGGATAACAGGTTCTGCCCTGGCGTTGACTTACGTACCCTTGTTTGAAGGTTTCGGGATACCAATTCTGGAAGCATTTTCTGCTGGGGTTCCTGTGATTACCTCTTCGGTAACATCTATGCCGGAGGTAAGCGGTGATGCAGCGCTGTTAGTTGACCCCTTTGACCCTGAAAAGATTGCCGAAGCAATGAAAAGGGTATTACTAAACGAGGACTTACGAAATGATTTAATTGCCAAAGGGCTTCTGCGAAAGGATAAATTCTCCTGGGATCGTTCGGCAGAACGCCTTTGGGATTGCATTGAAAAAGTGTTTGAGAAGGATAATAAAAATCCGACCCCGCAAGGCGGGGTCGGCAAAACAATAAAATTAACCTAACCTTAACTTTTTATTGTTTTTCATCCGAAGATGAAGGATCGAAATCCTGGTACAACATTAGTTATTAACAAAAATCATACAAAGTTAAAAAATAAATATAACTTACATTAGCCCATTGACATACAAACGGGTGCGTGTTGATAAGTTTTATTTTAAAGGCCGCTGTATGGCATTAAATTTAAGAAAATCAAAAGCAGTAACGATTTTCAGAAATCAACACCTGTGCCACTCTTCTTCTGGCTTCTTTTGCGTTGAAAGGTTCGGTTTTTGTAAAACGCCGGAGGCCCATTAACATCATGCGCAATTCATCACCATCGGCAAAAGAGTTGATTGCCTGTTTTCCGGAGAAATGAATCTTATCGGCAGCATCAAACATATATACACGTAGCATGTCGAGGTACACTGCGCTGTCTTGTTCTGATTTTGTGGCATGAAGCTTTTCAACGCGCAGCAATAATGACTCTGAAACGTAAGTTTCGATGAGCATATCGGCAATATTCATAAGTATTTCCTGCTCTTTCGAGAGGCTCATCATTAGTTTTTGCACGGCAGCTCCGGCAATCATCAGCACCGCCTTCTTAAAGCCCTTCAGCATGCGTTTTTCAGCAGCAAAGAGGCTATCATCGGGGGTACTAAAATCAGGTATTGACATTAGTTCAGCAGCTACGTCCATCGCAGGGCCCATCAGGTCGAGTTCTCCTTTCATTGCCCTTTTGAGCATCATATCAACGGTAAGCATCCGGTTAATCTCGTTGGTACCCTCGAAAATCCGATTGATTCGTGCATCGCGGTAGGCTCTGTCCATAGGTGCTTCAGCAGAATAGCCCATTCCGCCATAAATCTGAACCCCTTCGTCAACCACATAATCGAGGGTTTCAGATGCATGGATTTTCATCATGGCACATTCAACCGCAAATTGTTCAACCCCTTTCAGGCGGGCCTTTCCACTTTCTACACCTTCTGAAACGAGTTGTTCGTAGGCATCGTCAATGTTTTGCCCAATCCGGTAGGTAGCTGCTTCAGAGGCATAGGTGCGGATGGCCATTTCAGCAAGTTTGTAGCGGATGGCGCCATATTTCGAGATGGGACGGCCGAACTGTTGTCTTTCGTTGGCGTAATTCACTGCGGTACTAATGGCGCGCTTACTACCTCCAAGGGTAGCGGCTGCCAATTTTATCCGGCCAATATTGAGGATGTTCACGGCAATTTTAAAGCCATTCTGGCGTTCTGAAAGCAGATTTTCAACAGGTACCTGGCAATCATTAAGGAACACCTGTACGGTAGAGGAGCCTTTGATGCCCATCTTTTTTTCCTCTTCATTGAGTGATAAGCCTGGGAAGTTGCGTTCAACAATAAAGGCACTCAGATTTTCATCGTCATCAATCTTAGCGAAAACGGTATAAACATCAGCAAAACCACCATTGGTAATCCACATTTTTTGCCCATTGAGAATGTAATGCTTCCCATCTGCACTTAACACTGCTTTTGTTTTACCGCTGTTTGCGTCCGAGCCGGCCTCAGGTTCAGTGAGGCAATAGGAGGCTTTCCATTCTCCGGATGCCAGTTTGGGTATATATTTTTGTTTTTGTTCTTCGTTGCCATAGTACAAAATTGGCAAAGTACCTATGCCTGTATGTGCTGAAAGGGCAACAGCAAATGAAAATCCACCTCCGGTTAATTCTGAAATCAGCATAGAGGTATTAAAGTTCTTTCCCATACCTCCAAATTCTTCCGGCACAGAAATACCCAAAAGCCCTAATTCGCCGGCTTTGGTAAGCAAAGAAGGCATCAGGCCGGGTTCCATTTTGTCAATCCTGTCGAGATTTGGGAAAACCTCGGCATCCAAAAACTCCCTGGTGCTTTGTATAATCATTTGCTGTTCTTCGTCCCATTCTTCCGGAATAAACACATCTTTTGCCTCGGTATCACGGATAAGAAATTCACCGCCTTTCAAGGCCTTTTTTTCAGAAGTTTCCATTTTAAGTATTTTTTGCGAAATTTAATTAAATCAGTGAAGTACTGAAACAAGACTGGATGAAAATATTTGACTTCAAAGCAGTGGCGTGGGCCTGACAAGGTGCAGGTAAATTACTTACAACATCTCAAAAATCCCGGCTGCACCTTGTCCGGTGCCTACACACATCGTAACCATTCCGTACTTGCCGTTGCGTGCTTTGAGTTCATTCATTACCTGAACAGTGAGTTTTGCACCTGTGCAGCCAAGCGGATGTCCCAGCGCAATAGCACCGCCGTTTACGTTCACTTTGTTTTGGTCAATGTTGAGTTGGCGTATAACAGCCAAAGACTGTGAAGCGAATGCCTCATTGAGTTCAATCAGGTCAATTTGGTCGAGCTGCATCCCTGCTTTTTCAAGGGCTTTTGGAATAGCTGCTACCGGTCCGATGCCCATGATGCGCGGAGGCACGCCAGCTACGGCAAAGGAGCACATTCGGGCAAGTGGTTTTACATTGAGTGATTTGAGCATTTGTTCAGATACAACCAACACGAATGCAGCACCATCAGAGGTCTGTGATGAATTTCCGGCAGTTACCAGGCCACCATTTGCAAATACTGGTTTGAGTTTTGCAAGGCGTTCGGGGGTAGTATCGGCTCTTGGCCCTTCGTCGCGGTCAACGGTGTAGGTGCGGGTTTTACGCCGTTCTTTCTCATCGAGGTACACCTCTTCTACTTTAACGGGCATCACGCCAGCCTGGAGACGGCCATTTTGCTGGGCTGCGATGGCTTTTTGGTGTGATGCGAATGCAAAGGCATCCTGATCTTCACGGCTTACCTTGTATTCACTGGCTACTGCTTCGGCAGTCAGGCCCATACCCCAGTAATAATCAGGGTTTGCACGAACCGTTTCGTAATTGGGTACGATACGCCAGCCACCGAAGGGTATTGGCGACATGGTTTCGGCCCCGCCAGCGATGATACAATCGGCCATGCCGCTTTCAATTTTGGCTACGGCAATAGCAATGGTTTCTAAGCCGGAGGCGCAATAACGGTTCACGGTCATCCCAGGTACTTTGTCGGTATTGAGGCCGCTCAGGGCAACCATCCTTCCCATATTCAGGCCTTGTTCAGCTTCAGGGGTTGCATTGCCCACAATCACATCATCAATCTGTAAGGGGTCTAATGAGGGGACATCTGCAATAAGTTGTTTAATCAGCATTGAAGCCAAATCATCGGGGCGCATAAACCGGAAAACACCACGTGGCGCTTTGCCGACCGGGGTACGGAGTCCGTGAATAATATAGGCAGTTTTCATGGGTACAATTGGGTAAAATTTGGTATAATAATGCTTAGTTGCGCAGGATTTTTCCGGTGGTGAGCAGGCTCTGGATGCGTTCAAGGGTTTTCTTTTCGCCGCAGAGGCTTAAGAAAGCTTCACGTTCAAGGTCGAGAAGGTATTGTTCGCTCACCAGTGTTGGGGCTGATAAATCACCTCCGCAAAGCACAAAACCAAGTTTTTCTGAAATTTTCTTGTCGTGTTCTGAGATGTATTGCCCGCTGTACATTGAGTGGGCGCCGGCATATACCATACCAAGTCCGGTGCGGCCCAGAACCCGTATATCTTTTCGTGGCACGGGCATTTGGTAGCCTGCATCTGCCAGGTTGAGTACTTCTCTTTTGCCTTCGCTGATCAGGTGTTTGCCGTTCATTACTTTGCGGTCATTGCCTTTGCGTAAAATCCCCATGTCAAAAGCTTCTTCTGCCGAGGTACTTACTTTTGCTTGACCGATAGTCAAAAAGCGTTCTTTCAGAACGGGCAGCAGGATATCACCTTCTTTAAATTCATCAGAGGCACGTAATGCGAATTCTTTTGAGCCGCCCCCACCTGGAATCAGACCAACGCCAAACTCCACAAGGCCGATATATGATTCTGCGGCAGCCACTACCTTGTCGGCATGAAGGGTCATTTCACAACCTCCGCCCAGGGTCATACCTCTGGTGGCTGTTACCACCGGTATAGATGAATACCTTATGCGCATTACCGTTTGCTGGAATGCCCGGATGGAGAAATCTATTTCGTCCCAATCTTGTTCAACAGCCATCATAAATACCATCGCCAGATTAGCACCTGCAGAGAAGTTAGGTGCTTCATTGGCGATCAGTACGCCTTTAAAATCACGTTCAGCAAGGTCAATGGCTTTTTGCACCCCGCTTAAAACGTTGCTATCAACGGAGTTCATTTTAGTATGGAACTCCAAATTCAGCACCCCATCACCTATATCATAGATGGTTGCTCCTTTGTTTTGCCATACGATTGCATTGGGTTCCTGGTGTTTTAGAATTATGAGGTTTTCAATACCCGGAATTGGTTTATATGTATTTGAAGCGGGGTCGAAGCAGGTTTGGCGGCCATTTTGAGTTTGATAGAATGATTTTTTTCCTGCCTTAAGCATATCCATCACCCAGGAAGCGGGTTTTATTCCATCGGTTTCCATTACCCGGATGCTTTGTTCAAGCCCCAGCGCATCCCAGGTTTCAAAAGGACCTAATTCCCAGCCAAAGCCGGCTTTCATTGCTTCGTCAATCCGGTAGATTTCATCAGAAATTTCAGGAATACGATGAGAAACGTACGCAAATAACAGGTTGAATTGTTTGCGGTAGAAACTTCCGGCTTTGCCATCTCCGGCATAGAGTACCTTTAGTTTTTCGGGTAGTTTTTCTATCACTTTTACCTGGTCAAGCAGCGGGAATTTGGATTTGGTTTGTGCGGTATATTCGAGTGTGGCAGGGTTGAGTACCAGTATTTCAGATTTCCCATCCGGGTTCTTCACTTTTTTGTAAAAGCCTTGTCCGGATTTATCGCCCAGCCAGCGGTTATCGGCCATTTTTTGAATAAATGCAGGCACCTCGAACACCTTCCGGGCTTCATCATTTGGAAGATTTGCGCGTAGTCCTGCGGCTACATGCAGCAAGGTATCAAGCCCCACCACATCAGAAGTTCTAAAAGTGGCTGATTTAGGGCGGCCAATAACAGGGCCAGTAAGCTTATCAATGTCAGTAATTGAAAGTTGGAGTTCACTCAGCAGTTGAAAAACCGTCATAATGCCAAAGACGCCAATGCGGTTGGCGATAAATGCAGGCGTATCTTTACAAAGGACGGTAGTTTTACCCAGGACACGTTCGCCATAGCTCATATAGAAGTCAACAACTTCAGTGAGTGTGTCAGGCCCTGGAATGATTTCAAGCAAAGGGAGGTATCGTGGGGGGTTGAAGAAGTGGGTGCCACAGAAGTGTCGTTTAAAATCTTCCGAGCGACCGTCATTCATCATAGAGATGGGGATGCCGCTTGTATTGGAGCTGATTAGGGAACCAGGTTTACGGTATTTTTCAACTTCATCAAATACCTTTCTTTTGATATCAAGGTTTTCGACAACGACCTCGATAATCCAGTCGGCATCAGCGATACGTTTCATATCATCAGAAAAGTTGCCGGTTGCAATAAGTTGGGCATCCACTTTTCGATAAAGCGGTGATGGATTCGACTTTAAGGCGTTACTGAGGGCATCATTTACCAATTTATTGCGTTCATTGCCTGCTGCACCATCGGGTACGATATCGAGCAATAAAACCTGTACACCAGCATTGGCAAAATGGCAGGCAATGCGTGAACCCATAACGCCGGAGCCTAATACAGCCACTTTTTTAATTATTCTTTTTGTCATAATAAGGCAGGTAAAATACAATGTTGTTCTCCGGCGGTAGAATTACGCTGGTGAATAGTGCAAATTAAACCAAATTGTAGTTTGAATGTTCAACGGAAGCAGGCAAAATTTTTGCAACTGTCAATGAGGAGCTTAAAATATATTGCTGATTTTCAGTGAAATATAAAATGAACATATTGCTTTTTGAAAAATACACAAATAGCTGGGGGTATAATTCATTGAATTTCCTCACATTCGCCAAAACAAAACCATAGCTTATGAAAAAAATCTCTATGATGATCAGTGGGGCTTTACTCTGTTTAGCCCCAGCCCTTCACGCACAGCTTTCCACCCGTACGAATGCGGATGGTCAGTATCCTTTTTCAACCCGTCCGGTTCAGGGCACAAAAATGCTCACCTTAAATTTTGACCTTCCAATGGAGTCGAATGACGACAGCACATCAGAAGGCAAGAATCTTTATGAGCGTTTAGGTTTCAGTACCGGAAAATTATTCAGGGTAAAATATTTCTACACCAGCAATTTAGCTATCAGAGGTGCTGTAAATATTTATCGTGAGTCGTCGGTATCAAAAGGAGACATTGACACTACTTCGGGTGGTTCAGGCGGCATGATTGCCAACCACATGAAGAATGTTGAGCGTTCATTCTTGCTGGTTCCTGGTCTTGAATATCACTTTGCGTACACCAATTTATTTGATGTATATGCAGGTGCCGATGTTATGTTAGGAAGAGGCACAACAGCTATGCGTAACGATCAGGAGTTTACTGGTGATGCCTATTCAAAAATGGAAAGCAAAACCCCGTACACTGCATTTGGTCTGAATCCATTTGTGGGTGCTAACATTTTCCTTGCCAATTTGCCTTTATCAATTGGTATCGAGTATGGTATTTCTGCAGCCTGGAAATTTGGTGACAAGACCAAGGTTACTTCAGAAACCAAAACTGCCGGAGGTACAGAAACTTCTACCGAATATTTTACTCAGGAAAATGACCCATTCGGAAATCCAGACCCTAACCATTATTCCAGTCTTTCAAAGCGCAGGAGTATTGTAAACACGATGGACAATTTCCGTATCACCCTGAATCTTTACTTTGACTAAAATTTTGGCTTATGCAAAAATTAAGATTCATTTCTATTTGCGCGGTATTGACTGCGCTAATACTAAGTTCGTGTAACGAAGGCGTAATGTCTATCGGTCGCGAAAACAGGAGGATTACCCCGGTAAGCCCAATAAACACCATTGTTAACATGCAATCTGATGATTTAGAGTATGTTGGCGAAGTAACAGGTTCTTCAGAGCAAAGTTATGTATTTGGTTCTTTACCGATTGGTGGCCGTTTAAACCACTATGTAGTAGTAAACCAAAGTGGTTCAGAATTACTTTCACTTGTGCCTATGCGTCGTGGCGTTAGAAATGCAGTTTATGATGCATTGAACAAGAAGCCGGATGCAGATTTTATCATTCCGATTTCCTATGAAATAACGATTGATCGTATGTTTTTAGGAAGGAAAGAAAAGGTAAATGCAAGAGTGAAAGTATTCAGATTCAAGACAAAATAAGTAATTCCAGACGGTTGATGATCCGTTCACTAATTAACAAAACAATGAAAGGGCTGATAGCGATATCAGCCCTTTCACTATTTGCAGTTGGGTGCAAAAAAGACACCAGTTTGCCTGAGCGCATAGAAGTCACTCCGGCCGCTTTGGTTTTTCATTCTACTTCAGGTGATGTACAAAATTTTAGCATCAAGGGTTATTCTTCAAAGAAGTTCAACAGGCTGCGTATAAGTACCAAGCGTAAGAATGGGTTTTCAACAACCATAAAAGACAGTTCTTTCGCCGGGCGTGAGAACTTTTCGTTGTTGTGGGAATATCAAATTGAGAATGCTTCTGAAGATTACGAGGTATTGGTATATTTCACACTAAGTGACGAGAGTGGTCGTGATTTCACCACAGATCGTTTAATCAAGGTAACAGTTACCGACCCGGCACTATCAGAGTATTCAGGCATCAAGATGTTTTCGCGGTGGTCGGGTCAGGCCGATGCCTTGTATTTGGCCGACTTGAGCGTTAGAATAGCCGCTCTGACGTCAATTGACAAACTTGATATACATGATGACAGTACACAAATCGGTTTAGACTCATTATTGGGTCGCACCTGGGTTTCACCTGCTGGTGGCCGGATGATGCGCTTTAACCTTTTTAACTATGCGGAAGCCACGGTAAACAGTCTTTCAGGTGCTATTTCATCCGGCACATTTACTGATCGTATTGAAGACATAAAGGCGGGTGATATCATATTGTACACCCGTTCTGATGATTCGCTTAAGGTAAATGCTGTTATCAGGGTTTTGGGAGTGATTGATAATGCAGGGGCCAAGAATGATTACTACGATATTTCAGTAAAAAAGAAGCCGTAGCGACAGTTTGATTTTTGTCGCCCGGAAAGCATCAGGCTGCGCTTTTACCCCCTGGTTCGGGGCTGCCATCCAAGGCAAACCACTCCCTGTTGGGTGTAGCGGTATGAGATAAAATGTTCGCAGTATTCTATGGGTGCTCCCAGTTGCATTTTCATGTAGCTGAGGTAATTGAAGAGGGTACGGGTGGAAACCCCCAGCCGGCAGGCAAAATCAGCAGGCTGACCTGTGGAGCATGTCCGTATCAGAAAATCCATTTGTTTTAACTTTTCAATGTCCATAAAAAAAATTCTTCAGTGAAACTATTTTTCAGTGTATTGCTTTAACCTTGAGAACGATTTTCAATTGATTTTGTACCAAAGTGCATGAAACATTCCGGGCAGGAAGCAAGAACAGAGGCTCCTTCACTCAGGCTTGTAAAGGATGAACCGATGCAGCGCGTTTCGGAGTTGTACAACAGGCATCTCCCGGAGTTGCTGTTTCTGGCATATCAAATTGTAGGCAATGATGAAGATGCGGAAGATGCAGTGGCCGGCGTTTTTGAGCGACTGATCAGGATTGCAGGAGAAATGGAACGTTCGGGAATACTCAGTCCGGATGGCGAGATGGTAGGATATTTGAAAATTTCAGTGCGGAATGCATGCTTTGACATGTTAAGGGTGCGAAAACGGCAGGCGAGCCTTCTCGACAGAGTAAGGGTATCGCTGGGTTTAAACAGAAAGCCCGAAGCGTACGAGCGATTTCAACAGGAGGCGATGAATCTGATGATGGAAGAATTGAGCGGTCGTGAGCGGCAGATACTGCAACGGCACATCGAGGGCTATAAGAACCATGAGATTGCAGAAGAGCTGAGTGTTTCTGAACTCACCGTTCGCAACACCCTGCACAATGCCCGAAAAAGAATACGTAAATTATGGCGTATTTTTATGACCTGAACTAATGAACAAGAATTTCTCTGACAACACATTCCCAACATGGGAGGAGATTGGTTGCCTGCTTCGTGATACGCTGGGTGAGCCCGAGAAAACGCTGTTGGTTGAACGCATCAGGCGGTATGAGCCGGAAGACGACAGCGGTAAAGGACTGAAACGGTGGCTCGAAAACAACAACTATGACCTGCAGCGGGCAGCCCTCTGGCTAAGTTCCGTGGAAAGACGTATTCAGCCTAAGCAACGCAATTCCTCCCGGAGCCTGGTTCGTTATGCCGCTGCCGCTGTACTTTTGGCAGCCATTATAACCGGTATTTTCTTGATTAAACCCGGAACGCCGGCCTGGCAGCAATATTATATACATGACCCGGGCTTTCCTGTATTTATGAATACCCGGCAGGTTCACGACGAATGGATGCAGGAGTACCGGGAGGGAAATTTTCAGCAGGCGCTCATCAAACAGGCTCCTCTGGCGCAAAATGCTCCCCATAATGATACCCTGGCATATTATAGAGCAGTAATGCTTTTTGAATTGGATTCCACTGAAGAAGCAGTATCACAGCTTGCTTCCGCAGCCATTGATAGCGGTTCGGGATACTATTATAGGGCGCAACTCTTGCGTGGTTTCGGTTTATGGCGGCTCGGTGAGCTACAAAAAGCAAGGGAAGCATTCAGGCAAGTGGCTTCTTCTCCAGAAAAAATGCATGCTGCCACAGCTCATAGCATACTTTCAAAAGAGTTTTCTGCGATTTCTGCGCCTAAACCGTAGCGCCATCACCCCGCTAAGCAGGAGCACTATCGGAAAAATCAACCACCGTCTGTTATCTGTTCGTTCATCCATCCGGAAGCCATCCGGCTCACCGAATAATACCAGACCTGCCCAAAAGCGGGGATCGCGCTCCGATGGATGCGCCGTTTCGAGGTAACGTAGTTTCGCCAAGCGCAAAGCCTCATCGGCTGCATTTCCCTTTTGGATTTCTTCGTAAAACAAGG
>JAIBAI010000007.1 GCA_019695235.1 Bacteroidia bacterium | reverse complement strand
GCCGTAGGCATCAAACCTTTATAGAACAATAATCCCCCCAACAACCCGACCCCGAAGGGGTCAAACCTTTATAGAACAATAATCCACCCAACAACCCGACCCCGAAGGGGTCGAACCTTTATAGAACAATAATCCCCCCAACAACCCGACCCCGAAGGGGTCAAACCTTTATAGAACAATAATCCACCCAACAACCCGACCCCGAAGGGGTCGAACCTTTATTGAAAAACAAACACCAGTTTCAACCCGGCATGTAATAAATCACAGAAATATAAAGAAACATCTCCGGAAAAGAACAGTAAAACCAGAACCAGCCTGACCTGAACGATGATTCGAAAAAATACAAATTTCCTTAGCTTCTTTCTGGTGCTCAGCATCCTTTTCACAGGCTTGCAATGCCAGAAGTTTGAAGAAGATACCGAGTTGGTACATCTAAAATCAGTGAAAAAGCGTATCGCCGGATACAAAGTCATAGAGGAAGACTTGATGGGCAGCTACGATATGCAAAGTACCTGGCGAAAAAGCTTTGGTGAGTTCTACTTTCATTTTACCACAGAACCTTATCGGCCCGACACTACCGGCTATGGATACAATATGTTTATTCGTAGCCAGGCTACCAACGAAACCATCTGCAAAGGCGAATGGGGGTTTAAAAGCAGCGTTTCTATCTATTGGCGGCTCGACTGCTTTGATGCGAAAAAATCGCGCTTTTACCCTAACCGCTTGTACAGCCCACAAATAAACATCATCCGATTGTCTGATAAAGAAATGTGGATGGAAGGGCAGGCACAGGATTCACTTAAGAATTGGGTGAGCCGATCTATCCGCCTTAAAGAGTTGCGAAAATAATCCCTCAGAATTTCTTAACCCGTGTAATTCAGGTAGATAATAAACGTACCTTTGCCGGCTTAATTAATTTCATGAGTCAATTTTCAGAGCTGGGACTTCGCGAGGAGCTCCTGGAAGCTGTTTCAGAACTGGGTTTCACCCAACCTACCCCCATTCAAGAGCAGACAATACCACTTCTTACAACCAACGTAACAGACCTTGTTGCGCTTGCCCAAACAGGAACCGGCAAAACTGCCGCTTTTGGCTTACCACTTCTACATAACCTCGACGACACAAAACAACAGGTACAAGCCCTGATTCTTTGTCCTACCCGTGAGCTGTGCATGCAGATTGCTACTGACCTGCAATCGTATGCCAAACACCTTCGAAATGTAAGGATTGTTCCGGTTTACGGAGGTGCAGCCATCTCCACGCAAATCACCTCCCTGCGCAAAGGAACCCAAATAGTTGTCGCGACACCTGGCCGCCTGAAAGACCTGATTGAGCGCAAAGCGGTTAAACTTGACCTTATCGAGACAGTTATTCTTGATGAAGCCGACGAGATGCTCAATATGGGCTTCAGAGATGATATTGATTTTATTCTAAGCACCACACCTGCTGAGAAACAAACCTGGCTGTTTTCCGCAACCATGCCTCCTGAAGTGGCCTCCATTTCACGCAATTACATGGAGAAACCGGTAGAAGTTTCTGTAGCACGTAAAAACAGTGGCGCCAGTAATATCAGGCACATGTATTACATGGTTAGCAACAGCAACCGCTATTTAGCCCTCAAACGTATTGCTGATTTTCAGCCGGATATTTATGGCATCATCTTTTGCCGTACAAAAATTGAAACGCAGGAAATTGCTGAAAAACTGATTAAAGACGGGTATGATGCCGATTCATTGCACGGCGACCTGAGTCAGGCGCAGCGTGATGCAGTGATGCGCAAATTCCGCAACCGTAATCTTCAGATGCTCGTTGCTACCGACGTGGCAGCACGTGGCATTGACGTTGACAATGTAACCCACGTGGTGCATTACAACCTCCCGGAAGACGTTGAAAGCTACACCCACCGTAGTGGTCGTACTGCCCGTGCAGGCCGCTCAGGTATCTCCCTGGCAATCATTACCCCCCGTGAACTCGACAAAATCAGGCAGATTGAACGGAAAATGGGTGCTACTTTTGAACATGGTCAGGTACCTTCAGGTATTGAAATCTGTGAACAACAACTGATGCATCTTGCAACAAAAACGCACGATGTAGCAGTGAACCCTGATATTGAGAAATACCTTCCGGTAATCCTTGAACGCTTTGCCGACATGGATAAGGAGGAAGTGATAAGCCGTTTTGTATCATTAGAGTTTAACCGCTTTCTTGATTACTACCGACATGCTCCTGACCTGAACGAAACCCGTTCAAATACCTCAATTGGTGAGAAAAAACCACAAGGGGTACCGATGACCCGTTATTTTGTAAGCGTTGGCGAGGTGGATGGCATTGATAAAAGTGGCATGGTACGCCTGCTTTGTGATTCAACCGGGCTACCAAATGCCAAAATTGGTAAAATTGACCTGCGACGTACCTTCAGCTTTTTTGAGATTCCGGTACAATTTGAACACATGGTTGAGAATGCACTTGCAGAGGTGTATGTTAATGAACGACTGCTGCGCCTTGAGAAAACAACCAACCAGGAACATTCTTCCGAAAGGCGTGATCGTAAATCTGGTGGCAGAGGCGGTAACTGGCGTTCCGGCTCAGGTAATAACGACCGTCATGGCTCCCGACGCGGAGAATCCAGAAGTCGCCAGGGAGGAAGTTTCCAGAAGAAGAAATCATCCTGGTAAGCTCTTAAACCCTATTTTACAGTAATTCTTCGGCTGACCTTTTTTTCACCGGCTACTACTTCCACTTCGTACTGCCCGCTTTTTAGTTTGCGAAGTTTAGGCAACCGTATTATACTGTTCTGGTGCGCAAATACTTCAAATGATTTGCGAAGCACCCGCTTGCCATTGGTATTCTTAACTTCCAGCGCGACTTTCTGAGTTGCATTGCTGTAATATTCAAGTACAAGCCCCTTAATGAACGGGTTGTAATACAGGTGTACGATACTGTCGCCTTTACTTTTGTCGGCCAGGTTTGCTGTCAACAACTGCTGTGCTTTTGAAAAATCAGGGATACCAAAACCTTTCAAAGCATCCGGCGAATCATATTGGCTGGCACTTTGCTCTATCGCCTTGAACACCTGCATGGCACTGGCTTGCGGACAAGCTTGCCACAAACAGGCAGCCATGCCTGCCATTAATGGAGAAGAAAAAGAAGTACCATTGTATGGGGCAATGTTTCCAGAAGGACTTATAGCAGGAATTCCCATGCCCATTGCGGTAACGTTAGGTTTAATTCGTCCGTCGGCTGTTGGCCCCTGTGAGCTGAATGGAGCATATTCTCTCGCGCTTCCTACCGCCCCTATAGCCATAACGCTATCACCATCGGCGGGTACTCCCATGTATTTCCAACTGTCTGCTCCTGAATTGCCGGCGCTGTTTACAACCAATATTCCTTTAGAAGCAGCAATATCACCAGCCCTGGTTATCCAGGCTGTTTTACCGTTGAGTTGTTGCTGCGTGTAGCTCGTACCGGGATCGTCATACCGTGTATACCCCAGGGAGGAGTTAATGATATCTGCCCCAACACTATCCGCAAACTCGGCTCCGGTAACCCAGTTGTCTTCCTCAATCAGGTATTCTGAATCAGCATCTTCTGTACGCAATAACCAGTAATTTGCATAGGCGGCACTCCCTACGAACTCATCTGGAATGTTCGCCGCCATCACTGATAACACGGAGGCACCGTGTGAATTATCTTCAAATACCGATTCCCCGCCTTCCACAAAATCTCGGGTACCCAACAAGCGCCCCGATACACGTAGGCTGTCAAAAAACCTGTTTTCGTTCACTTTGCTAAATCCTGCATCCAGCACCGCAATAGTGATTCCGCGCCCATTGAACCCTTGTTGATGTAAGGCATTGCCATTCAACATCTGTACCTGCTTTGCCCCACTTCCATAATACGAACCTGTGGCCTTTTTAGGCTTCTGCACTGTTTGTCCTTCCTCAAATAAACGCACAAAGGCCTCCATCAAGTCGTCTTTCTTTTCTTTAGGCTTTGTACGGGCAATCTTCTTTGTTGAATGTACAAAGCTTAGCGCCTCAACCTTTGTAATTATCTGAGAATCAGCCAATTCAATCGTCACAGCATTCATCCATTTCGACCTGTTTAGAACTTTTATTCCCATTGAGGCAATGGCTGCTACGTATTCAGGATTCACCGGAAGGTCATTTTCAACAATTGGTATTTGTTGTTTCATCCGGCGCATAATTGCTTTTTCCGACAAAAACGCCTCTGGTTTGTCAATACGGTAGGGTGTTCCGATCTTATCTTTGAAGAGTACCCTGAATTTCACATGCACCCTCTGCGGAACCTCCTGGGCTGTAATATTTCCTGCGGCTGCGCAGATACAGGCTGCCAGCAAAACTAACTTTTGGCTAAAACGTTTCACTCGATATGAATTTCTTTTGCGCGCATGGTATAAATCACCCCACTTTTAATTTGTAGCGTTGGGATGATATAACGTACATCTTTGAATTGTTTGTATACTAAACCGGTATTTGCCGCAAAAACTTCTGTATTTCTGAATTCCGAAACAAGGTTAACCGGGTCGGTATTCTGCACCGTCAGGGTTGAATCAAATTGCATAAACCCTGTATCAAATCCTTCATGGGCATCAATGATTTCCACCTCTCTTTTGCCAGCAGCATTTAAAGCATTCATGTTCCAGGTCTTCCCTTTTTTCACTGGAAACATCAGCGGAATAAGCCTTACATCCTCTTCAACTTTTTCTATTTGAAGATCTGCTTTAACCAACGACCACACATCTTTTAAGAACCAGTCAGCCCCCTGTGGCCTTTTCCAGCGTTCAAGCCGTATGGCCGGCCTTCCGGCATTATCTGTAAAAGCCGATTCATACAATTCACGAATTTCAAACCTGAATGTATCTATCCCCCCTGTAAAGTCATTATATACAATTGAATCACAATCATAAACAATGTAAGAACCTACACTTGCCGGAAAATAATTCCTAAAATAAGGGTCTGGCGGGATAACTGTGTCTTTTTTACAAGCTCCCAAAAAGAGCAGAACAGCCGGAATAAGGGTTAAAAGTTTACGCATTGATTACATTTATTTTTTAATAAAACCACCGCCAATAACATCATTTCCGTCATAGAAAACTGCCGATTGACCGGGTGCCACACCAGAAACTTCTTCCAGAAAATCTACCTCCAAATCACCGTTTTCGACCGTACGGATCAGGCTCTTGCTGCCTTCATGCTTGTACCTGATTTTTGTTATTGCCTGCACTTCATCTTCAATAGCTGCAAGTTTCACCAGATTTACCCCACGTACACCCATTGTACGCCGTACTAAATCTTCCTTCTCACCCAACACAACGGTATTGGTTTCAGGCTGAATTTCAAGTACGTACATCGGCGTACCCACAGCCAAATCCAAGCCTTTCCTTTGGCCGATTGTATAAAACGGATACCCCTGGTGCTTGCCTAAAACATTGCCTTTCCGGTCAACAAATACCCCTCCGGCAAGACGCTCTTCCAAGCCATCCACCCGGTGCTTTAAAAATTCACGGTAATCATTACCCGGGATGAAGCAGATTTCGTAACTCTCACTCTTGTTAGCCAAATCAACAAAGCCACTATTGGCTGCCATGTCTCTTATTTCTGATTTCCGGAAACCACCCAAGGGAAACCGGGTTCTGGACAGGCTGTCTTGTGTCAGGCCCCATAAAACGTACGATTGGTCTTTGTTTTGGTCAAGCCCCTTCGATACAATATAACGACCGTTTTCAAAACGCGACTGGGCATAATGGCCTGTTGCAATAAATTCACAATCAAGCATATTTGCCCGTTTGAGCAAGGCTTCCCACTTGATGTGGGTATTACAAAGTACACAAGGATTCGGCGTGCGACCAGCCATGTATTCATCTACAAAGTTGTCAATGATTGCCCCCTTGAATTCACCACGTATATCTAGTATATAATGTGGAAAACCAAAGCGTACAGCCAATGAACGCGCATCGTTAATAGAATCAAGACTACAACATCCGGTTTCTTTTTTCGACCCTCCGGAGGCAGCATAATCCCAGGTTTTCATGGTAATGCCAATTACCTCATAGCCCTGCTCATGCAGCATCATTGCAGCTACTGAGCTGTCTACACCACCACTCATGGCTACCAATACTCGTCCGTTCTTGCTCATTGTTCAGGTAAAATCTCGCTTTCAGGTTTATTCAGTGGCTTTAACTTTATCTCGTCTTTTTTATCTGAAAGACCATTTTTGTACTTAACCGACTCTTTCAAAGCACCATTTTCATGAAAAGAGTGCCACAGCCCTTCTCTTACATCATTTTTATAAAAACCCGACTGCTTCACCTCACCGTTGGGGTAATAAATTCTCATATTTCCTTCAAGTTTGTCATTAACGTAAACCGCGCTAAGCATGAGTTTCCCATTTTCAAAATACTGTTTTCCCGTGCCATGCCGCTGGTTATTTTCATAAGGCATTTCTTCTGAAACCTGCCCTCCGGGATAATATGACAACCAAACACCAATGCGTACTCCTTTGTTGTATTGTTCTTGTGCAATTTTATTTTTCTTCTGGTCAAAATAAACCCAGGTACTATCTTTCTTTTGATCAATATAATTTCCGGAAGAAATCAAATTGCCTTTTTTGTCAAAACCGGTAGTTCGTGCCAAATGCCCTTTGTTGCTATACACCGAAACCATTTTTAATTCTCCGGTTTCCTGATAATAACGAAAAGTTCCGGTCGGTGCGTCATCTAAAAACCGCCCTTCGTACCGCAGCTGCCCATTTTCATAATGTTTCTTCCAGACACCTTGTTTTTTGCCTGTTTTATCTGTCTGGTTCAGGCTTTCCTGTGCATTGGCTGGTATAAAAAACAGGCAAAGCAAAATTGAAATCAGCTGGTTCTTCATTGAATCATGCAAAATTAACCGAAATTTACTACTTCAAAAGCCATGCCTATTGCAGCTTTTCAAATTCCATCTCCAGTTGGCCTGTATTGCCTGAACCATCTGTTACCGAGATGCGCAAACATTGTACCCCGGGCTTTAAATCGTCCGGAAATGGATACATGTACACCCCGGTTTCATCATCTGGTTCTAACAATACCCATTGATCATTCAACCAGGCATGAATATCTTTTAAGCCTGAATGGAACTCCCTTATTCTAAAACGTGCTGTGCCAACAGCCTTAGGATATTCAGGTGGTTTTTCAGCTGAAACGTTTCCTATTGTTTTGGGCTGGCTCTTTTTCTTCTTTGGAGATGCCTTTGCCTTCCTTACATGGCTCTTGATAAATGTTATCTTCGGCGGTATTGTATCTGCCACAACCTTAAAGTCGCCAAACTCGGTTGTTTTACCCGAAAGCCAATCTCCTACCCAGTACCCGCCCAATGACACCTCCTTGTTTCCGGTCTGACGTACAATCACCAGTTTATCACGCAACCACGCAGGATAGGCCGCCGGTTTCATGCGTATCAATACTGCCTGGTTGATAGGAATATACATACTTCCGAAAGCTACTTCAGGTGAATAGGCTCCTGATACAGGCTTCTCGCGAAGTTGTATCCTTGCAGTATCAAAAAGGCACTCCTTCCAAAATTCAGCTTCAAAATTATCGCTTGCAAGTGATTGGTCTTCTGCCGGATATACTGTTTTTACTGAAGGATTATCAGCAGGTAAAGGTGCAATACTGAATGTAGGTTTTGCCCCCCTTACCCTGATTTCCTGCACTGTTGAATTTCCGGCTACATCACTTAATATATAGCGTACCTTATACACCTTATGCTGGTCGAAATAAAAATACCCTCTGTTTTGTGCATCTTTATAGATACCAATCATGTTATTAGCAGGCACCACGCACCTATGAACCACCGCTTTACTGCGCACTCGTGTTGGATAATCAATATAACCATTTACACAGCGGGTTTCAGAAAATGAGAAACGATCGAACCGGGCATGGAATATCTCAATACTGTCAACTAAAATCTTGATTTCATAGATACCACTCAGGTTACGTGCCTTACCAATAACATCTCCCCCTCTGTAACCAAAACCAACCCATCCGGATAAAACAGGCATCTTTACCTTGGGCGAAAGTGACTTCTTCTTTGTTTGTTTATTATAGATTAACGGAAGAGTCAGCATGCCCGAAGAAGCATTCGCCTGTCCATAGCCCTTCATCGGTAGCAAAACTACTGAACGAATTTCCGGGGCATGGGTATCATGAATCGCGAACCCATACTCCAACGGGTTAAGTACGGCTTCTGTTGCCCGGTCACGTAGCTCAAAGTGCAAATGAGGTGCTGTTGAACTTCCGGTATTTCCACTAAATGCAATTAGCTGCCCTTTGCTAATTTTTATTTGGCCCGGATGAATCAGTGTATCCAAATCAAATCGCATTTGCTTAAGCTGGATATTTCTTACAAATGCCTCTATCTCGGGGGCAAAGCGGTCAAGATGCGCATAAACACTCCCAATTCCGTTAGGGTGATGTATATACACTGCTTTCCCGTACCCCCCCGCGGCAGTACGTATCCGGTAAATCTCACCATCTTCTACTGCATAAACCGGCTGCTGGCGATGACCTGTTGAGAAATCCAAACCTGAATGGAAATGCTGAGAGCGTACTTCCCCAAAACCTGCTGTAACTAATAATGGAATGCCTAAAGGCGACACCGGTGTCCATTGACCAAAGCCCTGAAGAAAACTGAACAGCAACACACCTAAAAACTGATACCTCATGATACGCCAGGCAAAATAATTTTGTATGCTGTTCTAACGACAAGCAGAATGAGATATTTTTAAGGCCTGTAATGAACATTCGCAACGAGCATTCAAATTAAACTTCTCATGGCTGACCTTCTCCAAAAAACCAAACTGCTTGAAGATAATATCAAAAAATTGTTAGCTTTGCACCAAGGTCAGAAAGCAAAAATTCATTTGCTTGAGACTGAAAATAAACAACTTAAAGCAACCATTCAGCAACAGCAGGAACAAGTCAGGCAGTTAAAGGATGGTAAAATGGTACAACAAATTGCAACCGGCTTGAAAGCAAACCTTCGTGACGACAGCACCGTCGAACTGAAAAAGAAAATCGGTCTGATGATTCGGGAAATTGATCAGTGTATTGCAACCATCAATACCTAAAACGCTGTAAATATGAACGAAGTTTCTATAGAAATCCAATTGGCCAACAGAAAATACCCCCTCAAAATTCAGGAAACTGATAATGAGACGGTTGCCAAGGCTGTTGCTCTGGTAAACGCCAAACTTAAAGAGTTTGAAGAAAAATACCACATCCGCGATATCCAGGATCTTTTCGCCATGTCGGCACTTCAACTTGCCGTGCAATACAATGGTTCTTCGGGGCCGCATACACTCTTTCCGGAACACCTTGCAGACCGGCTCTCACAATTGAACAGCCTGCTTGAAGAATCACTGAAAGAAGTGTAACCATTTTACTACTTTAATTGTCATTTGCCTTGCGAAAAAAAAACGTAAGAAAATGGAAATTGTAATTTATTTAGTCATTGCAATCATCGCCGGAGGGGGAGGATATGTTATGGCAAGCACGGTATTGCGAAAGAATATCGAGAACAAAAGCAAGCAACTCCTTAAAGATGCCGAAAACGAAGGCGAAGTCATTAAGAAGGAGAAAATGCTTCAGGCCAAAGAAAAGTTTATCCAGCTCAAAGCTGAACACGAGAAATCTATCCAGGCGAGAAACGCCGAGGTAAGTCAGGCAGAAAACCGGATTAAGCAAAAAGAAAGTAGTATCGGCCAAAAAACCGAAGAACTCAAACGCAAACAAACTGAGGCAGAAAGCCTGCGTGAAAATTTGCAAAATCAACTTGAAATTGCAGCAAAAAAACAAAGTGAAATTGAAAAACTGCACCGCCGGCAGGTTGAACAACTCGAAACTATCGCCGGGATGTCGGCAGAAGATGCTAAAAATCAAATTGTTACAGCCTTAAAAGAGGAGGCGCGTACCGAAGCAGCTGCACATATTCATGAAATTGTTGAGGAAGCAAAACTTACAGCTAACAAAGAGGCAAAACGCATTGTCATTCAGACGATTCAGCGTGTTGCCACTGAACATGCTGTTGAGAACTCCGTCTCGATATTTAACATTGAAAACGACGAGGTAAAAGGCCGGATTATTGGTCGTGAAGGCCGTAATATCAGAGCCATCGAAGCAGCTACAGGAGTGGAAATCATCGTTGACGACACCCCTGAAGCAATTATCCTCTCCTGTTTTGACCCGGTACGCCGTGAAACCGCACGCCTTGCCCTGCACCAACTTGTAACCGATGGCCGTATTCATCCGGCGCGTATTGAAGAAGTAGTTGCTAAAACAAAGAAACAAATCGAAGAGGAAATCATAGAAACAGGCAAAAGAACATGTATTGACCTCGGGATTCACGGCCTACACCCTGAACTTACCCGTATGGTAGGGCGTATGAAATACCGCTCTTCATACGGACAAAATCTGTTGCAGCACTCTCGTGAAGTAGCCAATTTGTGCGCAATTATGGCTGCTGAATTAGGTCTGAATGTAAAGCTTGCAAAACGAGCCGGCTTATTGCACGACATTGGTAAGGTTCCGGATGAAGAACCAGAATTACCACATGCAATTCTGGGAATGAAACTTGCCGAGAAATTCAAAGAACGTCCGGAGGTGTGCAATGCCATTGGGGCGCACCACGATGAGATTGAAATGACCGATCTTATTTCTCCAATTATTCAGGTGTGCGACGCCATATCTGGTGCCCGCCCCGGTGCTCGCAGAGAAATCGTTGAATCGTACATCAAACGACTCAAAGACATGGAACAATTGGCACTCTCGTATCAGGGGGTCTCAAACACCTATGCCATCCAGGCTGGCAGAGAACTTAGGGTGATTGTTTCAAGTGAAAAGGTGAATGATAAGGATGCTGAAATGCTTTCGTTTAATATCTCTCAAAAGATTCAAAACGAAATGACCTATCCTGGTCAGGTAAAAGTCACCGTGATTCGTGAAACACGTGCAGTGAGTTACGCTAAGTAACCTACCCTTCCCTGCCAGCGGATGTCAGCCACTCAAAAAACATTCGCCAGAAACTTTCTGGTATTGTTTACTGGCAACTCGGCTGCCCAACTTATTCCGTTCCTGCTCGCTCCACTGGTAGCCCGGATTTTTAGTCCGGAAGAACTGGGGGTTCAGGAGAATTTCTTAGCCCTGGTGTCAATGATTGCCATTGTCGCTGCCGGAAGATATGACCTTGCGATTGTTCTGCCAAAAGAGCATTCACAGGCAATTCGCCTATTCAGATTAGGGTTGTTACTAACTTTAATCGTTTCTGGTATAACGCTCTTAGCCGGATTGTTTCCGCAATGGATAAACCATTTCTATAACAACAACCAACTGAGTGCTTATACCTGGTGGATAGCTTGCGGAGTGTTTCTGCTTTCGTTGCATAGCCTTTCAAATAACTGGAGCACCCGTATGGAGCATTACAAGCTCATTTCGGCAGGCAGAATGGTACAGTCATTGGTTCAAAATGCTGGCTACCTTTTGCTTGGCTACGCCGGGTGGGGAGTGCTTGGTCTAATTATCGCTTGGCTGCTGGGGCTATTATTCCCGGTTATACTTTTGCTTGTTCCAGCCTTCGGTAAACTACGCAGCAGCGAAGTTAGTAACCAAAAAATGTGGGCGCTTGCACGTGAGTACAAAGACTTCCCGCTGGTTAACTCCCTGCATGCATTTACCGACATCTTTGCTTCTCAGGTTTTAATTTACTGGCTGATTACCAAAAATTACGGACTTGTTGCTTTGGGTTTGTTTGCCATTACCAGCAGATACCTCAGAGCTCCGCTCAACCTGATAAGCAGCGCCATCAGTCAATTGTATTACAAAGATATCAGTAAAGTTTACGGAGATCATACTCAGCAATCGGCAATTTTTAACCGCTCTCTGAAGCTTGCTTTTTATTTTATGACCCCTCCGCTTCTTCTGGTTTTACTGGCCGGCCCTTGGCTCTTTGCTACCTACCTTGGTACGGCATGGGCTGAATCAGGCGAAATTGCACAAATTATGGTTCCGGCGATATTTTTTAACTTCATGGCCTCAGTGGTTTCTACTACTCCCATAGTATTTCAGCGGCAAAAAACGGCCTATGGCCTCAATCTTATCGGCTATACTACAGGCCTGGGTCTGCTTTTCATCGGAACATTTCTTGAGTGGCCATTTCAAACAGCCTTGTTAGCCTATTCCATCGCTCAAGCAATTTATTATCTCAGTTTACTGGTTTGGTATAAAAATTTAATCAATAATTGACCCTATGAGAATTGCAGTAGTAGGCCTGCCATTTTTCGCACAAAGACTTGTTTCTGATTTATGCCGCGACGTAAATGGTTTCACCTTTAGGGCGTACGACACCTATTATTCAAAATCCGACAAGGTCAAATTTGCCTTGCACTTACCATTTACTGACCTGGTATTATCATTCAACGGTGTTTCTGACTACAGCGGCAGCATGGAGCTGGCGATGAAAATGCGAAAGAAAATATGTTTCCAATGGCAGGGCACTGATGTGATGCTTGCATCAGAACGCCATCACAATGGTACCCTCAACCGGAAATATATTGATTACGGCACCCACATCGCCGTAGCCCCCTGGCTTAGTGAAGAGCTCAAACAAATCAATATCCATGCACCTACCCTTGACTTTAAATGGATTGACCCGATTGACAACCTGCCCCCAATTAGCGAATTAAGTGCATATACCTATCTTGCCGAAGGGCGCGAAAATTTCTACGGACTACAAGAGGTGCTGCAACTGGCAACAAGACACCATGAAATTGTTTTTAAAATTGTCGGAAGCAAAGGGCACGGGATTCATTGCCCAAAAAACGTTCAGTTCCTTGGCTGGCTCAATGCAGTGCAAATGAAGGATTTACGCATTCATTCACCGGTTTACCTGCGCCTTACCGAACATGATGGCTTCTCAAATGCAGTGCTGGAAGCCCAGTCGGTGGGCAATGAGGTCATTTGGACCTACCCCGGTCTGCACTGCCATCATGTTTCAAAAGAATCAGTTTTCGAAGTTTTCACTCAGGTACTTGAATCGTTGAAGGCACGCTCGCTATCCCGGAATAATGAATCTATGAACTACATCAGAACCCACCATAGTAGAACGAAAATAATCAACGACCTAATCATACAAATTCAGGAAGCAATTGGATAAGCGAAAGCATATCGCCCTGATTACCACCTGGTATCCGCCTGCACAAGGAGTTGCGGTTCAACGTATGCTTGCGTTTTTAAGGTATTTCGACCAGACACAATTCAGATTTAGTGTCCTCACAATTTTACTTGACAACACACAAGAGTTTGAACAAATTGATTCGTCATCAGTTTACCGGCTTGAAAATAAACCAGCCCTTCCGGTTTGGGCAAGTAAACGTGAAGATAAAAGACATATTCATCTTTTAAAAACGGTTTGGAACTATACCATTCAACAAATGCAACCATACACTTTTGCAGGATGGCAAAAATTGGTTCAGCAGAAATTAGAGCAAATAAATACCAACGACCCAATACAATTTGTTCTCAGCTCTTCCTCACCGGTAGAAGCGCATCTGGCAGCAGCGGCATTTGCTAAAACACGACCTGAAATTTGCTGGGTGGCCGACATGCGTGATGAATTGGCTGCTAATCCACACATAACCGAACGTTTGCGAAAGGTTTTAACGAAAGCTGAACAGACAGTTAATCTTCGTGCAAATATTGTAACTTCTGTAAGCACACCTATTCTTGACGACTTTAAAAACCGTATGCCCGGTGTAGTGCAATTTGCAGAAATAAGAAATGGTTTTGACCACACAATTTTACCATCAGGCAACTTCAACAAAATCTTTACCATTGCCTTTTCAGGCACTTTTTATGGCGACATTAAACCCCATACTTTCTTTAAAGGACTACAGTTATTCTTAAGTACACAAAACATACAATACAAATTGATGTTTGTTGGCACATACCGCAACTTTGAAATACCCGGAGAACTGCTTCCCCATTGCATCTTCATGCCACAAGTTAGTTATGAAGACGCGGTAAATTATATGGCACAAGCCGATGCCAACTTATTAATTCTACCACCTTCAGGGAGAAAAGGTGTTTATTCAGGAAAACTTTTTGATTACCTCTCAGTAAAAAAACCAATCATTGCACTTCTTGACCCAAACGACGTAGCAGCCGAATTGATTGGCCAATGCAATGCCGGCTTTGTCGCCCAATTCAACAATCATGCACAAATTGCAAACAGCATTCAACAGGCGCATGAAGTTTGGGAAAAACAATTGACCCTGCCATATAATCACGAAAGAATTGAAAGCCTGCACCGAAAATTTCAGGTAGAAAAACTCAATAACTTATTGTTACAATGGCAAGTGAAATAAAAGTGCTTATTGCCGGCCCTCAATCGGTGCACCTCAGCAATTTTTGCAGGGGCATGGCCGAATTTATCCCGGGGTTCGACCTTATTGGCGAAGAATCTTTTGACCTGCCCGGGATACGCAACATGCTCATTTGTCCTTTTCGTAGTGCAAATCCCCTGCAATGGATTTTGAATTTCTTTCGTATGCGGGCTTTTCTAAGCACTCACAAACCTGATGTCATACATATTCACCAGGCCAACCGGCTTGCATTTGTACTTTCACTTGCTGCCGCATCTTGCAAAACGCCAATTATACTTACTGCCTGGGGAAGCGATGTATTGGTAATACCAAAAAAGAATTGGTTTTACCGTAGAATTACTCGCAGCATTTTGCGCAGAAGCAATATTACCACAGCCGATTCAAACGAAATGATTCAGGCGGTGCAACAGTTATATCCGGAAGGGAATTATGTGCGCCTGCAATATGGCATAGACCCCATACCAGCAACAAGCAAAGAAAAAATCATTTATTCAAATCGCCTGCATCAAAAACTTTATCGCATTGATTTAATCATCAGGCTGTTCGCTGATTTCGTTCAAAAGCACCCTGACTGGATGCTCTGTGTTGCCGGGAATGGCCCTGAAACTAACTATCTGAAAGATTTATCTGACAACTTATCCATTTCAGGCAAGGTGCAATTTATGGGATGGCTTGATAAAATATCCAATGAAAAAATGTATGCCCGTGCGATGTTCTATGCTTCTATCCCTGACAGCGATGGCACATCAGTCAGTCTGCTTGAAGCCATGTCGGCCGGATGTATCCCGGTGGTATCTGATCTTGCGGTGAGTCACGAATGGATAGAATCAGGGAAAAATGGAATCATTATGCAAGCTGATGTAAATCCTTTTGAGCAGGCAATAATGCTGGATGCACAACAAGTAATCAAATATAATAACGCACTAATCGAGCAGTACGCATTACGAAAAAACACTTCAAAACAATTTTACCAATTGTACCATGAAATTTTGGGGAGGACCGTCAAATGAAATTATTGATTATCACCCAATACTTTCCACCGGAAGTCGGTGCCCCACAAAACAGGCTATATGAACTGGCCGTCCGATTACAGAAGGAGGGGATTGAGGTTGAAGTTCTCACCGCCATGCCGAATTACCCTGCAATGGAAATTCACCCTGGCTATCGCAAAAAATGGTATGTGAATGAAAAGCAGGGGGAAATTGCCACACATCGCAGTTGGATTTTTGTACCAAAAAGTAAAAAAGTACCTGCACGTCTTTTAAATTACTTCTCGTTTGTTTTCAGCTCATTTTTTATTGGTTGGTTTAAAACAAACAAACCTGATTTGATTCTGTGTGAGAGTCCCCCATTGTTTCTCGGTATCTCCGCCTGGGCCCTTGCTAAAATAAAAGGTGCAAAATTCATTTTTAATGTCTCTGACCTTTGGCCAGAAAGTGCCGAAAAACTTGGCCTGGTGCGCAACCGATTCTTTCTCAGCATTTCTACCCGCCTTGAAGAATTTCTTTACCGCAATGCTGTGCTTATTACCGGGCAAACCCAGGGGATTGTGCAGAATATCAAGTCGCGTTTCCCGCAACAACAGGTACATTGGCTTCCGAATGGAGTTGATTTGCAATTTTATAATCCTGCCCAATACAACCAGAAGTGGAAGCATGAAAACGGATTTTCAAGCGAAGACTTTGTTCTGCTATACGCCGGCATCATTGGTCACGCCCAGGGCCTGGAGGTGATAATTCATGCTGCTGCAGCCTTAAGAGAAACTCCCGCAATTAAATTTGTACTGATGGGAGCCGGACCAGAGAAGGCGCATCTGCAAGCGCTCTGCACACAATTGCATCTTACATCTGTACAGTTTTTCCCACCCGTCACTAAAGAACAAATGCCTGCTATTATTGCAGCATCCGATGCAGCTATTATACCACTCAAAAGATTAGAGCTTTTCAAAGGCGCTATTCCCTCAAAGATTTTTGAAGCGCTGGCAATGGAGAAACCAATTCTTCTGGGTGTTGAAGGGGAAGCTAAATCACTTTTTATAGAAAGCGGCGACTGTGGGCTTGCTTTTGTTCCGGAGGATGTCGCAGAACTTTCACAGTGTATTTTAAAGCTACAAAGCTCTCCATCTCTTTGTAAGCAATTAGGTACTAATGGGCGTAAATTTGTTGCTGCACATTTCAACCGCAACCAAATTGCCAGCGATTTCCATAAGAAATTACATGAAGTATTTCAACATTCTATAAGATGAGGATTTGTAAATGAATCAGTTTAAGTCTTATATCTCCGAAAACGCACTTCTTCCATTCATTGGCTTACTAATTCCTATTTGGTTACCGGGAGCTTTATTAATTTCACTTATTCATCTGTTGGGGCTGATCATCTACCGGCAAATTCAAAACCCGCTTAGGCGCCCATCTGTCTGGTTAACTGGAGTGGCTGCAAGTTATCTTTTGATTCAGGTAACAGGGCTTCTCAACACCGAAGATTTCAATAATGGCATATTTAACCTTCAACAAAAATTAAGTCTCTTATTCTTCCCGGTTTTACTTACTTCCGGTCAAAAAATTAATTGGCATGTTACGCGTAAAACCCTTCTTAATTTTTGCGTTGGAAGTATTGCAATCAGTGTTTTTCTTTTGCTAAAAGCTACATGGCACTGGCTCAATGAAAAGGATATACAGGTATTCTATTATCAGCAACTCGCCTCGCATCTGCACCCTTCATATTTGGCAGCCTATCTTTGTTTTTCTATAGGAATAATAGGCCCGGAAACATTTACAACTGCAATGCCAGTCACCAGGTTAAAGCGTATTATTGGCTTAATTGAAATTTTGTTTTGCCTTGGTGTAATATATTTGCTTCAATCAAAGGCAGGAATAATAGTTGCATTCTGTATAATACTTTTTCTTTTTGCCAGTTGGTTTTACAAAGAAATTTGGCATCGTAGTCTTGGGCTTCGCATAATTGTTGTTGCTACTTTTGTTGGTTTGTGTTTATTCGCAATTTCCCGGATTCAGAACGAAAGATTCAAGGCGATGTTTGACACACTGCAAAACGGTCACCTTGAACAAGACCCCCATGAGAGTACGCAATTAAGATTAGCTGTGTGGCAATCTGGCGTTGCCGTTTTTGAACAAAACTGGCTTTGCGGCACAGGGGCTGGTGATGTAAAACACGACCTCAATGATGAATATACCCAACGTGGGATGCACTATGCGGCTGATTTAATGCTCAATGCTCATAACCAGTTCCTGCAAACCGCAATTGGTGGCGGGATATTCCAACTGCTTCTTTTGATTGCTTTTATCTTACTTCCGGCACGACTCACCCCGCACCGATACCGGCTTCCGGCATTATTACTGGTGTTCATTATTGTGGTTAACATGCTGTTTGAATCGTATTTTGAATCACAATGGGGGCTCGTGTTTGCTTGTTTCTTTATTGCACTGTTCTCAGGCACACACGCACCCCTTGACACACCACGAGAAATATCCATCTGATAATTGCACACGCATCATACCTTTGTACCTATGCTTCCCTTTAGCCCTCCCCATATTCACCAAGATATTATTGATGAAGTTGTAGCCACACTCCGCTCAGGTTGGATAACTACCGGCCCCCGCACCAAGCAATTTGAAAAAGACCTTACTGCCTATTGCGGAAACAAGGCTACCATTTGCCTGAATTCTGCCACCGCAGGCCTTGAAATTATGCTTCGCTGGTTCGGAGTGGGTCCCGGTGACGAAGTGATTGTTCCGGCATACACCTACTCTGCCACAGCAAATGTAGTGATGCACTGCGGTGCAACACCTGTTTTTTGTGATGTAAATCCAGATGACTTTAATATCAACCCGGAAGAAATCCGGAAGAAAATCACGGCCAAAACCAAGGTAGTCATGCCTGTTGATTTCGCAGGCTTTCCTTGTGATTATCACGCCATCAATGCGCTGGTTGCCTCAGCTGAAATAAAAGCCCTTTTTGCTGCTAATAATGAACAACAAAAGCAATTAGGAAGGATTCTAATTCTTGCGGATGCCGCCCATTCCATCGGGGCAATGATGAATGGAATGCGTACAGGAAGCCTGACCGATGTTTCTGTATTCTCATTTCATGCTGTAAAGAACCTTACAACCGCCGAGGGAGGCGCTGTTGCCCTGAACCTGCCTGCCCCTTTTGATAATGAAGCGGTTTACAAATACCTCTGCATAGCCACCCTGCACGGACAAAACAAAGATGCCCTTGCTAAAATGCAAAAAGGCAACTGGCGGTACGATATTATCGAACCGGGTTATAAGTGCAATATGACCGATATCATGGCAGCCATCGGCCTGGTGGAACTCAGAAGATACGAATCGGAAATCTTGCCTAAAAGGAAACAAATTACAGCATGGTACAATGAACTATTAGGGCAGACCCAATGGGCACAGCTGCCGGTAAGCAACACTGCAAACCGAACCAGTTCCTGGCATTTATACCCATTGCGGATCAGGGGTATTGATGAAGCTACCCGCGACCGGATTATGCAAGACATTTTTGACCGGGATGTTTCGGTAAATATGCATTTTATTCCCCTGCCCCTGCTGAAATTTTACCATGAACAGGGCTATAGGATGGAAGATTATCCGCAAGCCTACGCCAATTATGCCTGCGAGATCAGCCTGCCTCTCTACGAAGACCTGAGCCGTGAGCAGGTTGAACAGGTTGCCCAGGCGGTAATAAGAGCGGTTGAACTGAATGCAAGACCAGGTATTCCGAAAATATGAATAAACATGGGGCAAATACATGTTTTTTTTGTTTCAATATTTCATGATAATTTGAAGTTTATATTCAATATATCATGATATATTGAAGTATGTATTTGAATTACTATTATATTCACAGGCAGATATGTTCCGGTTTATCAACACAAACCTAAGCGCCGGGTGATTCAAGCGCCCAAATTTTATTTTTTCGACTTAGGTATTGTCAACCATCTGTTAAAAAGAGGAAAAGTAGCCTACAAAAGTGAAAGTTTTGGCCATGCATTTGAGCATTTTATTTACCAGGAACTCTATGCGCATAGTCATTATTCCGGCTTGGATTATAGCATCAGTTATTGGCGAACCGCATCTCAACTGGAAGTAGATTTTATTTTGGGCAAGCATCAGGTAGCTATAGAAATAAAAGCCGGGGATAATATCAGCAGCCGGCATTTGAGAGGGTTAAAAGCGTTTATGGAAGAATATGATGTGAAGAAATCAATAATAGTCTGTACCGAACCGCGCCCCAGGCTGATAGATAATATTTACATTATGCCCTGGCAGTATTTTTTAAACCAATTATGGGCAAATAAGATTATGAATTAAAGGGCATAAGTATTGGAGAGTTGCTGTTATTTTATACCGGAAGTATGTCGGTTTTTCTTCGAAAACCTAACTCCTTTCAGTATATCTTCGGTCGTTTTTTAACCTATGCTCGATTGAAGCGATTATTTGATTTAACCATTGCCGCATTTGCGCTGATTATATTGCTGCCGGTTTTGGTATGCATCTATATTTGGGTCATTCTTGATTCAAGAGGTGGCGGTATTTACAAACAGGTTCGGATAGGACGATACAAACAGGCATTTCATTTGTATAAATTCAGGACCATGCGTACCGGGTCAGATAAGAAACAACTGATTACCGTGGGCGACAGAGATCCACGTGTAACCAGAGCCGGCTTCTTTTTACGCAAATATAAACTCGACGAATTACCTCAATTGTTCAATGTATTAATTGGCGACATGAGTATGGTTGGCCCAAGACCAGAAGTCGGGAAATACGTAGCATTATACAACGAAGAGCAGCAAAAAATTCTAAGCATCAAGCCAGGCATTACAGATTATGCCAGTATTGCATTTATCAATGAGAGCGAACTGCTGGTAAAATCAAATGACCCTGAGAAAACGTATATCAATGAAATACTGCCAGAGAAGGTAAAACTGAACCTTCTGTATCTTAATCAAATGAGTTTAAGCACCGATTTGAAAATCATCGGCCAGACTATCATTAAAATCTTCTTGAAATAATAAAAAAGAAAACCTCCCTGAAAGCTATAAAGCTTTCAGGGAGGTTTTTATATGCTTGCTTACCGTCCGGTACTGCGAATATAATCGTTCAACTCATCAACAGATGATGAGAATGTAAATGCATCATTTACCATGAAATAATTACCAAGGTCGAAAGTATGTCCGTATGCAAACTTGGCGAAATCAAGGCGGCTTTCTTCAAAAGTAAACAGACGCATTATTTCACCTACCTGCGCTGAAGTAAGGCAATTGGTAGTGAATACCTGTTTTGCAACCTGCAATTTGTTTTCTTCAAAACTTTGTTTTGTGATACTACCCATCGCACTGCGGTAGGCATTCTGATCCATCGGCCAGGGACAACCGATTGGTCCGTTGTAACCGGGCATGATATAATGTGACGGCTGTGCCTGCACCGGTGGGGTGCCTCCATAAGTGGTGGTGGTGGTAGTGGTCTGCTGAACTGTTCCGCCTGAAGTAACAACCGTGCCGGCGGGAACGCCTACACTCATATTTACATTAACTCCCAAATCAGGGTCGTTAATATGCATATTTACCCCTGCTGAAGGAGCACTGGTTACTGTTTGCGGAGTTCCTCTAACGGTTGTTGTAGTGGTTTGTGTAGTGACAGTACCCCCCTGCACCGTGGCTGGTTGCGTATTGTAAACAGGTTGTTGCTGTGTGACCACCGTTTGTTGCTGTACTGGCATTGCCAGAGGCACTTCAGAGATAAAACGCATCACATATTTTTCTTTTGGGTCAGCATAAACATCTGCTGAGTCAACAACATTTAAATCACGGCCAACCTGTTTGGTCATGCGTACCGCTGTCTTTCCCGCAATGGTTTGCTTTTTCAAGCGGATATTGAAGGTAATTTCACGATAAGATTCTAAAGGGATGGTCTTGGTTACCGAACCCAATGAAGGGTCTTCAAAAATCGCTTTCACCTTATAAACAGCAGGTGCAAGGTCGGTAATGCGCACGTTCGTGGATGGGGTTTCGTTATAACGAAGCCCATTCATCACTACAGTAAACTTCTCACCGTTTTCGGCAAAAAATATCAAATTGGAGGTCTGGGCCATAATGCCCAAGGGCAAAATGACAGAAAGCAACAGGGTTAGAATGACGGTGTTTTTCATATTTTTTTTTCAATGCAACTCAAAGCTTATGCCAAAAATAAAACCAGATTTTTAAAATCAAAAATTCAGAGTAATATTATTTACAACTAATTGCCTGACATCTTAGTGCGACCAGTCCCATTGGTCGAGATTTGAAATGCAGGCATCCAGCAAACGGATGCTTTCAAGCACATCCGCCTTGTTAACCATTTCAATTACCTGATGAATATGCCGGGTAGGGATACTCACAGCACCGCTAATGGCTCCACCTGCCGACATACGTTGGATTCCTGCCGTATCGGTTCCTCCGCCCTGCAATATCTCAGGTTGCCAGGTAATCTGGTTGTTTTCGGCCTGCGCAGTCATATAACTAACCATCCGCGGGTCACAAATTACCGAGCTATCCATGATTTTTATACCTGCACCTTTGCCCAGTTTGGTAACCTGTTCATACTCTTTTGAACCTGGTACATCGTACGCAATGGTTGTATCAAGACCGAAACCAAAATCAGGCTGAATAGCCAAAGATGCAACCTGAGCACCACGTATTCCTACTTCTTCCTGAACGGTAAATACCGCATACAGGTCGAAGGGTATCTCTTTTAGCCTCCGAAGGGTTTCAATCAGAATATATACAGAAATCCGGTTGTCCAGCGACTTGCAATTCACGCAATCTCCCATCTCTATCAGTGAGCGTTCGCGGGTTATGGTATTGCCAATCTGCACCTTTTTCTTCACTTCCTCGGCATTCATGCCTGTATCAATGAAGAAGTCGGTAATCTTTACCGGTTTATCACGTTCATCCGGCGACATCAGGTGAATTGGCTTTGATCCCATTACTCCAAAAACATCCTCTTTGCCATGAATGATAACCCTTTGGGCTGTAAGCGTCTTAGGGTCGAATCCACCTAAAGTGGTAAACCTGATAAAGCCTTGCTCATCAATATGTGTGACCATAAAACCAATCTCATCAAGATGGGCACCCACCATTACTTTCTTATCCATCCGGCCTTTTTTGAAAACACAGATATTCCCTAAGGCATCTACCTCTATTTTATCTCCAAGGTTCTTAACATGTTCAAGTACCAGGTCTCTTATTTTCTTTTCATGTCCGGGAGCACCCGGAGTTTCGCAGATTTTGCGAAGCAATTCTATATTCATCATTCTACAAAACTTAGTTTCATCATGTTTGTCTTGCCAAACTCATGCATGGGAATACTTGCCACATTGATAATTAAATCATCAGTCTTGACAAGGCCTTCATGCTTGAGAATGTCTTTTATCTCATTGATTGTGTGATCAGTACTCACCATTTTATCATAAAAGAATCCCTTTACGCCCCAAACTAAGCTCAATGTGTTCAAAAGCGCTTGGTTTCCGGTAAAAATATAGATACCACTTTTAGGCCTGAATGATGATATATAAAAGGCAGTGTAACCTGAATGTGTCATGGCTACAATTGCTGCGGCACCTGTTTGTTCGGCAACATTTACTGAGTTAAAACAGATGGCATCAGAAATCATACGGTTTTTCTGTGGTGCGGAGCTTTGGTGGCGTTTGTGATAAATTCCTTCGAAGCCTTCAACCTGTGCCAGAATTTTTTGAACTGTCTGAATCACCCGAACAGGGAAGCTCCCTACCGAGGTTTCCCCACTGAGCATCACGGCATCTGCGCCATCCATCACCGAATTTGCCACATCATTCACCTCCGCCCGGGTAGCATTGTAATTATGAATCATGCTTTCCATCATCTGGGTGGCGATAATTACCGGAATATGTGCCTCAAGGGCCTTCTGAACCAACATTTTCTGAATCAAAGGCACATTTTCCATGGGAATTTCCACGCCAAGATCACCCCGGGCTACCATCAAGGCGTCAGCACATTTAACAATGTTGTCAATATCCTTAACTGCTTCGGGCTTTTCAATTTTTGCCACCACCCTGGCGTTCTTGTTATTTTTCTGGATGATATGTTTCAATTCAAGGATATCGGTTGCCTTTCTCACGAACGACAAACCAATCCACTCCACATCATTTTCAAGGGCAAAGCGCAAATCCTGCAAATCTTTCTTTGTCAAAGAAGGCAGTGATATATGGGTATTGGGGAGATTCACTCCTTTCTTTGATGAGAGGATACCTCCATGCACAACTGTTGCTACTACTTCATTATCCTTATTGGTGTCTTTCACCGCCAGCACAATCTTCCCATCATCAATCAATACGGTCTCACCGATTTTTACATCCTGCGGAAACTGAGGATAGGTGATGTAAACCTGCTTTGATGTGCCCACGCAGGCTTTCGTGGTGATAAGGATATCTTCACCTGCAATGAGTTCTACACCATTATTTTCTACCTCGCCAATGCGCAGCTTTGGCCCCTGCAGGTCGGCAAGAATAGCTGTATTCAGGCCTCTTTCCTTATTAATTGCCCTGATGGTTTTAATCGTTTCTGTATGTGCGCTGGGGTCACCATGGCTAAAATTTATCCGGCATACATCTACACCTGCCATTATCATCTCTTCCAACACTTCTCTTGAAGAACTTGCCGGGCCCAGGGTTGCTATAACTTTTGTTTTGCTTTGTACTTTGGTCATCTTTTTAAAAAAGTAAATTGTCAACAGATTTCATGCGCCCTGGCTCTAATGCATAGGCTGTAATCACAGGTTGAATATTTCTGATTTTTTTAATCAGCTCGGCACGGTCAACCATCTCATATTCACCGGATATTTTAAGGATATAATCTGCCTTGGCTTCTTCCGGCACCAACAAACCCAAGGGATGTTTATTACAAATTAAATGATAAAACACCTCAATCTCCTGATCTTCATATTCGAAAACCGCAAAAGTCAGGTTCTTATCTCCGGCAAGAATTTCTAAATCTTCAACTCGTTCAAAATCAAGCTGTAACAACTTATTGAGGTGCCAGCAGAGTTTATAGTCTTCTTCAGTACTGCTAATACCTACAAGCAAAAAATGGTAATCCATCTTAAGCTGTTGCACTTTTATTTTCGGTTTATCCTGACTCTTTGCCATGATGCATTTAAGTCGGGAAGGTATCGTTTATTCGTAGCATTTCAATAGTTTGTCTGGCTGCATCCTGCTCAGCCTGTTTCTTTGATAAACCATTACCCTTGCCATAAGGTTTACCGTCTATTAAAACGTTTACAAAATACATCTTTTGGCTCTTCCCTTTCAGTTCTTCCTGTGCCTCAAACACCAAATTTACTTTCTGTTTTTGTGCCCAATTGATTATTTTCGACTTAAAATTAAGGTCAAGCTGCTCAATTTCATCAATATCAACATGAAAACGAATAATCCGATTGAGAATTAGTTTGAATGTGAAATCGAAGCCCTTGTCAAGGTAAATTGCACCCATCAGTGCTTCAAACGAATCGCCGCCCATTGTTTTGCTTACTACGCTGTGTTCATCAGCTACAATAAGCTTGTCAACCCCAATCTTTACTGCCAGGCTATTTAGGTAATTTCTACTTACAAGGCGCGAACGCATTTCAGTTAGAAACCCCTCGTCACGATACGGAAACTTTTTAAACAGATAATGTGCTATGACTGCACCAAGTACAGCATCTCCCAGATATTCAAGCCGTTCATTTGAGTTTCTAAAATTTCCATTTACCGGTTCTGATTTTGAGCGATGCCGAAATGCCTGGCGGTAGAGGTGGATATTTTCCGGCCAGAAACCAAGCATGTTCCGGATTGCAAAGTAAAGATCACGGTGCTTTGAAAGCTGGGCGATGATGCGGTTCACATCACGGATCGTATTTTTTGAAAATCACTGAGGCATTATGCCCTCCAAAGCCAAAAGTATTGCTTAACGCTGCCCGTACTGTTCTTTTCTGAGCCGTGTGAAATGTAAAGTTCAACTTTTGGTCAAGGCCAGGATCTGGCGTTTCAAAATTGATGGTTGGAGGAACAATATCGTGTTGTACAGCCAAAAGCGAGGCAATTGCTTCTACAGCTCCGGCAGCTCCTAACAGATGACCTGTCATTGACTTGGTAGAGCTGATGTTTAATTTATAGGCATGCTCACCAAACACACTTAAGATGGCTTTGGTTTCTGCAATGTCGCCGAGCGGGGTAGAAGTACCATGAACATTGATATAATCAATATCTTCGGGTTTCATACCTGCATCGTCTAATGCATTTTTCATGACGTTAACCGCTCCAAGTCCTTCAGGATGAGGTGCTGTTATATGGTGTGCATCAGCTGAACATCCGCCACCGACTACCTCTGCATAAATCTTTGCTCCTCTTGCAAGAGCGTGACTTAATTCCTCTAAAATAAGGGCTCCGCCGCCTTCTCCCATGACAAAACCGTCACGATTCACATCAAACGGACGTGAAGCTGTTTCAGGCGAGTCATTGCGTTCAGATAAAGCCTGCATGGCGTTAAAACCGCCCATAGCTGGCTCATTCACTGCTGCTTCAGAGCCTCCTGTAATCATCACATCTGCTTTGCCCATACGAATGTAGAACATAGAGTCAATGATGGCATTGGTGCTTGAAGCACAGGCCGCAACGGTAGTAAAGTTAGGCCCACGAAAACCAAATCGCATCGAAATATGCCCGGATGCAATATCAGCAATCATTTTAGGGATGAAGAATGGGTTGAAACGGGGCGTACCGTCACCCAATGCGAAGTTTTTTACTTCCTGGAAGAAAGTTTCCAGACCACCTATGCCCGAGCCCCAAATCACTCCTGAGCGATCCGGGTCAAATCCTCCCTTGTCAAGCCCGGCGTCTTTAAACGCTTCGTCACTTGCATACAGGGCGTATTGAGCGTAGGGGTCAAGCCGACGCACCTCTTTCTTATCAATCACTTTGAGTGGATCGAAGTTTTTCACCTCGCACGCAAAGCGTGTTTTGAAGCGGGATGCGTCAAAATGTGTGATGGGACCGGCACCGCTTTTCCCTGCAATGAGGGCTTCCCAGAATTCCGGCGTCGAGTTACCCAGAGGAGTAAGGGCGCCTAAACCGGTTACAACAACACGTCTCAATGGCGTTATGGATTACTTAGCGTTCTTCTCAATATAGGCAATAGCATCACCAACAGTGCCGATGTTCTCGGCCTGGTCATCGGGAATGGTAATGTTGAATTCTTTCTCGAATTCCATGATTAACTCAACTGTGTCGAGTGAATCGGCTCCCAGATCATTGGTAAACGAAGCTTCGGGGGTAACCTCGCTTTCATCAACTACGAGCTTGTCAACGATGATCGCTTTAACGCGGGAAGAAATGTTAGACATTTTTGTTTTTTGGGTTAAATTCGGTGCAAAGAAAGAACTTAGAGACAAACAAACAAAATCTTTTTTATCAAGAAAGCAATTAAAGCTTCATAAAAGCGCGGCTTTACTACATTTGCAGGCTTAAGCATCCTTAATAAATTATGTACCGGATAGCCATTTTAGGTAGTGGGAAGGGGAGTAATGCCCGAAATTTGATTGAACATTTCAAAGATAATCCTCACATTCAGGTGCAGGTATTGGTTTCAGACAAGCCCCGGAGAGGCTTCCTCGATATATCTTATGATTACCGTATAAACCTCGAAATAATCAAAGGCCCGGAACTTGCTGATGCCAAATGGCTGAACCGTTTTCGGATGAAGTACCGGCCTGACCTGATTGTATTGGCAGGCTACCTGAAATTGATTCCGACAGAGATGATTCAGGCGTTTCAAGGGAAAATTATCAACCTGCACCCGTCGCTTCTGCCTAAATTTGGGGGTAAAGGGATGTATGGAAGCAACGTACATCAGGCTGTGCTTCAGGCCGGCGAAACTGAAAGCGGCATTACGGTTCATTATGTAAATGAGCAATACGATCAGGGGCAGGTAATCAGACAGGAAAAATGTACCGTTGAACCTGGTGATACCGTTGAAAGCCTGGCGCATAAGATACATCAACTGGAGCACAGTGCGCTTCCGGAAGTAATACAAAAATTGGCCGTTCATCCATAAGTACAAGTATATGGCTGAAAAACAAAGCGATGAAAACCGACTTATCGAAATCTTTACTGATGGTTCTTCAAGGGGCAATCCTGGTCCTGGCGGCTTCGGGGTAATTTTAAGAACCGATGGCCATTACAAGGAAATGAGTCAGGGTTACCGGAAGACTACCAATAACCGGATGGAACTCCTGGCTGTTATTGCCGGCCTGGATGCCCTAAAGATTCCTGGGAGCAGCGTCCTTGTTTGGTCTGATTCAAAATATGTAGTTGATGCAGTTGAAAAAGGCTGGGTCTTTAACTGGCGCCAAAAGGGTTTTGCCGGGAAAAAGAATGCAGACCTGTGGAAACTGTTTCTGATTGTATATGCCAGACACAAAGTGCGCTTCAGATGGATAAAGGGTCATGCTGACCATCCGGAGAACGAACGCTGCGATACTTTGGCTACAAGTGCTGCTACAGGCAAAAATCTCCCACCTGACAAAGGATACGAATCAGGGCTATTTTCCTAAATACTAGCGATTGCGCCCTAAATTTCGCAGGTGGGCAATATGAGAAGCAACAGCCATGCTCATCCGGGGATACTCAATGTATCGTACCCCATACTCTGCACATGTTTTTCGAATAATTTCAGAAATAGCAGGGTAATGTACGTGTGAAACTTTTGGAAACAGGTGATGCTCTACCTGAAAATTCAAACCTCCTACTAACCATGAAATCACACGGCTTTTGGTGGCAAAATTCGCGGTAGTTTTCAGTTGGTGTACTGCCCAATCTTCTTCAATCTTATTATTTACCGGTTGCGGAAAATGTGTATCTTCAACAGTATGAGCCAATTGAAAAACAATGCTCAATACAAGGCCGGAAAACATGGCATAGGCCAAAAAACCAATCAACCAAGGAAGAAAGCCCCAGAAATAGATAGGCACCAGCACAAAAAGTACCAAATGCAGTAATTTAAAACCCCAAAAAGAGATATGATCCTGTAGGTACATCTTTTTCAAGGGCATACTACCAACCTTTCTGGTGAAGTATTTACGGTAATCGTTAAAAAATATCCAATATATATATAGTAATGAATAGGTAAACCAGAAATAAAAATGCTGAAAACGGTGTATCTTATAGTGTTTCTGGGTTTCGCAAAGGCGCAACAGTGGGCCTGCATCTATATCATCATCTATACCGTCAATATTGGTGTAAGCATGATGAACCACATTGTGCTTTGTATTCCACATAAATACGTTTGCCCCAAGAAAATTTAACGATGAAGCAGCCAATGTGTTGACCCATGGGTATTTACTAAAACTTCCGTGGGCTCCATCGTGCATCACATTGAACCCAATGGCTGCGGTGAGCCCTCCAAGGATAATGGCTTCAACCAAGGCTAACCAGGCAGGAGGAGCAAAAAATACCAGATGGATGTAAATAAATAGAAACAATACCACCAAAATAATCGCCTTGAGAAAAAGCTGATAATTACCTGTTGGCGAATTACCTACTTCCTTGAAATATTCGGCAACTCTTTTCTTTAGCTCTGTATGAAAGGTGTTTGTTCCGGAAAACTTCGGTGCAGCCATGTAAAATGATTAATCCACCTTGATTTTCAAAATGGTGTGCAAAGATAGTCTAAATAAAAAGAGAAGGCCTGGAAATGAAATTGTTTGTTAACAAAATGAAACGCTAAGTCTTTTAAAATCAATCCGTTCTATTACCAATATCTGGCAAAAGCCTTAGTTGCATAATCTTCTCAAACAAAATATCTGCCATTCGCTGATTGCTTTCAAAAGTCCAGCCAGCGATATGTGGGCTAAGAATTACCTTTTCTGAAGCAAAGAGGCGCTTGTACACATCGGGAACCGATTTCACAGATTCAAAACTGGTACTTTCAAATTCTAAAACGTCTAATGCCGCCCCGGCAACAATACCCTTGTCAAGCGCTTCTAAAAGCCCGAAAGTATCTACACAAGGCCCTCTGGAAGTATTGATTAGGTATACAGGCTTTTTAAACTTACCAAGTAAATCAATATTCACCAGGTTACGGGTATCATCTGCAAGCGGAACATGCAGGCTTAATACATCAGCATGTTCAAAAATTTCGTTCATGCTGCTTTCTTGCACCTGATGGCTCGAAAAGCCGGTTTTGTATTTGTCATAGGCAAGTATCTTCACATCAAACCCTGCAAGTCTTTTGGCAAAAGCGGCTCCGGTATTTCCATAACCTATCAGGCCGATTGTACGCCCTGCCAATTCGTGCCCCCGATTTTGCTCACGCAGCCAAATACCCTGCCGAACTTCCCTGTCGGCCCTAATAAGATTGTTCATAAGGGCAAGCAACATTCCCAGCGCATGCTCTGCCACAGCATTTCGGTTGCCCTCCGGGGCATGCAAACAACGAATTCCCCTGGCTGCTGCGTATTCAACTGCAATATTTTCCATCCCTGCCCCTACTCTGGCAATGAAACGAAGCCCCGGGAGCTGGTCAAGTAATTCAGCAGTCAGCTTTATTTTACTTCTAATGACAATACCTTCTGCCTGTGACAAAACCATGTGGGCATTGGCTTCATTAAGTCCTTCAGCAAGGCTGCATGAAAATCCAGCACTTGTAAGGCGTTCCATTAAGGAGGCGTGGGCGGTATCAGCAAAAATGACTTTCATGAGTCGTCTCGTTGCATGTTTCGTTGTATATCTTTTTGTTTAAGGTTTTCACGCTTGTCATATAGCTTGCGGCCCTTAGCAAGTGCAATTTCTACCTTGGCATAACCAGATTCGCTCAGATACATCCGCAATGGGATGATTGTCAGGCCTTTGTCTTTCAACTTTGATTGCAATTTGTTTAATTCGGTCTTGTTTAGCAACAGCTTTCGGTCGCGTTTGGGTTCATGGTTATAAATATTGCCCTGAGCGTACTCTTCAATGTGCATGTTGCGCAGGTACAACTCATTCTTTACAAAAACGCCGTACGATTCAGCTAAGGATACTTTTCCGGCTCTCACCGATTTTATCTCTGTTCCACTCAGTTGTATGCCAGCATCCATACGTAACAACAGTTCGTATTCAAAGCTGGCCTTTCTATTTTGTATGTTTAGTTGTTGTGCCTGTTTAGCCATGGTTGTTTTGAATCACCAAGTTCTTCCATCGCTGGAGACCTGTATATTGCCCCGACATAAGTGCTGCAAGTAACAGATAAATAATGAAAGCTGTTTTATATCTTACCAGCCCGCCTGTAACCGGCGTGGTAAAGCCTATGATAAACGCAAGGCAAAGGCTGAATGACCAAAAAAACAGCGATTGTTCTTCTAAAAGATTTGACCAACTGATTTTTCGCAAGAAGAGTATCAACAAGCTCATAATCAGCACGTTTTCAATTGCTGCAGCGTACAAAAACGCTCCATCAGCCTCAAAAAGGTGCGGGCGAAAAAGACTGTTGAATAATGCCTCAGGCAGTTTTGCCACAACCGGAAGTATTCCGGTTCCTACTGGTTCAGTGAAAACCTGATGGTTTGCATCCGCCCAAATGGCTAATTTCAATGCCTCTTCCCGTTTGTTTGCCAAAACATTCCAGATGTTCGGAAGCGCTGGAAGCATTTCTGATTGTATAATCAGTAACATCAGAAAAATCGCAGGAACAGCTAGGTAAACCAATGCCGCATAATGGTTTTGTTTTTTGAACCTGCACCAGGCGAAGGCTACAATTGCAGGGCTTGCAGCCAGGAGCACATAATATTTTGTTAATAGAATCAATCCGGCCAATAATATCAATACCAAAATAGTACCTAAGCGCCTTGCAGATGTTTGTTTTGTAGTTAAAGAAAACAATTTCCAGGTAAACAAATTAAGTGTTGCCAACAAAAGACCATCTTTCAAGGGGCCTGAACTCCATAAAATTACAGAAGGCAGTAAAAAGATGAGCAATGCTGTAATCACCTCCCTGCCATGAACCCTGTTGCGAACCTGCCTGTATAATGCTACTGACCCTAATAACGAAAAGAAACAGAAAAACAGTACATGTGTGTAAATGTACTTTTGTGAAAATGGCATCAGCAGCGCATTGATGCGGGTAACCATCCTGTTTGAGTTAAATACATTATAATCAGCTGTTTGCGTAAACCTTAACCAGGGCCCACTTAACGGTGTCCAGTTTTTCATCTCACGAATGGCGGGTTCTGCCGGATGTCCGGGAATTTCTACGCCGCTTACAAGGCTGAAGTAAACTAATGGGTCATTATTAAATGTACCATGAATAACCAGTGCGTCATCGAAGTACTTGTATACGTCAGCTGTCTGCCTATCAGGGTAATGATGGGTGTAAATCAGGGTCAGTACAATGCCTGCAGCTACCTTAAGCAGCAACATACCACGTAAAAAGGCGGGTCTGATACCTGACTTACTCAGAAAGTTCAGCTTTCCGGCAAGAACAAGAAAGATAGTCAGCCAGAAAGCAAAGAGCAGTAACTGAATGATCATGAACAGGCGTAAAAAACAAAAGCCCCTGATAACAGGGGCGTGAAGGTCAGTCCGGCTTAAAGTACTTGCTCCATTGCCCTCTCGTAATGCCCCGACTTCAATTTTCCGGCAATACTGCTAAAGGCATCAATGGTGTACTTTACATCTTCAAGGGTGTGAACAGCTGTAGGAATTAACCGAAGCATAATAACACCTTTAGGTACCACCGGATAAACGACCATTGAGCAGAAGATATTAAAGTTTTCACGCAGGTCGAAAATCAGATTGGCAGCCTCAGGGATTGAGCCATTGAGGAAAACCGGAGTTACAGGACTTTGGGTATTTCCAAGTTCAAAACCAGCTTTGCGCAGACCGTCTTGCAGTGCATTAACGATTTTCCAGAGGTTTTCTTTCAATTCAGGCCTTGTTCTCAGCAATTCAAGCCGCTTAAGTGCTCCAATAACCAGTGGCATCGGTAGCGACTTGGCAAATATTTGTGAACGGGTATTGTAACGCAGATACTCAACCACCTGTTTTTCAGATGCAATAAAGGCGCCAATACTCGCCATTGACTTGGCAAAAGTGCCGAAATAAATATCCACTCCATCCATACAACCCTGTTCTTCAGATGCGCCCGCCCCAGTTTTTCCCATGGTGCCAAAGCCATGTGCATCATCAACGAGCAGGCGGAACTGGAATTTCTTTTTCAGCTCAACTATCTCTTTTAACTTCCCTTGATCGCCACTCATGCCAAAGACCCCTTCGGTGATAACAAGAATAGCACCTCCGGTATCGGCAACCAAACGGGTAGCACGCTCCAGCTGGGTTTCAAGGTTCTTAATATCGTTATGCGGGAATACAAAGCGTTTTCCCATGTGCAACTGAACCCCGTCAACGATACATGCATGTGATTCAGAATCATATACAATCACATCATGCCGGTCAACCAATGCATCAATGGCCGACATAATACCCTGATAACCAAAGTTCATCAGGATAGCATCTTCTTTTTTCTCGAAATCAGCCAATTCACGTTCCAGGCGAATATGATAATCCGAATCACCTGACATCATGCGCGCACCCATTGGGTAAGCCATACCAAATTCGGCTGCTGCATCTGCATCTGCCTTCCTTACTTCCGGATGGTTAGCTAAACCAAGGTAATTGTTCAGACTCCAGGTGAGCATTTCTTTTCCTCTGAATGTCATTCTGGGGGCAATTGGCCCTTCCAGCTTCGGGAAGGTAAAATAGCCGTGTACATCTTTTGCATACGCCCCAAGAGGTCCGCGGTTGAGCTTGAGTTTTTCGAATAAATCCATACCAGCAGGTTGTTTTGGAATTTTTTTTGCAAAAGTAGTGAATCTCTATAAAAATTGTTCACCGTACTTGCCTTCAATTCTAATGCCTGCAATTGAAAAAGCAAATTGGAAACTCAGCGTCTGTTCTCTACATTCGCAGCATGTATTTAAAAGACAGGTGAACGGTGTTTAAGCAAATCTTTATTTTTACCGCTCTGCTCGTTTGTTTAGTGCTTGCCTCCTGCAATAGTCATAAAAACGCAATGAGGGCATTGCAGTTAGACAAAAGCAATTGCAATAAGCAGGCACCAACAGCCTATACCGTTGACGACTTGCCGAAACCCATTCACCAACTTCAACTTGACACCATTTTAACCAAAAGGTTCTCTGGTCAGTCATTAAATATTGCAAATGCCATTGGGATACTCGATTTATTGACCTCATACACCCGTCTGATGAATGATCCGGCAAAAGGGGGAGATATTCATAAAAAACTTAGTCTGATAGAGTTATCCCAGCACATCCATCAAAAAATCAATTTGGCCTCTCTCGAGATTTCTGCTGTTGCAAGTGAACTCGACTGCGAGGAAGAGCGGGCAAATCAATTTGCTTTCTACCTCAAGGAACGGGAAGGTAAAACTGAAAATAAACTTATCATCGGCTCAATTATTATTGGGGCAGTGGGTTCCATTGCGGCAGAGGTAATTTCAAATAACAGTTCCAATACCGGCCTTGTAGGTGGTTTTACAATTGGGGTAAGCCTTGTGGAAGCGTCATTAGGTGCAATGATGCTGGTAAATAAACGCAAAGTAGATTTCTCGCACCCCAACAATGCCCTGACTGATATTTGGAAAAATGCCAAGGTGTCGAAGTTTTTCCCTCCCTCGCTCTGGTATTATTTAACCTATGAATATACTCCAAAAAACGAAAAATCTCTGGCCAAGCAATTGGTTGACAAATGGTTTATTTTCGGCCAACTGACCAAGGACAACGGAAAGTCTGAGAAAAAACCATACGATTTATACTTTAGTAAAGGGGGCAGATACAGTGCGTCTGAATTAAAAAACAGAGCCGATATGCTTGACCAGACCGAGGCTTATGTGACCCTGATGAAGCAGGATTTAAAGTCACTAACAAAAGAAATAGAGGCGCTACAATAATTTATTTGCCGGTCAGGGAACCGCTATAAATACAATCAAATTAGCAATACAACCTGTTGAATCCGGCGCTTTTACAGGAGTATTGCTTTGGAGGTAATAATTAATTTAACACCTTGTTGTTCAGCATGTTAAAATTTTAGTGGATATTTCTGTCCACTATAAAAATCATTTGCGTAATTTTGTTGCCGCTATAACGGTCTTATGTTTTCAAAAACATGCAATCACGGTATCAGGGCAACAATCTACATCTCTGAGCAATCACTTCATGGCAAAAAAGTGAGCCTGAAGGATGTTGCAAAAGCTACAGAGTCGCCACTTGCTTATACTTCTAAAATTTTGCAGCAGCTTGTAAGATACAATATCATCAATTCAGATAAAGGTCGTGCCGGAGGCTTTTCAATGGACAAGGAACGACTTGAAAAGGTAAAATTGATTTCGGTGGTTTTAGCAATTGATGGTGATTCAATTTTTACCAATTGTGGCGTAGGGCTCAATAAGTGCAATGAGAAAATGCCATGCCCGGTACATCATCAGTTTAAACCAATTCGTGAAAACTTAAAGCAAATGCTCGAAACAACCACCATTAAATCATTAGCCCAGCAATTAGATCTGGGATTAATCTTTCTAAAACGTTGATCTTTTTTTTTGTACAATAATAGTGGACAATAATATCCAATTTTAACATAGAGATGGGGAACATCAATCTTTTCAGTGAAGGTGGAATAGTCATAACAGTAGTTCTGATTTTAATTCCGGTAATTGTAGCTTCTTTAATTGTAATTGTAAGAACCAATGCGAGCTTACGGCGATATATAAAAAGAAAGGAGCTTGAACGACTTACAAATTATATTAAAGAATTAAATCCGGCAGAAACAGAGCAGCTGGAAAAAAGAAAGAAAGAGCTTGAGTTTACGCTCAACAATGCCGAACTGGGTACTGATTTACCCACACTTGACCCAAAGGGCTTAATTGACAATGTAAATACTGTAGAAAGCATTCGTTTTGTTCAGCAAAAACGCAAAGGGCAACCACGACCATTTATTGAGCCAGAACTTACAAGGCTAATTCTTTGGTATTTAGGCTGTGCTGTTGCTTGGTTGCTGTTTGGAACAAGTGTTGGCGAGTATGTAGGTATCAAGTTTGCAGCCCCTGACATTGACCATTTAAGTTGGTTAAGCTTTGGTCGCCTCAGACCTGTTCATACAAATGCAGTATTCTGGGGCTGGGCTTCGCTTGCAATGATTGGCTTAGCATATTATGTGATTCCAAGGGTGAGTAATGTTCCGATTGCAAGCATAAAAAGAGGCTATTACTCACTAATATTGATTAACGCCTCAGTAATCGCCGGTAGCGTAAGCCTGATGGCAGGAATTAACAATGGAGGGGGTGAATACAGAGAATACATCTGGCCGGTGATGAGTTTGTTTGGCTTTGGCGTGATTATTTCGCTTGTTAATTTTTTAAAAACAATCGCCAAACGTGCAACCAGAGAAATATATGTTTCAAATTGGTATATCATTTCTGCGATAATGTTCCTGCTTGTAATTGCCTTTGTTGCGTATTGGCCTTCATGGCAAAACGGCCTGGGTGAAACAATTGTGCAGGGCTATTATATGCACCAAGGGGTTGGTATGTGGTTTATGTTGTTTAACCTTGGTTTGATGTACTATTTTTTACCCCAGCAATTAAATAAACCTATCTACTCTTACAGCCTTGGAATTTTAGCATTCTGGGCACAAATTCTTTTCTATACCTTAATCGGAACCCATCATTTTATATTTAGTGCAATTCCCTGGTGGTTGCAAACAGTTGCCATCGTTGGCAGTGTAGGCATGGTGATTCCTGTTGTAGCCGGAACAACCAATTTCTTGATGACCTTCAATGGTTCATGGAACAAACTCACTGGCAGTTACACACTTCCATTTTACCTGATTGGTATCATTTTTTATTTTACCGGTTCACTTCAGGGAACAGCCGAAGCGTTTCGCTTTACCAATTTGGCCTGGCACTTCACTGATTTTACTGTGGCGCACTCGCACCTTACCATGTATGGAATTATTTCATTTATGCTTTGGGGCTTCTTTTACACGATTGTACCCAGATTAACCGGCAAAGAACCACCCCAAATAACAGTTGGGGCGCATTTCTGGCTAGCGCTTATCGGCCTGCTTTTCTATACTTTCCCCTTAATGTATGGTTCAACTTTAAGAGGGCTGATGTGGATGGAAGGCAAACCCTTTATTGACACAGTTACCTTCATGGGCCCCTATTGGCTATGGCGCGCTATTGGCGGTTCACTGATGTGGTTTTCTCATATTTTGTTTACCTACAATTTCTATGTGATGCTCAGACGCAAATCAGATGTTGAATTACCCAAATCTGCGGCTGAAATACTGCAGTTAAAAAAAGAAACAACAATTAACCCTCAAGCCTAATTCTTTGATACGCGATGGAATTCTTTGATAATCATAAAAAGCTTTTTGGAACTGCTTTGGGTTTATTTGTTGGCTTAACCCTTCTCGTGGCGATTATTCCGGCAATAAAAAACCAGGAAAACAACGCACCCCTGCCTAATGCAGAGAAACTCAGTGAAAGTGCTCTTGCAGGAAAGCAAAGTTTTATTGCCAATGGCTGTGTGGCCTGCCATACCCAACAAGTCAGAAATGTTGATATGGATAAAATATGGGGTGCCCGGCCTGGGATTGCAGCTGACTACGCTGCCATCAAACGTACCGATTTCTGGCGCAATACAGCTACCCTCATGGGCACAGAGCGCACAGGGCCCGACCTTACGAATATTGGCAACCGCCAACCAAGTCAGGCATGGAACCTTTTGCATTTGTTCCAGCCAAGGGCAGTAGTAGAACAATCAATAATGCCGGCCTATCCCTGGCTGTTTGAGGTAAAGAATGAGGTGGGCAAGGATGAAGTTGAGGTAATCGTGCCGGATGCTTTTAGAAAAGGTATCTCCGGAAAAATAATTGCAAAACAAGAAGCACTTGATTTAGTTGCTTATTTGCAAAGCCTGAAACAAACACCGCTCCCTGATGGCCAGGCACCAATGGAGTTCTTATACAAAAATGAAGAAAAGCCCCTTACAACAAACAATGGTGGTGCTGCTCCCCTGCCTGATGGTAAAACACTTTATACCCAAAACTGTGCAAGTTGTCATCAGGCAAATGGTGAGGGTTTGAAAGGCGCATTTCCACCTGTGAAAGGGAGCCCTATTGTTATGGGCAACGACCTTGATTTTTATGTAAGCATTATCATGCAGGGTTACGATGCAAGACCAGAATATGCAGTAATGAACGCCGTGGGTCATGATAATAACCTGAGCCCTGAGCAGGTGACAGCAATTATAAATTATGAACGAACCAGCTGGGGTAATAACGCAAAACCTGTCGCACTTGAGGAGGTAAAAAAAATAATTGACCTGATAAACTCAACCGCTAAAAAATAAACTTATGGCAAATACAGACGTATGGCTTGAAAGCCTAATCACAAAAACACCGCAGGAAGGCAGAGCTTTGGCAATCCTTATGGCTCGTAAAACGATTGCTGCTATTCAAACAGACCCGGAGAAAAGAAAGCAACTTCGAGCGGCTTATGCAGAAGATACGGTGCAACTAATCAGCTCTGCACAGGTGGTCGCCATTGAGTTCCAAACTATCGCCCAGGCTAATAATTTCTGGAAATGATGTATAAAAAGCTCAGGTATTTTATTACGCTGGGGGTACTCTTGTTGATGCCAATGGCTGTTGGGGCATGCCCGGTTTGTGAAAAACAACAACCTGCAATTACAAAAGGACTAACGCATGGTGCAGGCCCGGAAAGCAATTGGGATTGGGTAATCATATCGGTAATTACCCTGATTACTATTTTAACTTTTGTGTTTTCTCTGAAATACCTTATTAAACCAGGTGAGAAAGGCAATAACCACATCAAACATCTAATCATAAATAACGAATAAGATGCAAGAAGAAAAAAGCAAGGTAATGCTGTTTGTTGATGACGATTTGCACCCGGTTGCCGAATTGAGCACCCCGGTTCAGTTCGACTTAGACACCCGTAAACTGACAGATGGTGAGCATACCTTGAAAATGGTAAGTAAATCACCCAGCGGTAAAGAAGGCATCAGAAAAATCAAGTTCATCGTACGCAACGGGCCTGCGATTGCCATTGAAGGCCTGTCAGACAACGAGGTAGTTGATGGCGTCATTCCGCTGATGATCAATGCCTACGACAAGGGTAATCAAAAGAAATTTCTTATCGGTGGAAGTGAAACTCCCCAAAGTATTCCAAGTTGGCTTTGGATAATTCTGATTGCCTTCTTTGGCTGGGCCGCCTATTACATGCTCACCTATTTTTATATGTAAACATTGTCTGAGGAAGGGAGCTAAAACAGTGCCTTCTTTTTGTATTTTTGGCCTGCTTTGATAAAAATTCAGGATATTAATTCCAACATCAGACAGCCAGAATACAATGAGCTATAACAAACACCTTACCTGTTTGGTATGTGCAGGCCAGAGGTTCCAACCGCTTAGTGGATATTATGAACCATGTGGCCTGGTAAAGTGTGAGAGCTGTGGATTCGTCTTCATGGAGAAAATCCCCACAGCCGAAGAGCTTGGTGCGCATTACAGTTCATATTCCTATACTGGCGATGCTTATTTATCGCCCCTTACTATAAAGAGTTACAATGCCCTGCTGGATGAGTTTGAAAAGTACCGAAAAACCAATAAACTGCTTGATATTGGTTGTGGCAGGGGATGGTTTTTAGAAACAGCCCGCTCCCGGGGTTGGGAGGTCTATGGAACCGAATATTCTGAAGCCGCTGTACAATTATGCCAGACCCATGGTATTCACATGATTCAGGGTCAATTGAATTCAGCAACTTTTGCCAATGATGAATTTGATGTGATAACTTCGTTCGAGGTAATTGAACATATCAATAACCCAAGGGAAGAAATTGCTTTTATACACAAATTTCTACGCAAAGGTGGCTTGTTCTACTGCACTACACCGAACTTCAATTCGGCATTGCGCTACTATCTTAAATCAGGATATAACATTATTAACTACCCGGAACATTTATCCTATTACACCAAAAGCACCCTCAATAAATTGTTAGAGCAGAACGGTTTTAAAAACATAAAATTTTTGTCAACCGGTATCAGCTTAACCCGTATCAACCTATCAAAAAAAATCAGCAACGAACCAGTTATCGCAAGCGACAATGCTGATGAAAAACTGCGAAAAAATATAGATAGTAAATGGTACCTGAAAATTGCAAAGAACCTGGCTAATTCTTTCTTAACCACCTTCAATTTAGGTTTAACACTGAAGGGTTATTACAGGAAGCTGTAAACACTTCGCGCCTGCACAAATAGCAGTCGCAACTACCATCAGCGTTTGGCTTCTATTTTATTAAAGTAACCTTGTTATCAGCCCCAATCTGAAACTGCAGGGTGCGTTTAAAATCCGGACTGTCAGAATCAACTTGCATTTCAAATGTTTCGCCAAATTTTATCCAGCGATAAGTTATTTTCTTAACCTGCTCAAGCTTTACCAACAAAGGGTCGCCCACTGCAACCACCCCCGTAGCTTCTACTCTTTGCCCTACATTAAATATGGGGTAGCCGCTTTTTTTATCCAGCTTTTGTATGTACACAAATTCATCCGCGGTCATCCCATATTGGCCCCAGCCAAAAGGGTCAACCGGCTCATAATCATATAGAACCGCTGCGGCACTCCCATCTTTTAATTTAAAAATACTATTGACAAAATCGCCAGGTTCTTCCTCATTATACCGATACGATTTTGAACTTAACGCCACCGAGTCTCCCACAGTGTAATAAATCTCATGCTGGTAAAAGGCCGAAATATCATCGTACTCAATATCCAGCCTGTTCCATGCAACATCGGCCCCAGCTGCTGATTCAGTGAAATTAATATTTGCCGGATAAAACTCATACTCAGCAAGTCCAGCATCCGACATAATATCCGGTGCATAAATAATTGGACCATTTGAATAATAATATGGCTTCCAGGTACCTCCTGAGCGTATCATTGAAAACTTAAGCCCCATCTTCTGAATAAGCCCATCTGGTACACCTGGCAAATGAATGTTTAGTGGGAATGGAAAAGAAGCTTTGTTAAAATAGAATGGCCGGGCGTAATAATTGTTTTTTGCGCTGCTGATAAATTTTGTTGTTGCTTCGCCTTTACCATCAGTGTCATGTACTTGAACAGCAAATCTGAAGCCATTCATGGTAACAGGCTCAGCAAAAACCAGGCACGTATTATGCAAGGCAACTCTTATTTTATAACCATTGGAAGTCAATTCACTCCTGGAAACCAAGGCTTTCGACAGGTCATCAAATGGAAAAAGTTGGTCTTCCATGTACTTATATTTCTCACGGTTTGTCTGTATGGGCTGCCGGTTATCAGCAAAACAGGCAAAACTTGAGATACCGTAAAATACCGTCTCCCTACGCAACTTATCAGGCAGCGGAACATCTGCATTCAACCATTCAAGCGTTGCACCGTCCTGAACTTTGGCATTAGGCGGGTAATCACCCAGCTTCAGAAAGCGTTCTAAATCTGCATTATCGCCCGACTCAATTGAGTTCCTAAAAATACGTGAGGGCTTACGGTCGCGGGTATCTGCAACAATAAAATCACTAAAATCGCTTTCATGAAAACCAAACCATATTTCTACATGGTCACTATTTTCTACCCCTGACCCATTGAGCACCTTGTTATCCTGAACCTGAATCTCAAAAATGATTGAATCAGGAGTCACAAAACCTTTTAAGCTGGCAGAAATATCTTTTTTCCTGGGGGCCTCATTATTTGGGGCCGGAAATAACTCTGACAGATTAATTATCTCATGTACCTGCGCTTGTACGGTGGCACTCCAACATACAAAAACCAATAGTTTAAATATTTTCATGGGCTCAGCTGCATTTTACTTACAAGGTTCTTTCGCTTGCTCTAATAAGCACGCTCGTTTACCTTATTGTAATAGTTTATAAAGGCCTTATTCACGACTCTGTTTCCACCCGGCGTTGGATAATTGCCTGAAAAATACCAATCACCTGTATGCCCGGGTATGGCTTTATGAAGGTTTTCAAGTTTTTGGAAAATCACTTGTACCTGCGCTCCAATCCCTTCCGGTGTAACCAGTTCAGCGATTTTTTCTGAAATCTCCTGTTCGGTAAAAGGCTCATAAATACGCGTAACTACATTGCGAATTTCCTCCTTCTCTAAACTATCTTGTGCAATACATTGCTCATACACCTCATCAACTAAAAACATTGAATCATGTTGTTTGTGAAGCGCTATTGCTGCCTGAAAAGCAATAAAATCGCCAAGTTTCGCCATATCAATACCATAGCAATCAGGATAACGAATCTGCGGTGCTGAGGAAACAATAATTATTTTCTTCGGGCATAAACGATCAAGCATTCTTAAGATGCTTTGACGTAGTGTAGTACCCCTTACTATTGAATCATCCATGATCACAAGCGTATCCACATGGTCTTTTACAATGCCATAGGTTACATCATAAACATGGGCCACCATCTCATCCCTGTGCAAATCATCGGTAATGAATGTGCGGATTTTCGCATCTTTTATTGCAATTTTCTCAGTACGAATCTTTTCTTTTAGTATTTTTTCAAGACGCTCCTGGGCTAAGTTTGAGCCCAAAGCCCTGATTTTTTCAGCTTTCTCACCGTCGAGCCACTGATTGAGCCCTTCAACTAATCCGTAATAGGCAGTTTCGGCCGTATTTGGGATATATGCAAAAACAGTATGTTCAATATCGTAAGCTATCGCTTCTAACACCTGCATGCTAAGCATCCGGCCTAAAGCCTTGCGCTCTAAATAAATGTCTTTATCGCTACCTCTTGAAAAATAAATACGCTCAAATGAACAACTTGCACGTGGTTTGGCTTCCCTGATCAACTCTTCAGAAACCTCTCCGTTACGCTTAATTACCAACGCATGTCCGGGCTTGAGCTCCTGAACTTGCTCGAAAGGAATATTAAAAGCTGTTTGAAGAGCTGGCCGTTCTGAAGTGGCAACAACAAACTCATCGTTTTGGAAGAAAAAACACGGCCTTATTCCATTTGGATCACGCATAACAAAAGCATCCCCATGACCCATCATCCCGGTAATTACGTAACCGCCGTCGAAGCGCTTTGAAGCTTGCCGCAAGATTTCGGCAACATTAATATCACGACCAATTAGTTTCGAAATCTCGGCATTGCTATGGCCTTTACGCTTAAACTCACGGAACAAACGTTCATTTTCCATATCAAGGAAATGACCTATCTTCTCCAGAACCGTAACGGTATCAGCATGTTCTTTTGGGTGTTGCCCTAATTCAATCAGCTGCTGGAACTGCTCGTCTACGTTGGTGAGGTTAAAATTGCCCGCAATCACAAGGTTACGGCTCATCCAGTTGTTCTGCCGTAAGAAAGGATGGCAGTTTTCGATGCTATTCCCTCCGTAGGTGCCGTAACGAAGATGCCCCATTAACAATTCACCGATAAATGGATGATGCTCCTTTAGAAAATTCGTATCTTTCTGATAATCAGGATATTTGACCTTTATTTCATCAAAATAACTCCTCAGCTTTTCGAAAATGTCTTTCAGTGGCTGCGCCTCATTTGAGCGGTAACGACCAATGTATCGCTGCCCGGGCGCCATGTCGAACTTTATACAAGCTACCCCGGCACCATCCTGCCCCCGGTTGTGCTGTTTTTCCATTAACAGATTCAGTTTGTTAAGGGCATAACCTGCTGAACCGTATTTCTGCCTGTAATAGTCGAGTGGCTTGAGGAGGCGAATGAGCACTATACCGCACTCATGCTTGATCTGATCGCTCATGTATTGTTCCGGAAAATGCAAAGGTAGTATGATTTAGGCAGAAAATTGCTGAAAGAAAACACAGCAATACAGCCTTCCGAATGAATTGTCAATACTTGCTGTAACATCTACTTTGCTACCTGAGAACCTGCATTTACAAAAAAAACATGGATAAACATCAAACTTTCGCTTGACCATTCTCATATACACTCAGCATTTGCAGGTGTAATTTAGTAAAATATAATCTCATCAGTCCTCAGCCTTTCAATTTAAACACAAACTCAATTTTAATACTATGAAAACAAACATTCTGAAAGCAGCAGTCGGCATCATAGCTATAATGGGCTTATCGTGCTCATTGGCTGCTCAAACTGACAGCGTTCTCATTTTCCGACCCGGCTCTGGCCTGAACGATGGTAGTGATCAGGGAGGCTTAGACGCGGGGAAAGACACCTATACATACCAAGACCGCCCGGGAGAAAACAACGGGAATAGCGTGTCAATACTCGCTTTCCCGCCAAGTAACTGCAATTATACCCAGGCATTCGGGTATATTCAGTTCGACCTAAGCAGCCTTCCTGAAATTGTAGATTCAGTGTTCGCTGGTTTTACCCACTCTCCCCATACCCACTATTGTTACAGTAATTGCACTGCTGATTTTTATTTCTCCCTGATTAACCAGGCATGGTCTGAAACTGAGCTTACGTTCAACAACTCCCCTGCGCTCGACACCGCCTTCTATGGGCCTATACCTATCTCGTTTCCAAATGATTTCGGCCTACGCGAATACAACATCACTGAAGTTTATAAACGTTGGAAAAACGAGGAAATTCCCAATTTTGGATTTGCGATGCTTTCAAATTCATTAGGGTGTAATAATGTTGCCGCTATGTTTGCCGTGTACTCATCTGATGATACACTGGTTTCTAACCGACCTTACCTGAAGATTTATTACAAAAACAACTCAGCAGGGATGGTAAATAACATACGCACAAAACTTGATTTTTCAGTTTTCCCTAACCCCTCTACCGGCAATATTACTGTACAGGCAACTGAAAATTTACACCACTGTAATGTAATTGTAACAGATGTTCTGGGGCGCGAAGTGCTGAAAAAAGATTTTGCCAACACCGCAAAGTTCGATATGAATATCCAGGCAGCACCTGGAATGTACTTCTTAAAAATCCAATCTGGACAGTACACCAAAACCGCAATTATGCAATTTGAATAATGCATACTGCATAATGTATCTTACATAATGTACATTACATAATGTTACTTGAATAATGCATCTTGCATAATGCAAGGCTAATAATCTTAAACAAACATCTTTAAAACCAATACCATGGAGGTATATAATAAAACCGTCGTTGTTACCGGAGCAGGCAACGGCATGGGGCGCGAAATCGTATTCAATCTATTGAACAAAGGCGCAAGGGTTGCGGCGGTTGATATGAATGAAGCTGCGCTGTCTGAAACACGTCAATTGGCCGGAAACAAAGAAAAAAAACTATCACTTCATGTATTAAATATCACAGACCATGAAAGTGTAATTTCCTTTCCTGAAAAGGTGATTGCTGAGCATGGAAGTGTGGACATACTCATAAATAATGCCGGAATCATTCAGCCATTTGTAAAGGTAAATCACCTGCCGTTTGATAAAATCCATCATGTATTTAATGTGAATTTCTTTGGTTTGTTAAACATGACAAAGGCTTTTTTACCTCACCTGCTAAAGCGACAGGAAGCCCATATTGTCAACACTTCCAGCATGGGTGGCTACTTACCTGTGCCCGGTCAGAGTGTTTATGGAGCAAGTAAGGCAGCAGTGAAATTGCTTACCGAAGGTTTATATGCTGAATTACGCGACACCAATGTGCATGTAAGTCTGGTGTTTCCGGGTGCCATTGGAACCAATATCACAAAAAATTCAGGTGTTGAAATACCAAATACCAAAAACGAGGCAGAATTGAAAAAACAAATGGCACGCACTACCTCACCAGCAAAAGCTGCCGAAATCATTATTGACGGTGTCTTGAAAAATAAACCCCGGATTTTCGTAGGCTCAGATGCAAAATTTATGGATTATTTGTACCGCTTTGCTCCTACATTTGCAACTAACTTTATTGCAAAAAAGATGAAAGACCTTTTGCAATAGGTTGTTCTGCTGAACACCGGGCAATGCAAAACAAAGGGCATGCATTAACAAATATATACCTGCCGGGCCTAAATGGCATACGTGCTATTGCTGCATTGGCAGTTGTTTTAACACATATCACGCTGGCACTCGACCAGTTTGGTTTGAATAACAGCATATTAGGTACCGGCCCTGAAGGAAAACCCCGTGGCTTAGACTTGGCCGATTACGGAGTCACCATGTTTTTCACCTTAAGTGGATTTCTAATTACTTATCTGCTGCTCAAAGAAAAAGAAGCCAATCAGGGTAAAATCAAAATAAAGGATTTCTATATCCGGCGTATTTTGCGAATTTGGCCTCTGTATTACGCAATATTGATACTGAGTATAGCTACGTTCATTTACTTTGGCCTCCCTTACGAGACAACAGCAATTCCGTTTTATATTTTTCTTGCCGCAAATGTTCCGTTTATTTTAGGCAACACCCTACCTCTGCTTGCCCATTACTGGTCTTTAGGCGTTGAAGAACAATTCTATCTGCTCTTCCCTCATCTGGCCAAACAATCAAATAAAAAGCTTCTGAATACAGCCATTATCGGCATTTACTTATTCATTGTTTTGAAATTTTCTTTCTTAATGCTTGAAAGAAAATATGGTGCCCATACTCCGCTTTTGTCAGTAGCAGTAACAAGATTTCATATCATGCTTATTGGCGCAATTGGGGCCATCTTATTCTACGAAAAAAACACCCGTTTTATTGAACTTAGTACCAAAAAAATCACACAAATCATCTCCTGGACAATTGTTTTTTTACTGGCATTAAATCAATTTACATTTGTTTCTCTCCTCGCTGGTGAAATCGTTGCTGTAATTACTGTTTTTATAATTATTGGCCAGATTACAAAAACAAACCATCTCATCAATTTAGAGAACCCTGTTTGTGATTTTATTGGTAAGATTTCTTATGGCATTTATGTAATTCACCCGATCTTGATTTTCTACGCTTCAAAGCTATTGGGTACTCTTAACCCTGAGAAAATGACCAGTTACGCCCTGGTATATAGCATGGTAATAACCTCAACTATTGTGTTAGCTTACCTGTCATACGAATTATACGAAAAACGATTCTTGAAGTTAAAGTATAAATATTCCACCATTCGTAGCATAAACACAAGATAAATTCAATATCCTGTCAGGATAATTCTTCAAATTCAAAATAATTTTTTTATATCTTTACTTATCTACGTATGCGATACTGAAGGTAAAGACGGATGGAGAGTTTAATTTTCACACCGGATTCAACGCGAATTTGCACCGCTGTGTATTCATTCTGGAAGGTATGTAGAACAGGAGAGTTTGCCATAAATGAAACCATCATTCCCAAAGGTGCCGTTGAAATTATATTCAATCTCGGCTCCAATCCTATACATGCAGAGGTCAATCAACACCCTGTAACTGTACCTAAGTGTTTTATTCAGGCTTATAGCACCTCACCGATTTACCTTTGTTTAAGTGCTAATCAGACCTTCTTTGGAGTTACCCTGAAGCCATCAGTTGTTAAACATATTTTTAACTTCCCCCCTTCAATTTGTGCAAACCATGTATTTGATTTAACTGTCTGCGACCATTCAATATATTCACTCTGGCACCAGCTTGGTGAACTAAATAATTTTCATGAACAGATAGCCTCCTTTACTGAATGGCTTTGTAAACGACTTCCTCAGCCCAGTCCACTTGAAATTGCATTTAATGACTTCCTTAATAATGACAATTACACAGGCTTATCTGTTAAACAACTGGCAGACCAGCTTTGTTATTCAACCAGACAGCTTTCGAGAAAGCTTATAGAACTAACCGGAATGAATGCCGAGAATATCCTGCTATACAAAAAATATTTGCAGGCAATGCATCTTATCCATACCTCAGAGTTGTCGCTTACCGAAATTGCATATAACAGCAACTTTTTTGACCAGTCACACTTTATCAAAACATTTAAAGGGTATAGCTGTCTTACCCCTCATGAGTACCGCAAACGTAAAAGCGAAACTATAGGCCATATTGTCGTTAGTGCTTAAACAAATGGCTATCAACAGAAATTTGTTCCCTGAAAATTCTCAATCGCTTATACAAGGAGCATAAACTAAGCAATGGTGGTCCGGGCCAATACGCTTATCGCTGCTCTTCCCTGCTCCCCTAATGAAACACTGAACTCATTTACATAAAGCGAAATATGCTGTTTCATTACTTCAGGTTGCATCTCTTGCGCATGTATGCGTACAAATTCTTCCGACGCATCCGGGTTATTAAATGCATATAGAACGCTTTCACGAATTAACATCTCAATCTTTTGTTTTAATTCTTCTGAAAGTCTTCTTTGCGCAACTATACAGCCGAGCGGCACCGGCGTTTGATAGGTAGTTTCCCAAAATTCACCTAAATCGCAAATTTTATGCAAGCCCTTTCCCTGATAGGTAAAACGATTTTCATGAATCAATAAACCTGCGTCAACCCTTCCTTGTAGCACAGCATTCTCAATTTCAGAAAACACAAGAAACGCTTTGTTTTCTATGCCCGGAAAAGCCAATGACAGTATATGATGTGCTGTTGTGTGTTCACCAGGTATGGCTATTTTTAAGCCTTCAACAATTTCACGCTCAGCCGGATAAGGTACCTTAGACACCAAGACCGGACCGCACCCATTGCCTAATGCGGCACCTGAATCCAACACATGATAATTGTTGTTGATAAGCGGCAAAACACCAGTAGATACTTTTAGCACATCAAACTTTTGACCTATTGCCAGCGTATTTAACTGCTCGATGTCGAAAAACTGAACATTAAAATGCAGGCCTCCTGTATCAATCCGATGATGCACAAGCGCATCAAAAATAAATGTGTCATTCGGGCAGGGTGATATGGCCAAACTGAGCTCCATCTCGTGAATTTAGCTAAGCTGAATCTCTGATAGCTGTATTTCAATCATGCTTATTTTCTGAAGGGCGTCCTGCTCCTTTTTTCGTTCACTTTCTACCACTTCCAGCTTTGCATTAGCCATGAATTTCTCATTGCTTAGTTTCTTCCGAACTGAGTCTAAAAAGCCTTTGGTATAATCCAGCTCCTTTTGGAGTTTTTCCGTCTCAGCAGCCCGGTCAAACTTATCAGAAAGCTCAACAAAATATTCACCCGACTTTGTCGAAAGCCGCACTGAATGCAGCGGGGTTTCTTCCGCTTTTGTAATCGAATTCAGGTTCGCAAGTTTCTCCACAAGCGCTGTAAAAAGCTGCAGGCTCCCATTATCACTCTTTACAAAAAGGCGCAGGCTTTCTTTTGGTGATAGCCCCTTTTCATTACGAACATTTCTGATAGCCCCAATTAATTCAACAGCTTTATCAAAACTTTCAATCTGTGTATTATCAGCAATTCCAGGCCCTGCTTTCTGCCTGCTGATTAACAAATCTCCTGTTGAACGTTCACGTAGAAACGACCAGATTTCTTCTGTGATAAATGGTATAAAAGGATGCAATAACTCAAGCAGACGTTCAAAGAAAAGGATAGTTTTGTCTTTTGTTACACTGTCAATTTGCTTATCCTGACCAGGTTTTACCGCCTCAAGATACCAGCTACAGAAATCATCCCACACTAACTTATAAAGCAACATCAATGCCTCTGACAGTCGGTATTTGCTAACAAGATCATTGAAACGTAATGTTTCCTGACTAAGTTTGCTCTCAAACCACAAAATTGCCTGTGCAGAGGCTACCGGTTGTGCTCCTTCACCTGTTTCCCACTGTGAAACAAGTCGAAACGCATTCCAAATTTTATTATTGAAATTCCTGCCTTGCTCACACAAGCTTTCATCAAACGGCAAGTCATTACCAGCAGGTGAGGTTAATAGCATTCCCATTCTCACCCCATCTGCTCCGTATTTTTCAATCAGCTGGATAGGATCAGGCGAGTTTCCTAATGATTTTGACATCTTCCGCCCCTGTTTGTCACGCACAATGCCAGTGAGGTAAACATTGCTAAAGGGTACCTCTCCTGTATATTCCAGACCGGCCATTATCATCCGCGCAACCCAGAAAAATAAAATCTCCGGCGCTGTTACCAAGTCATTGGTCGGATAATAATACTTCAAATCAGCATTCCACTCACTTTTTGGTTTCTTAAACGCTTCCGGATCAAATACCGAGATGGGCCACAACCAGGATGAAAACCAGGTATCCAATACGTCTTCGTCCTGCTTTAATGTTTTAGCATCAACTGTCTTTCCCTTGTTGGCAAATGCTTGCACAGCCTCCACTGCCGTTCTGGCGACAACAAAATCACCTGTCAAATCATACCAGGCCGGTATTTGCTGCCCCCACCATAACTGGCGTGAGATACACCAGTCTTTTACATTCTCCATCCAGTGACGATAGGTATTCACATACTTAGCCGGGTGCAGGTTTACTTTACCATCAAGTATTGCATCCAATGCAGGCTTTGCCATCTGTTCCATTTTAAGAAACCACTGTAATGATAGCTTGGGTTCAATCACTACATCGGTTCTTTCTGAATATCCGGCTTTGTTCACAATATCTTCCACTTTCACCAACAAACCAGCCTTTTCAAGATCCTTCACAATCAGCTTTCGTACCTCAAAACGGTCCTGACCAATATACATTCCGGCCTCCTTGCTCATGGTACCATCATTTGCAATAACATCTATGGCCGGCAAGCCGAACTTCAATCCGATCTGGTAATCATTGATGTCATGCGCTGGTGTGATTTTCAAAACCCCTGTACCAAAGGTTTTATCAACATATTCATCGGCAATAATCGGCACTTCTCTTCCATTTATTGGAACAAGAACCTTTTTACCAATCAGTGCTGTATAACGCTCATCCTCAGGATTCACACAAACAGCAACATCCCCGAGAATCGTTTCTGGTCTTGTAGTAGCAACGGTGATTGAATAGCTCCCATCTGCTGCAACATATTTCACGTGGTATAACTTTGAGGGCGCCTCCCTGTATATCACTTCCTCATCCGACAAGGCTGTCTGAGCTTTCGGATCCCAATTTATCATCCGGATTCCGCGATAAATAAGTCCTTTATTATACAGGTCAATAAACACATCAATCACCGCTGCACTCAGTGGTTCATCCATGGTGAACTTAGTCCGGTCCCAGTCGCAGGAAGCACCTAACTTTTTCAGTTGTTCCAGAATAATTCCACCATGTTTCTCTTTCCACTCCCAGGCATGACGCAAAAACTCCTCACGCGAAAGATCAGCCTTTTCTATCCCTTCAGCCCTTAACTTATTCACCACTTTCGCTTCCGTTGCAATTGACGCATGGTCGGTTCCGGGTACCCAACAGGCGTTCTTTCCTTCCATCCTTGCCTTGCGGATTAAGACATCCTGAATGGTGTTGTTCAGCATGTGCCCCATGTGCAACACCCCAGTTACGTTGGGTGGTGGTATCACTATTGTAAAATTCTCACGCTCATCCGGCTTCGATTTAAAATAGCCACCTTCCTGCCAGGTGCGGTACCATTTGTCTTCAACGAATTGCGGACTGTATTGTTTGGGGATTTCCATACACAAATAAAAGCCCCAAAAATAATCCAAAGCAGGCGAATCCTTGCCGGATTTTATTCCTTATTTAAAAAAGTCAGTATTCCAAATGCTGCTTGCTTTCCTTCGGCGGCTGCATTAACCACCTCCTGCCCACCACTTACTGCATCACCACCTGCAAAATACTTGGTAGCCATACACCTGTACGAAGCGGCATCAACGAGCAATTTGCCCGCAGCATCAGTATGCAGTCCTTGAATAAGACTAAACAAATTACGGTGCTTTTCCTGCCCGGTAGCTTTGACAACCCAGTCACAATCAAGTACAAATTCAGTTCCGGCTATGGGCTCTACTTTCCCCTGAACTTCTTTGGTTCTGATGAATTTTATGCCTTTTGCCTTTTCATCTCCTAAAATTTCAACCGGAGCAGCATTAAAAATCGCCTTCACGCCCACAGACTTTGCCAAATCGTATTCAAACTCATAAGCCCCCATTTCATTTTTTGAACGTCTGTAAACCAGGGTGACTTCCTTTGCTCCCATCCTGGCAGCTTCCGAAGCCGCATCCATGGCCGTATTGCCTCCACCAAGCACAATAACATTGCCCGGAAAATGCAGCTTGTTCTTTTGATCACGCAACTTTTCAATCAACTCAACCGCACCAAAAACGTTTTGCAAATGCTCACCGGGAATGCCCATCTGGCTTGTCTTTCCCAAACCTGTACCGATGAATACTGCATCGTAATTGTCTTCCAGATACTTTGTTTGGGTAACTTCTGTAACCGGATGGCCATAAAAAATACGAAAACCAAATTTCCGTTCCAGATAATCTGTCTCTCCCCAGGCTTCTTCATTTTGTATTTTGTAGGGTGCCACACCATGCGAAATAAGGCCGGATGCCTTTGTTTTTGCCTCGTAAATGTCAACAGCTACTCCATGCAATCTTAATTCACACGCACAGGCCAAACCAGCCGGACCAGCCCCAATAATGGCTACCTTGTTTTTGCCCGTTTCAGGTAACGTAAATAAGTCCTTATCATTTGCAAGCACCTGTTGGGTAGCATAGGTCTGCAGCCTGCCTATCTCCAGCGGCTTTTCATTGGCCTCGACAAAAACACAAGCGCCTTCACACAGCACCTCTGTCGGACAAACCTTTCCACAGGTGTTGCCCAGATAATTTGACTCATAAATAGTTTTGGCGGCTCCATTTACATTCCCCGAATGTATTTGCCTGATAAACAATGGGATATCAATTGCAGTCGGACAAGCCTTGATACACGGTGCGTCATAGCAAAACAGGCACCTTGAGCTTTCAAGATAAGCCTGTGTCTTTGTCATGTGTGGCTTTAACTGCGCAAAATTTTTATCAAATTCTGCTTCATTAGCAGGTGCATTGAACTCAGCCATTGGTCTTGAAAAGCTTAAAAGGTTCGTATTGATTAAAGCTCAACGAGCTTTCCGTATGTTTCAGGTCTTCTGTCTCTGAAAAACTGCCAGGTTGCACGCACCTCCTCAATCATATCTAAATCAAAATCTGCAACCAGTAGCTCGTCTTTGTCTTCAGATGCAATGGCAAAAATCTGCCCACGGGGATCTACAAAATAAGAGCTCCCATAAAAACGCCCGACATTCCAGGGCTTCTCCTCACCCACCCGATTGATGCATCCCATAAAATATCCGTTGGCCGCAGCATGTGCTGGTTGTTCCAGCTTCCAAAGATATTGAGAAAGACCGGCAGCTGTTGCCGATGGATTGTAAACTATCTCCGCCCCATTTAAGCCAAGTATCCTTGCCCCATCCGGGAAATGCCTGTCATAACAAATATACACCCCTACCTTGGCATACCGGGTTTGAAACACCGGATACCCTAAATTACCTGGCTTAAAAAAGAATTTCTCCCAAAAACCAGTGGTATGAGGGATGTGGTTTTTTCGATACTTGCCCAAATAAGTGCCATCTGCATCAATCACCGCAGCAGTATTGTACAAAACACCTGCTTGCTCCTTTTCATAAATGGGTACTATGATTACCATCTGGTACTTCCTGGCATACGTGGACATTAATTCAGTGGTTGGCCCTGGAACTGTCTCTGCCGCTTCATACCAGCGCTTATCCTGACCCGGACAAAAATAAGGTGTGTTAAAAATTTCCTGAAGGCACAAAATTTGCACTCCCTTCTTTCCTGCTTCTTCGATGTAAGGTATGTGCTTCTGCACCATCGCATCAATGATCTCTGGTATACTGCCTTCTCCTTCTGTTTTTGGCAGGCTCATCTGAATTAAACCGGAACGGATTATTCTGGGCATATCTTAAGATTTTTACGTTGAACAAGTTTAAGCATTTCTTTTGGTTCAGGCGATACCAGTAACTTTATTTCTTCGGATAAATTGCCCGAAGCCTTTACTTAACTGCATTTGGCCGTTCTCAACGGCTATTTCACCTCTTAATAGTACCAACTCACATTTGCCGGTAAGCTCCCAACCTTCGTAGGCTGAATAATCAACATTCATGTGATGCTTCGCTACCGAAATGGTATGCTTCCGCTCAGGGTCAAAAATAACCAGGTCGGCATCTGAGCCTATCCCAATGGTCCCTTTACGGGGATACATCCCAAAGAGCCGGGCAGCATTGGTTGAACTTACTTCCACAAATTTATTCAGACTGATTCGGTTCTTCATTACCCCTTCAGAAAATAAGAGCTCCATACGGTGTTCTATTGCCGGATGCCCATTGGGTATCTTCGAAAAATCTTGCAAGCCCATTTTTTTCTGCTCCCATTTGAACGGACAATGATCGGTGGCAACTACCTGTACCGCCCCTTGCTGAATGCCAGCCCATAAGGCTTCCTGGTCCTTCTTCTGGCGCAGCGGCGGACTCATCACCCACTTCGCTCCATCGAAATTCTGTTCGTACAGGCTTGCATCTAACACAAGATACTGAATACAAGTTTCTGCATACACCTTTTGGTTAAGTCGGGCAGCACTACGAACCTGGTTCAAGGCCCCTTCGCAAGTCATGTGTACTACATAGGCCGGAACCCCGGTATATCTCGCCAGGTCAGCAAATCGCCCGGTTGCCTCCGACTCTGTTACCTCTGGTTGCGACAAATAATGATACAAGGGTGCAGTCTTGCCCTCAGCCTTAAATTTTGACACCAGATAATCAATCATATCACCATTGGTGGCATGAACCGTAACCATACCGCCCTGCTTCTTCACTTCTTCCATCAGGCCAACCATTTGCCGGTCGTCAATCATCAGGGCACCTTTGTAAGCCATGAAGGTTTTGAATGAAGTAATGCCCTCATCTTCAATCATCTCTCTGATTTCAAGGCGTGTAGAATCATTAAAATCGGTTACCGCCATGTGAAAAGAATAATCACAGTAACAATTATCGTTTGAGCGCATCTGCCACTCATTTAAAGCATTTCGCAGACTTTTGCCCTGGGTTTGCAGCACAAAATCAATCAGGGTGGTAGTACCCCCATGCAAAGCCGCTGTCGTGCCGGTTTCATAGTTATCACTCGAAAAGGTGCCCATAAATGGCATGTCAAGATGAACATGCGGGTCAATCCCACCCGGAAAAATAAACTTTCCTGATGCATCAATCACCCGATGTGGGTTCTGTACTTCCAGCGAACGACCAATCCCGGCAATTGTCCCATTTTCAATGTACAAATCAGCAATGTAGTCTTCCGATGCTGTAACAATCCGGCCATTTTTAATAAGTATTTTCATAGGAAATTCTAAGTGTCAAGAATTAAAAGGAATTCAAAATTCGTAAATTCAATGATATTTTCAGGATGAAGATAATAAATTAATCAATTATTTAGGCTTCTTTACATTACGGCTTTTATCGAAACTATTGAGCACCCCAACGGTCACCCTAAATGCCTGATAGCATTTACTGTCAAACATTAGCACGAACAATCACTTATCAAGACAACAAATTTGCTTACTTTTGAACGGCATTCAAAAATGGAGCAAACGGCGCAGAATTCTTACCCAACGGTTGATATTGTTGTTCTTAATTACAACGGTAAGCGCTTTTTAGATGCATGCTTTCAATCCTTGCGGCAAACCAATTATCCTGCCTTTAAGGTGTATTTGCTCGACAATGCTTCTACAGATGATGATGTTAGTTATGTGCAACAACATTTCCCTGAAGTTGAAATCCTACGGATTAAGGTAAATAGAGGCTTTTGTGCCGCCTATAACTATGCTTTTAAACATTGTACAGGCAAATACTTTGTTTGCCTTAACAATGATGTGATGGTAAAGCCCGATTGGATAAAGCATCTTGTAAACGAAGCAGAATCGGATGAACGCATTGCTTCTCTCCAGCCGAAGATGGTTTCTTACCTTGACGAAAGTAAATTCGAATATGCGGGTGCCAGCGGAGGTATGATTGACATTTACGGCTACCCTTTTGCTCGTGGTCGCCTTTTCTACAAGCTAGAAGACGATAAAGGACAATACGACGATACCACTTCGATTTTCTGGGCATGTGGTGCGGCTATGTTTATTCGTAAAAGTGTGCTCGATGAACTTGGCGATTTCGATGAAACTATCGTTCATCACATGGATGAAATTGACCTCAACTGGCGGATGCACATGCAAGGATACACCAGCAAAGTAGTTCCACAATCAGTTATTTTGCATTATGGAGGTGCCACCATTGCACCGGCCAGCTACAAAAAAACATATTGGAATCACCGGAACTCTATTTACCTGATGCTTAAAAACTTTGAGACACATAATGCCCTCACCAAAGTACCTCTGCATATTATCTTTGATTATGTCACCGCACTCAGAGGCTTGTTTATGCTTAACTTCAAAACCGTCAGAGCAATTTTCAACGCCCATCTCTGGCTAACAATTCATTGGGGTACTATTAGAAAAAACCGCCGCATAAGTCAGTCAAAACGGCAAGTTAACGACAAGGAAATTTTAAAGAAAATGTATCCCAGAAGCGTGGTATTGCAATATTTCTTCTTTCGCCGGAAAACCTATCAGCAATTACCCTGAAACCGCATATTTACCTGTATAATAAGCAACAAATTCATCCCAGGCATTGCTCACTGAAAATGAATCAGTAATAGCTTGAATGCGATCGGTATTCAGGCGCATAAAAGGCTCAGAAAAATCTACCTGTTTTGCCAATTCAAAATCACATGGGATGTTTAGCCTTGCGGATACTTCTGAAGAAAGTTGTTTAGTGAACATGCCCTGCGAACAAGCAATGTCGCTTGGGGCTAATTTTCTTAACCCATGACGCCCCATTTCATTGCAGAAAAAACGATAATACAAGGCCAGCAAACCTACATGAATGTTATCACGTATATAATCAGGCGTATTCACTTTGGGTGCATCACCCTTTAACCATGCCTTCATCAGGTAGGCCGTGAAACGCGGTTCCTCGAACACTCCAAATGGGTTGGGTATCACAAATTTTCCAAATCCCAAACCAAACCTTTCAGCATAATATTCAAACACCTGCGCAGTTAGTGATTTTGACAACCCATAAGGCGAAAAATGAGGCAATCCTTGTGAACCCGCCCCTTCACCACCCTCAAACACTGAGCCTGTAAGTACAATATTTTTACAACCGCTTTCTGCCAAAGCTGATAAGGTAGGGTAAATATTGCTTGTGTTGTTAGCCAGCGCTGCTGTAACATCAAAGTCGGCAGCTTTATAATTGGTTACATCAGCTGCATGGTGACAGAACAAATCAAAGCGCTCAGCCTGTATAAGCTGAATGAATCGCTCATCGCCAAAACACATCCCAAAGACAGGTTTTACCAAAGTCTGGAGACGCTGTACCCGCTCTGCCCTAACATCATTATACGCATTTGCACCAGTAGCTGTATAAGTACAGATAACTTCGTGACCATCTTCGGCAAGTGCCTTTGCAAACCAGTAACCGGTAAATGAACTTGCCCCCGTAAATAATATCTTCATGCTTTCTTAATCAAAGTAAAGCGAATCATTTACATCTGCATGCTGCAGGTCTTTATCTGATATCAGGCTTGGTTCAAACGGCCACTGAATGCCGATTGCAGGGTCATTATATCTGATACCACGCTCAAGTTCAGGAGCATAAAACTCAGTTACTAAATAAAAGGCCTCCGTGTCTTTTTCTAAGGTCAAAAACCCATGTGCAAATCCCTTGGGAACATACATCGCCACACGGTTTTCTGCACTTAGTTCCGCACCAAACCATTTTAGAAAAGTAGGTGAGTTACGGCGCAAATCTACAATCACATCAAATAATGAACCTCTGATACAACGAACAATCTTTGTCTCTGATTTTGGAGCCAACTGAAAGTGCATGCCTCGTAAAGTGCCCTTTATTGCACTAAGTGAATTGTTAATTTGAACAACTGATTTATCAAGCCCTGCATTTTCGAATTCATTTACACAAAATGCACGTGCAAAAAATCCGCGGTCATCACCGCGTTTTTCTAATTCAATGGTATAAGCCCCCTTTAAAGGTGTTTCAATAAATTTCATAATGCAAGAAGATTAAGTTTATGCTTTAACACACGCAGACGTACATACTTATCTGCATTGAAATCGTCAAGACTAAAACGTTGTTTTAAGAAATGCCGGTGCAATTCTTCTATTCCTGCCTTTAGTGTGTAATCTAAAGAGAACTCAGGAACTAATTCAGTCAGCAAATCAAATTTCACACGATAGTCCCGTGGGTCAGCACCTGCCTCACCGGTATAAACAATACTACAATCCGGCATAAGTTGCTGAATCATATCCCCAATTTCTTTCACCTGATAATTCTCTGCATTGCCTCCAATATTAATTGCCCGATTGGCTACTTTTTTTTCATCAGCTTTGGCAATGTACACAAAGGCCTTTGCAATGTCGCTACAATGAACCAGCGGCCTCCAGGGGCTGCCATCACTCATAATCCGAATGTCGCCACGGGCATGGGCACAAGCCAACAAATTATTAACCACCAAATCAATCCGAAGCATTGGAGAATACCCGTACGCTGTTGCATTACGCAAATAAACAGGTATAAAGTTGGCATCTGCTAATTTGCTTAACTCCTCCTCTACCCTCACTTTGGATACTGCATAAGCCGAAACAGGATTCAGTGCATCACCTTCAGCTAAATCAAGCTTTGCTCCTTTACCATAAACAGAACAACTTCCTGAAAACAGAAACTTGGGCACCCCGGCTTGTTTCGCCAATTTTGCCAGCTGTACCGAACCATCCAGATTAATGTCGTATGTTAATTGCTCATTCAAATCACCCATCGGGTCGTTCGAAATTGCAGCAAGGTGCATAACACAATCATAGCCCTTCAGATCATCTGCCTTCAGCTTTCTGAAATCTCCGAGTATCTCTTTGTCTGGTTTTACAATATTATCAAATGCACAACCATCAAACAAATTGAGATCACAGCCTGTAACCTGATGACCGGCTTCTTTTAACTGCCTCACAAGATGCACACCAATATAACCTAGGTGCCCGGTGACAAAATATTTCATAAAATTAATTTACCAGTTTTTCCATTTTGCATTCCCGCTATTCCACAGTTCTTCCAGCTCGGTCTTATCACGTAAGGCATCCATACATTTCCAGAAACCTGTATGCTGATAGGCGGTTAACTGCCCGGCATGGGCTATATCTGTAAGGGGTTTGCGCTCCCATTGCACATCAGTCATATCACCCTCAAGGTATTTAAACACCCCAGGCTCTAACACGAAAAAGCCCCCATTAATCCAACTTAAATCATTCTCAGATTTCTCACGAAAACTCTTGACTACGTGCTGCTCATCTGTGTCCAACTCCCCAAACCTGCTGGCATTCCTCACAGAAGTGAGCGTTGCCAACTTGCCTCCTGATTTATGAAAAGCAATAAGCTTATGCAAATCAATGTCTGCAACGCCATCGCCATAGGTAAGCATGAAGGGCTCATTGCCTACGTATTGCTGCACTCTTTTTAAACGGCCAGCAGTATTCGTATGCAAACCAGTATCTACCAGTGTAATGTTGAAATTCTCTGAATTCTCCTGGTGTACCTCCACTTTATTGTTCCCAATATGCACAGTTAAGTCTGAATTATTCATGTAATAATTCAGAAAATAATCTTTGATTATTTCTCCCTTATAACCCAAACAAACCACAAAATCATGAAAACCCTGCGCCGCATAAATTTTCATAATATGCCAGATGATAGGCTTTCCTCCTATTTCAATCATGGGCTTGGGCTTCAATACCGACTCCTCGGAAATCCTCGTTCCTAAGCCCCCTGCAAAAATCACTGTCTTCATATTGCTATTCTAATGCTTTGCGTACGTTCTCGCGAGGCAAACTTACAAAATCATTTCGTTAACCACGAAATCGCATTACATTGACTATCAATCTGATACGGCACCCACATCCATTAAGCACTATTCTTTCAGCAAATTCGCCATTGATTGCCTAATTAGTCACTTCAGCCATCAGAAATCTTGTCTGCTGCCCTAGCTGGCGTTAAAATCAACCGCAGAGAACTGTCTTTGGTAAGATAACTCCATGCCCAGTTGATAAAAATAATCAACTTGTTCCGCACTGATAAAATAAGCATCAAATGCAGAAACATCCAAACAACCCATGCCGGATAACCTGCAAATCTGATAAATGGTAAATCTACAACGGCCTTATTACGCCCAATAGTTGCCATTGTTCCATAATCTTTGTATTCGTATTCTTGAAGCTTTTTGCCCGCGAGTATGCCCTTCAGGTTTTTTGCAAGTAGCCTTGCCTGATTTATCGCCACATTGGCCACCTGCGGATGCGCCTTCGGATAGCGTTCAGTTTCCATATAAGCAATATCTCCAAGTGCAAAAATATTTTCATACCCTTCTACCTGATTATAACGATTCACTTTTATCCGGTTATTTGCTACCCAAAGGGTATTGTCAAAACCACTGATTTTATTACCCATAACACCGGCTGCCCATATTACAGTTGCCGATTGAACCTTCTGCCCATTCGAGAGCTCTGCAGTGTACCCGTTATAGTTTTTTACAAAAGTTTCAGTAATCACCTTAACTCCCATTTTTTCAAGCACCTTTTGCGAGGTTCGCTGGGCTAGTTCACTCATATTGTTCAAAGTACCCTTACCCCCTTCTACCAAATAAATCGTAAACCTTGAAAAGTCAATCCCCGGATAATCCTTGGGCAGAATCTCCTTTTTTATCTCTGCAAAAGCACCGGCAAGTTCAACTCCGGTCGGTCCGGCCCCAACAATAATCAAATTAAGTAGGTGTTGCTTCTGACTCTCTGTAGCACTGATAGCCTTCTCAAAAACTTTCAGAATATGGTTCCTGATCGCAATCGCATCGTAAGTAGTTTTTAGCGCAAAAGCGTTTCGTTCAATCTCTTCATTTTTGAAGAAATTAGTTTTACAGCCCGTTGCAATCACTAAATAATCATACTCAAACCTCCCAACCGTGGTTTCTGCAAAACCACCTTCTGGTGAAATATTCAACACGTCGGCCATCCTGATTTGGACGTCCCTAGTACGGTTGAAAATATGCCTTAACGGAAAAGATATGCTCGAAGGCTCTATTTGCGAAGTGGCTACCTGATAAAATAATGGTTGAAACTGATGGTGATTCAACCGGTCAATCAGTACTACCTCAAAATTACCCTTATCAATCTTTTTAGCCAGTTGTAAACCGGCAAAGCCTCCACCGATTATCAACAGCTTTTTTTTCATTTCCAAAAAGCATCGGTTTCATTGTCAATAAACTTATCCTTGTGTGCTATATCTTTTATTGAAGTCAGTATTTCTGATGTCACCTGACTCTGAAGCACATTGAATAATATACGCTCTTCAAACCGAATGTGTTCTCCTAAAAGCACCTGAATTTGTACTAAATCTTCTTTACTCTTTTCGTCCTTTTCAAACAGTGTCTTTAGTTTGCTATGCTGGTCAATGGCAAGTATTAAATCCGGATTGTTCTTATCTAATAATGGAAAAACATGCTGTTCCTCTGACCTAAAATGCTGTAAAAGGTAATTTTTATAAAACCAATCTGTATATGCAGCAATTCTACTTAAAGCAATGCCTTTTGCAAGCCCCTGCTTTATCTTCCAGCAAAGCAATAATGCATGATGGTGCTCGCGGCTTAGCTTTATCAAACCATCTGCCCTTTTGATAGGCTTTCTTTTTAATGATGGCCGATATCTTAATTTCTCAACCAGCTTTGTGGCATTACTGTCGGCATAAAGCCCAAATGCATTGAAAAGGGTGCCACGAATCTGAAACTTCTCCGATGATATCGCATACACAATCATTTCATCACCAGGGTCAGAATCCCCTTCAAACCGATAAACCTCATCAATCATAAACTCATCGGCACTTAGCGCATGACTGCTTCCATGACAATAAATGCAATCCTGATCCTGTAAAATGGAAAAATCCATCGTATAACCTTTTGAATGAAGTCCATTTAAGGCTTCGGCGGCTGTTTCATAATTTTCCATTACCACATAATTAAAATGAATTATTAATATCATTAAAACAGGACATAAGACGGTTTTGTTTTACAACCAGGCTAATTAAATTCCTGCATTATTAATTCCCATTGAATTTGAATATTTTTCATTCAATTACAGTATTCATCTGCAATAGCAATAGCCCTTGAAATAATTTCAAGACCTTCATCAATTTCATCTTTATTGATACACAACGGTGGTGCGATAAATATCCAGTTCCACCTAACAAAAGTGAACATTCCAAGGGCATTGATTTTTGCTGCCACCTTGTTCATGATTTCCATTTCTGATGCAGTTGCATTCCAGGGGGCCATTGGCTCTTTTGACTTCCGGTTTTTAACTAACTCTACACAACCCAACAAACCGGTGTTTCTAAAATCTCCAATTGCCGGATGCTTCTCAGCCAATACAGCCATCCGCTCGTCAATATATTTACCCATGCTGGCTGCATTTTCAATGAGGTTCTCTTTTTCATATACCTCTATCACTGCATTTGCCGCCGCACATGAAACTGCATGTGCCGAATAGGTCAAACCAATCGGCAGGGCTTTATCATCAAAAGCCCTCACGATCTCTTCCTTAACAATCAACCCTCCCAAAGGTATATAACCACTTGTAATCCCCTTGGCCATACAAATAATATCAGGCTCTACCTGATGGTGCTCAATGCCAAACCATTTGCCAGTCCGGCCAAAGCCACTCATCACCTCATCACAAATGGTGAGAATGCCATAACGGTCAGCAATTTCTTTTACCATCCTCCAGTACCCGGGTGGAAATTTTATACAGCCCGACGAACCACTTTCACCTTCCATCAAAATCGCAGCTATGTGCTGAGGCCCTTCATATTTAACCACACGTTCCAAATGGGCAGCTGCATTTTCTGCACAATCCTCGGGGCTTGCACTTTTCCACGGACAACGATAAAAATACGGGTTTTCAACGTGAATAATATTCGGAACCCCCTGGTGATCATGGGCCAGACCACGTGGGTCACCACCTGCCGACAAAGCCCCATAAGTTGCACCATGGTAACTTTGGTAAAGTGTTATAATCTTGTGACGCCCGGTATATAACCTTGCCAGTTTGATAGCATGCTCAATCGCCTCTGTACCCCCATTGGTAAAAAAAGTCCGGTTCAAACTGCCGGGCGTAATTTCTGCCAGCTTCCGGCCTAGTTTCCCTCTGGCCTCCGTAACCATCGAAGGAGTAACATAACTTATTTCACTCATCTGTTTGGCTACGGCATCTGCAATGGCCGGATGTCCGTGACCAATGTTGACATTCATTAATTGAGAAGAAAAATCAAGGTAACGCTTGCCGGATGAATCCCAGAAAAAAACTCCTTTCCCATGTTTTATTAATGGTGGATTTAATCCCGATTGCTTGCTCCACGAAAAAATGGTGTGCCGTAGATTGTTTAAAAGTGCTTCTTCTGTACTGGCTTTTAGTGCTGGCTGTGATTGCATGGCTTGTCTTTTTCAGATTCTAAATTACAAATCTTAACCATGCAATGCCCCATTTTTATTTCCCTTCAAAAATTTTCCAGAATGAATGCTTCTTTTTCCCGGGAGCTTTGAACCTGAATCCTGCAAATAACCTGAACCAGGTATAATTATTATCCACCCAAACATCCGACTGCCTGTTGCCGGAAAAGGTTAAATTATGCGTCGAAATTCCCGTAAACCACGTATCTGTATTGTAGCCGGCTATAAACCTGAATTCATTTGCCAGCACCCAACGATTAGAGAACTTTCGCAACAAACCGTCTTCGGGTAAATAAGCCCCTCCTTGATTTGAAATACCGGGCAGTAAGTAAACTGTAAAAAACCAATACTTCTTTAATACAAATGTATAGATGTAACCCCCATGTAACGTAAGATTCGACAAACGCTGACTTACCAGTAACTGGTCTTTTGAAAATTCAGACTTTATATTAGCCGGAACAAGCCCAATAGAGGAATCACTAATCAAAATATTCAATCTATAAGATGCCCCTAATACAAAACTACCTGCCGATTTCTCCTGCCTGTCTAACTGCCACAATGCTGCCCTGTAAGAGAATCTATCAGGGTTAAAACAATAAGCTATATTGCTAAATAGGGTAATGCTGTTCATGTCCGGCCGTAAACGCACTGGGCTCTTACCTAATGCCCCACTGGGGTCAATCTGATCGGGATTCTGCAAATAAAAGCCCTGGTAATATTGCAAGAAATTGGTATTCCAAATTCGCTTGCCATTGAAACTCGCACGAAACGAAAATTGCTTGGTCAGGCCGTTTTGCGGATCTGCTTTTACCTTCATTAAGCCCAACGACAGACTTAACCAACGATAATCAAAACTGCCGATAAAATTAAACAGACTGTTCGGCATATACCTGATATGGGTTTGCTCGTTGAGTGGATTGCGAATGTCAATTGATTGACGCTTCCGGGCAAACTCAAAGGTCAAATGAGGATGACGTCGAAACGATCGGATATACAGGGTATCCACTTCATCCATTGTCATTTCAGCTCCATGCCCGGTTTGAATAAGGCCAAACACACAATAAAACAGAAGGATGACAATAAGCCTCATTATCTGATAAGTACCAGACGTTGATGTACTTGCATACTTTTAGTACTCAACCTTACAAAGTACACCCCGCTCTCAAGGAAACCAAGATCGAAAAAGTGCTCCTCTTGTTCTTTAACGCCTTCCAGTTCTTTTATATAAACTTGCTTTCCTCCGGCATCAAGGATACTTATCACACAATCTTCATTTTTCAACCCACTCAAATAAACTTGCCCACTGGTCGGATTGGGGTAAATGAACTGCCTTTCTGAACCCACTGATGCTATACCAACCCCTTCGATGTCAAAAGGTGCTGATGTAGAACTACAACCTGACTGTGTCACCGTAACCCTATAAATGCCGTTTTGTTGAGGTACGTAAAAAGACTGTTCTGCACCTGCAATCACATTATTGTTTCTGTACCATTTGAATTGCCCGTTGGTTACGGTTGACACCAATTTCACTCCGTCAAACTCAAGAAACGGTATGGGCGGGTTCGGATTCACAGTGATAAATTGCGCAAAACTTTTCTTTATAGTATCACTGAAACAGTGCGATGCAACATGAAGTTCTACCGAATAGCCCCCTGTGTTGCTGTATTGAACATTCACCACCGCTGTGTCAGCTGCTGTAATATTGCCTCCCTCAAATTCCCAATGATAATAATTGGCTTTATCCAGTGCCCTGAATTGTACCGTCTGTCCCTTACAGATACTACTATCGGTTACACTAAATTTAGAAAGCAAATCAGGTACCTCTATAAATGGAAACACCGCATGAGCTACCTCAAGACCCCAGCTGTTGGCTGCTGAATAGGGCAACCATTGACCACTGTTGGTTTTTTCCCAGGCAGTACCCGGTGTGCTCTGTCCGTTTTCGTTGGTATATAAGGCAAGCTCGTAACCAGGGCTCACAGGCAGTTCAAAACCAATATAAAACCCATTGCCAAATTCAACAGGCTGTTCAAACATAACCTCGGTGCTTCGCGAATTGGCAACATCAGCAATTATTTGCGACAATGGCACCGCAGCAGTTCCAACAACCTGGCCGGGTGTCTGGCCTGTACCCGTATTACTCCAGGCTTTAAACTGAACCTGTGTGCCTGCCGGAGCACTCCCTTGTTTGGCAACCGCGAAATCAAACCATGCCCCCTTTAACTGCCGGCCTACGCCAGATGCTGAGAAAAATTCTGCTTTGGCTTTGTCATTCAAACTGCTTGTACCTGCAACATACCCGGCACCGGGTGATGATACCTCATACAAGGTATAAGTTCCGGTAAAGGGATAACGCAAGGTATCTGCACAATCACTGACTGGCTCCACTCCTGTATAACACACTGTAGAGGCAATGAGTGAAGCCCTGGCTCCTCCTACCCCAAAAAGTGCCCGCATGCGATGCTTTTGGCCTGGAGTAAACATGGTATGGCAGATATCATCTGTATAATCCATGAAATTCATATACATGTCGCCGTTCGGACTATTCCCACAAGTTATTGATGGAAAGCTCGGGCACCCAAAGTTGGCTTTGTCCTGGTTGGGAGTATCCTCCACTTGATCAGAGTCTTCGCAACCAGATTCCTCTGAACCCCAAATATGATATAGTTGCAACCAGTGTCCCACCTCATGCGTGGCTGTACGCCCCTGATTATGGGCAGTTTGGTACGGGTTTGCCGGTGCACGCCCCACTACCCTGTAATGCAACACAACACCATCGGTAGCCGCCAGGCCTCCCGGAAATTGTGCATAACCCAACAGCGGACTTTCCAACTCACATATCCAGATATTCAAATAGCGATCTCGCGGCCATGCATTGGTACCTCCGGTTGAATCAAACTTCATGTCGTTCTTGTCAATCGAAAAAGGAGAAACTGTTGTTTGCTTTCTGGTAATTCCGGTTGTTGGATTCCCCTGCGGGTCTGTTTTGGCAAGGCAAAACTCTATCTCTGTATCTACCCCCAATGGCTTAAATACTGCAGGGGTATTTGTTTCGAAATTTTGATTCAACTTTCTAAAATCTTCATTAAGCACATCTAATTGCGACAAAACTTGCGCATCAGAAATATTGTTCATGTTCACCTTATATAAAACATGAAAAACAACAGGGATGGTAATTAATGCACGAGAAGTTTCACCTCCTTCCTGATACTGGGCGATATATTGTTCTATTTGCTCAGATGCCTGTTTAAATTCCGGATACATTGTTTGCATGCGCCGGTTGTATTCAACTGTGCCGCATCGCTCATGCTGGCCATAAACACTACAAGTTACACTGATTAATACTAATTGGAAGATTAAATGCCTCATTATTTTTCGCACGATAGACAAATATTTTTGTTGAGTAAAAAGGTCATATTTCTTTCTCCCATCTGGCAACTACAAATGCAGCAAGGCAGTTGCCGATGACGTTTACAGAAGTGCGGCCCATATCCATCAAGGCGTCAATAGCCAGAATCGCAAACGCTTTCTGCGGATCAAGACCAAGAGAGGTAACTGTACTGACCAGAATCAGGAAAGATGCTCCCCGTACCCCGGCCACCCCTTTACTTGTCAGCATCAGAATAAGACACATTTGAATCTGTTGAGCAAGCGTTAATTCGATACCACAGGCCTGCGCCACAAACACTGATGCCAACGATAAGTACAATGTAGTACCATCCAGGTTAAAACTATATCCGGTAGGCAATACAAAAGCGATGATTTTACCCGGAATACCCATCTTACTCGCCAGGTTCTCCATGGCTTTTGGTAAAGCCGCCTCAGAACTCGCTGTTGCAAAAGCAATAGTTACAGGCTCTGCTATGGCATTAATAAACCGCCTGAATGGAAGACCTGTCATCCATCCTATCGGTACAAGCACCCCCATGATAAATACTATTAACGCCCCGTACAAGGTTAACAACAAGAACAACAAGTCTTTTAATACCCCCAAACCCATCGTAGCCACTGAATATGCAATTGCCCCACCGACTGCCGCAGGAGCAAAATACATTACAATATCAGTAAACTTAAACATAACCTCCGAAAGCCCTTCAGTAAACATCAGAATATGTTGCTTCTTCTCTCCATTTTTTAACATCGCCAATGCAATGCCAAAGAGAATACTGAATACAACAATCTGAAGCACCTGATTCTCTGCAACAGCTTTTGCTATATTTTCCGGAAAAATATCAAGTATTACATTGTGTTCATGCTTCTGCTCCAATAACTTTCCAGCTCTCTCTACCTGTGCTGTACCAGCCTCCAACTGACTCCCACGGCCGGCACCTGTCAGATTGATAGCTGCCAGGCCAATAAACAAGGCTATTGTGGTTACTACCTCAAAGTAAATAATCGCCTTCAGGCCCATCCGGCCTACCTGCTTAAGGTTCGAATGCCCCGCAATACCCACCACAAGCGTTGAAAAAATCAGTGGGGCAATGATGGTCTTTATTAAACGTAAAAAGATGTCGCTCAGCACTTTTAGTGGCTTCGCCACCTCCGGCCAGTCGTGACCCAACTCCAGGCCTGCCAGCATAAAAAGGAAAATCCAAAGTGTTAACGACTTGCGCTGATAGGTATAAAGGCCAGCCGACAGAATTGCAAGCCACCGAAACCCTATCACTAACTCCCCGGGTAATTCAACAATATGCAAGAGCCGCAACAGGGTTAAAATGATTCCCACTGAGCCTGTTATCCAGGCAAGCAACATGATTTTTCTTTTCTCCATCGGCGTGATGGGGGCAAATCTAAACAAAATATAAAGTTTGTCTGTGCCTCAAACTTTTCAATATTTTTGCTCCCTGATTTTTTAAAATGGGATTTTTCGACCCTGCCGCATGGCAACACCTCTTTAGCGTTGAGGGAATAATCACGCTTCTTTCATTGTCATTACTGGAAATCGTTCTGGGTATTGACAATATAATCTTCATATCTATTGTTGCAGGGAAACTGCCCAAAAGCAACCAGCGGAGAGCAAGGTTTCTTGGCTTAAGTATGGCACTGGTTTTCAGGGTGGCACTACTGTCAATCATCACATGGATTGCAGGCTTGAAAGAACCACTCATTTCTATTGCCGGATTTGATGCCAGCGGTCGCGACTTAATTTTACTCGCCGGCGGCTTGTTTTTAGTTGTCAAAACCGTCAAAGAGATTGTTGAGAAAATCCAGCACGATGACCTCGGACCTACAAGCACCTCAACCATCCAGAGCTTTTCGGCCGCTATCATCCAAATTACCATCTTAGATGTTATTTTCTCATTCGACTCGATACTCACAGCAGTAGCCGTTTCAAACAACCTGGTTATCATGGTACTTGCGGTGGTCATTGCAATAATAATCATGATTTTGGGCTCAGGTGTTGTAAGCGACTTTATCAATAAGTATCAGTCTATTAAAATGCTTGCCCTGGTTTTCCTCGTGGCAATCGGCATGGTATTGATTCTTGAAGCGTTCCATTTTGAGGAAACCTATCAGGTACACCTTAAAAACTACGTGTACGTAGCAATGGCCTTTTCACTTATCGTTGAAACACTTAACCTTTTGCGAACCAGAAAAGCCCGCGGACGTACTATCGCCTCGCACAAGGAAACAGAAACCCACTGATTTTGGCAAATTTCTTGCTATAATGCCTGAAAAGAAAAACATGAAAACGCTTGTAATATTCATTTTCTCGCTTCTTGCCGGAAATGTCCTGCTTTCTCAAAATATTCTTGACAAGGCAAAAGAAGAAATAAAAAAAACCGTCGGGAATTCTGGTAACGGCCTTTCAAATGACGATATCATTACCGGCCTTAGGGAAGCTCTCAATCAGGGAAGCACAAAGGCTTCCGGAAGTGCTTCAAAAATTGATGGCTTTTTTAAAAACCCAGCAATCAAAATTCCCTTCCCTCCTGAGGTGGCAATTGTAGAAAAAACAGCCAGACAGCTTGGACTACATAAACAAACAGACGCTTTCGTAAAAAGCCTCAACCGGGCTGCTGAAGAAGCATCGAAAGAAGCTGCTCCTATTCTTTTGAGTGCGATAAAAAGCATGACAATAACCGACGGCCTATCCATTCTGAACGGAGGCGAAACCGCAGCAACCGATTACCTGAAAGGCAAAACAAGTGCCGAACTCACTGCCCGTTTCACACCCATCGTAAAAAGAGCAATCGCCAAAGCCCAGGTGGCTAAATACTGGAAACCTGTGGTGAAGAAGTACAATAAAATTCCCGGGGTTCAAAAGAAAAATCCAAACCTTGAAAGCTATATCACTGAGAAAACCGTTCAGGGCCTCTTTAAACTGATTGCGCAAGAAGAAGTCAATATCCGCAAAGACCCTGCCGCCAGAGCTACAGATATCCTTAAACGCGTATTTGGCAAATAAAAAGCATGGCTAAACCTAAGAACCGGGTAAACGTTGTCTATTCAACTAACCCTGACTTTCAGTATGAAACTGAACAAACAGCTGAACCTGAAACCTTGCCGGCTGAACAGCAGAAGTTATTTGTAGAACTTGATAAGAAGGCCCGGGCTGGTAAGCAGGTTACCCTTGTTACCGGATTTCAGATGACAAGCCATGACCTTGAAGTAATTGCCCGACAGCTAAAAAACCTCTGTGGGTCAGGCGGCAGTAGTGATGGAGACCAAATCCTGGTACAAGGTGATCATCGCGAAAAAATTATCAATTGGTTGCAGGCACGCAAGTATCAGGTGAAACGCAAAGGTGGCTAATTTGCCAAAACCTTCTCGTAAATCGCTTCATACATTGGTAAAATCGCATGAATATCAAAACGGGCTGCTTGCTGCCTGGCCTGGTGTCTGAATTGCGCTAGCTTTTGCTGGTCTTTTAACAACTCAAGTGCGTATGATGCCATCTGATCTACCGCCCCTACTGGCGTTAAATACCCTGTGTAACCATGAATGTTCACTTCCGGCAAACCTCCCGAATTTGTTGAAATAACAGGAGTGCCTGAAGCCATTGCTTCAAGTGCCGACAAACCAAAACTCTCTGTCTCAGATGGGAGCAAAAACAAATCAGAAATACACAAAATCTGCTCAACATTCTTCACTTTGCCTAAAAAGAGCACCTGATGCTCCAAACCTAACTCGGCAACCATATCTTCAGCTAGTTGCGCATCAGGACCATCTCCTACCAGTAGCAACCTCGCCGGTACTTCTTTTTGTATCCGATAAAAAGTACGAATAACATCAGCAATACGTTTTACCGGCCGAAAATTTGAGATGTGTGTAATAAGTCGCTCGCCTTCTGCGCCATAATCAATGCGACTACATTCGCAGGAAGGCTTATACAAGGCACTATCAATAAAGTTCGGCACCACTTCAATAGCACGGGTGATTTGAAAAAACCTTAAGGTGTCTTTTCGTAAATCATCAGAAACTGTAGTAACTGCATCGCTTGCATTGACTGCAAATTCAATAACTGGCAAATAGGATGGGTCTCTCCCTACCAGGGTAATATCTGTACCATGTAAAGTGGTGATAAAAGGAACATTCCGTTGCTTTGACTGCAAAATCTGTTTTGCCAGATAGGCTGACGACGCGTGTGGAATTGCATAATGTGCATGGAGCAGGTCAAGGTTATGATGTATGCAAACATCTACCAGCTTTGACGTTAGTGAAATCTCATAAGGCAAAAAATCAAACAGTGGATAATCGGTTACCGGTACCTCATGAAAGAATACATGCTCGTTGTCAATATCCAGCCGAAACGGCTTGCTGTATGAAATAAAATGCACCTCATGCCCCTTCCTTGCCAGGCCCATGCCTAATTCGGTAGCTACAACCCCACTACCTCCAAAAGTAGGATAGCAAATGATGCCAATTCTCATACTTCCGGTGTTTGAATAATTATTTCATGGGTACGGTAATCAATCCGTGCTTTGGTTTTTAGCAATAAATCACCTCCAAGCACCCCATGAATCTGCCCAAGACCCATACTTTGGTAATATGCATTTACATGACTGAAGTCTATTGCAGCCGCACAATAACTGGCAATAACCATCCCCCCTACTTTCATGCGTGGTATCACAACCATACTTCCTTGAATATCTCCTCCTCCAACACCAGCTGAAGGTCGGCTTAATGGTTTTAACACTTTTTCCGGATAAATGTTCCGGATAAATGTCAAGTCAAATACCGTTTGAGAGGCGCCGGTATCAATAATCATGTCTGCACGTCTGCGCCCTAATGCAACCTTAACCAAGATATGAACACCCTCTTCCCCAAGCCTGAGAAGCTTGAACGGAATTGTAAATTCAGCAACAGACATGCTCTTTCTGCAAGCCTTTACGCTGTTGCAGATTTAGCCATGCCATCGTATACATTCATTACTTCGCGTACCGCAGCAGCACTGCTGTTTAGCAAGTCCATTTCAGCTTTGTTCAGTTGAAGCTCAATAATCTGCTCAATCCCTGCTTTCCCTAATTTTACAGGCACGCCCAGATAGATGTCTTTTAAACCATACTCTCCTTGCAACCATGCGCAGCAAGGGAAGATTCTTTTCTGATCACGTACAATAGATTCGACCATTTGCGCAGCTGCTGCCCCTGGAGCATACCATGCAGAAGTACCCATCAGGTTTACCAATTCTCCTCCGCCTTTTTTCGTACGCTCAATAATTGCATCTAATTTGTCGGTTGCAATAAGCTCTGTAACGGGAATTCCAGCAACTGTTGTATAGCGTGGAAGCGGCACCATCGTATCGCCATGCCCGCCCAAAAGCATCGCCTGAATATCTTTAGGTGATACATTCAGCGCCTCGGCAAGAAATGCACGATATCTGGCTGTATCAAGTATCCCTGCCATACCAAATACCCTTGATGGGTCAACATGTGCAGTCAGGTATGCCACATAGGTCATTACATCCAGAGGGTTTGAAACAACCACAATGATGGCATCTGGTGAAAATTCGATCACCTTTTCTGTTACTGAACGCACAATTCCAGCATTGGTAGCGATAAGGTCATCGCGACTCATGCCGGGTTTCCTTGGCAAACCTGAAGTTATGACTACCACCGAAGAACCTGCGGTTTTTGAATAATCATTGGTATAACCTACCGTTCTTGAATCAAAACAATTTATCGGCGCCTGTTGCCACATATCCAGGGCCTTGCCTTCGGCAACACCTTCTTTGATATCTAATAATACAATCTCATTGGCTAATTCTTTCTCAGCCATAACATTGGCACAGGTGGCGCCTACATTGCCAGCGCCTATAACAGTGATTTTCATTTGCAGGTGGTTTTCCGGTTAAAACTGCCGCAAAAGTAAAGAATCATCTAATGCTAAACTTCAAAATCATGTAGTGATTTTAAAACTCTGTGAAAAACTTTCTTTCCCAAAAGCGTACATTTGTCCGGTATGAGCCTTTCAAAAAAGCGGTACCGGAGAATTTTCCTGCTGACAGCCCTGCTTCTCTTTTTCGGAGCAGTGTACTACATGATTAGCAAAAATGTTATCCGGATTGACCCCATTATTCTTAAAATAATCGGCCTCTTCTTCACACTGATTCTAAGCTTGTTAATAGCTACTATTATCATCCGGCTTACAGGAAATAAGGTGTGGAACATGTTCGAGAAGGAAATGGAGGTTGAACAACGAATTATCATCACCAAGCTATATTCAATTTCGCTCTATACTATTGCTTTTATAATAACTTTCTGGAAAGCAGGGGTCTCACTGGGCGACATCACCCTCTTTGTGGGTTTAATTGCCACAGGTTTTGCCTTCGCTGTACGCGACTTGCTTTTGTCATTTTTCGCCTGGTTTATCATATTAAATAAAAAGCCTTTCCAAATGGGCGACTACATTCAGATACATGAAGAAACAGGCCTGGTTACACGCATTGGTACATTCTTCTTTACATTAGAGCAGCATCATCATGAACATTTTTTAAAAATTCCCAATAGCTTAGTACTATCAAAACCTATCCATAACCTCGGAAGCGGGAAATACAGAGAAGAAATAAAAATTAATATAAGCAGCATTCCTGCTGATGTTCAAGAGCGAATGACAGAACTTAGTACCTATTTAAAATCAAGAAACGCATTTAAAGAACAAATCAAAACGCAACTTGGTACTGATGAAGAAGGCTGGCACATCGCAGTATCTTTTTTCACCTCCTACAAGCAGGAAAACCTCAAACCCGCAGTGTTAATGAAAGTTCAGGAACTATTTGCAGAGCACCTGAAATTCGGGCATTAAATAGAAACCTGATAATTATTGGCTTGCTTGTGATGTATACTTCTGCTCATTTTTGGTTTTTTTATTTGGGGTTTCTTTGCTTATTTTACCGTTTCAACCTAATCTTATCCCAGAGGCAGGACTGAAACCTTCTTCGTCTTTTGGAGTATACAAGTAATAACAGTGTAAAATGATGAAAAACGGTACCTCAGCTAAAATCTTTATCGTAGAAGACGAACCATTTTTTGCCAACCTGGTAAATTATGACTTGGAGGCTAATTACTTTGACGGAATCAAAGTATTTTTTTCCGGAGAAGATTGCCTGAAAAACATTGACCTGAAGCCGAAGGTTGTTATATTAGATCATCAATTGCCCGGGATGTCCGGCCTGGAGGTTCTTCAAAAAATCAAAGCGTTCGATCCAAAAATCCATGTAATATTCTTATCTGGCCAGAGAGACGCTAAACTAGCAATCGGTGCATTTAAAAAGGGCGCTTTAGACTTTATCATGAAAGGCGAAAATGCATTTCAGGAAGTGAGGGAGCTACTTGCCAAAATATTGAAGAAGCCAGCCAACGGAGTGGAAGTAAAAAAATTACCTGCCGCTAAATCCAAAAAGCCAAGCACCACCAAAAAGCCTCTATCTACTGAGAAAACTGCTAAGGCAAGTGCAAAGCTTACCAAAAAGCAGCCGGTAAAATAATTTTCTCAAAACACACAAATTCAGCTAGAAAACAAGCATCCTCATCTGCCTAAAAGCAAACATTCTTAACCGACCCACTAAACCGGGCGGCCGGAAAATACCAAAACAAAAAAGCCCGAATCAATTGATTCGGGCTTTTTTGTTTGAATTCAAAAATGATTAACGCTTAACCATTTTCTGAAGGGTTTTGTAATCATTGCCTTCTACAGAAACCATATAAACTCCTGAAGGAAGTTCTGATACAAGCATCGCATGATTTACAAAAGCATTT
>JAIBAI010000098.1 GCA_019695235.1 Bacteroidia bacterium | reverse complement strand
TTAAGAAAAACGGTATTAAAGTTTTAATGGCAACAGGTGATAATGAAACAGTAGCAAAAGCCGTATCAGAAGAATTGGGCCTGGATGGATATTATTCAGAAGTTTTACCACATCAAAAAGTGGAAATTGTAAAAGAACTTCAAAACAAAGGAGAGTTTGTTGCCATGACAGGCGACGGTGTTAATGATGCTCCGGCGCTGGCACAATCAGATGTAGGTATTGCTGTTGGTTCAGGTACTGATGTGGCTGCAGAAACGGCTGACATCATTTTGGTAAACAGCAATCCGAAAGACATTGCCAATCTTATTCTTTTCGGTAAAGCTACCTATAAGAAAATGGTTCAAAACCTGGTTTGGGCAACTGCCTATAACAGTTTTGCCATTCCATTGGCGGCAGGTGTGCTGTATTCAGCAGGATTTGTATTAGGCCCGGCAGTTGGTGCGGTTTTTATGAGTTTAAGTACGATTATAGTTGCGATTAATGCACAGCTTTTAAAAACAAAAATTGGGACAAGTAAGAAATAGGGTTTCACGATTTATTACATATCTGTTTCACCTTTACATCGACTGTGGTGGTGTATTAATTTCTTTTTTCATCATTTAGCAGCCACAACATTATCATTTCAATCACTGACGATAGCCAACCCATTCAAAAAAATAAAATACACATGCAAGATAGCTTCAGGAAAACGGAGCATCCAAAAGACTACGGCATAAACACAAGCCCAACTCACAAAGCCATCTTTTATTCCGTTTCCTTTTGGAGTGCAAGACATCCGTTTCCCTTCGCTGACAGAAGCATGTTATTTTATTTTTTCATTTTAAATGTATTGTTATGTCAGTTCTTGTTCAGCGTTGGCTTGTTGGCAGCATCTGGGTTAGCTGCTGGTTCGTTTCGCCTGGTGTGTTTGTTTTTTCGTCGCAGTTAGGCTATTCATTTACTTCGTCATGTGAGCCTCCCTGGTAGTGGGGGCTTTCTCTTAACGAAGATGATCAGACAACGGAAGAAACCCACCGCACAACTCCATGCTTCTTTTCCCTTCGCACAGAACCTACGCTTCGCCGGTAAATAGGTGTTCGTCATTCGTCGTCAGCAAGCAATCATGCCAAACCATTGCAGTCAAAGCAATGTTTTTCTTTAATTACACTTTTATGGTATTGCTTTCACTGCAATGCCCTTCGGGCTGCTATCGCAGGTTTGTCATGCTGCTTGCAGTTCCTCCTCATTCCTCACGGCAGCTTTTGTGTCCTTCACGCCACCTCGTTCATTCCTTCCTCCGTTACGCTTCATTTCACCTCGTTCGTAGCTGTACATTTTGCTTCATGGCATGGTCTGCATTGCAAACACACAGCTCAACGCACTTGCAGTCACATACCATTTCGCAAAGCAATCCCTACAATACTCACTGGGTTCCATTCCGCTTCACTTCGTCATCCATTCACTTCAGTAGCGTTCAGTCCACCCGCTGCCAATAATTTTGCTCGCCGGCTATCCCCACTTCGGCTGCGTTCGCTAAAGTGCTGCGCTAACACACAAATCTTGACACATGGCTCATTCGTCCCTCATTTCGCCACGCAGCACTAAACTCACTTGCATCGTTCCGCCGCCTCCGTACCCTGCGGGAAATATACTGCGGCGGCTACACATGGAGCTGGCATCGGCCTCCTTCGTCGGCCTTTACTGACCAGCCCCTCGTGGGGGCTCGCAGCCACCTTCGTTCGTTCCTCTCTTCGGTGGCTTACGGCGGCTCGCCTCCAGCGCTACAGTGCGGACAAGTGTGCCGCACAGCTATGCTTCTTTTTTGCCGCAGGCGCTTTTACCGGCAGGCTTGACACATTGCCTTTGCTTCTAAGAAAGCACTACTGATCTATGAATAGGTTTAGCCGGTGCATCAGTATATCATATCCGAACAGTATCAAACCGGCATTTGAAAGGGAAGTGTCCTGAAATGTTTTCTAATTCTTGTAAAGCCTTTTCAGTTCATCATCCAATTCGTTTGACGTCTTATCATATACATCCATAAAGTGAATCCACCCTTGAAATAATGCTTTGTCCAAAGCAAATTCACGGTACTTATTTAAAGTCTCACCATCTAACCAAAGTGTAACATCAGCAATGTCGCCGGAAATTTCATGCTCTACTCTTTTTACCCAATATCGTTCAGTTCCAGTTTTAGCCTTTGCAAATGGAAAATTGACTGTTTCAAATTCCCTGGGCAGTACAGGCAACGCAGTATAAAAAGTACAACTGCTATCAAAATACCTCATATACATACATACCTTAACCCCATTTTTCTGAAACAATTCTGGTTTATCAAAATTGAGTTCAAATATTTGCTCATAAATAGCCTTCAGCCATTTTGTAGCTTTTGCAGTATCGGTTTTCAGGTCCGCAGCTATCTTTTTGATAGGAATCTTTTCAGTTCGGTCGTTGTAGAAATTTAGGTCAATTAATTGTCTGAGAAAATCAGAGTAAGATTTATCCGGATTCTGTTCCAACAAAGTTTTTGAATAGTCAGGCATTCCTGATAAACAGTAGAATATTTCATGTGTTGAAGGTTCATGTATGAATTTCCTTCTCTCTTTTGTACGTCCCATTTTTTATTTAAAAAATACAACAATTCTTTTTCAACTGCCTGAATAAAGAATCAAAAAATCAGCAAAGTTAGCCGCCTACTTCAGCTTTTGAATAAAACCAATCTAATATAAAGCCGATCTGCCAAAAGACTACGGCATAAAACATCAGTGCATATTCTCAGCGATATATCCTGCACAAACTGCATCAAGTAATTCATCTGAAGTAATCCACGTATTTATTCCGTTTCCTTTTGGCTTGTAACAACGGCGGCTGATGAAGTGGCTTTCTTTTTTTCTCTTTTTTCTTTTAAAAATTAAATTTTATTAAGATGAAAAATGCAAATCACTTCTTCGGCTCTCACAACGGTTCGGAAAATTTTTACCGACACAATCTTTCTGGTTTGATTTATACTGATGGAGTTAAAGACCTGGCCGAAGGATGCCAGGCGTATTGGCTGATTGATTTAATTGTTAGTCATCAATGCCAGACTCGGGTAAAGAAAGAACCATTTCAGGTATGGGATCTAAAGCGGGTTAAGGAGAACGAGTTTTCTGTTCTTGCTACTGATGGGAACCACAATAAGGTAACAAGTCAGGAAATTTCATTCAGTGATTTCCCCTATGATCTGGCTACAATCTGGTTAGTGGATGGATGTTTGATGTTACCAAGTGAGTACTAAATGAAAAGCCCCGCCTTCCGGCAGGGCTATTTTTTTGAACTGAAGAATGAACAGCTTTATTTGTTTACTGGCCACTCACTTTAACCAACGCTAAAGCGTTGTATGCACCGTTTTTAAGCGGATACATTTGGCCGTTTACTTGCTGGTAAAACTCGATACCCAAAGCAAGGAACAACGGGTGAGTGCTGTTTGCAGTAACGGCATTCGCCAGATTGATTACTGCAGTGGCGGTTGCATCCCAGGGCAAAATTCCGCTTGCCTGGGAATCCATTACGAAAGTTTCATTTTCAAAATCTACCTCTGCGCCAGCAGAAACAATTTTGAAATGAGTAGTACCACCGGGAGCAGCAATCATGTTGATGGGAACAAATGCAGGAACGTTTGCGGTAAGTGTACCAGCGACCCGGTCAATTGTTCCGGTGAACGGAGCGTAGAGAGTAGTTC